>SFHK01000019.1 GCA_004556395.1 Clostridiales bacterium
TTCGTTCGCCGCCGCCCTGTCCGAAGCCTTCGGCCGGGACGTCACCGACGCGCTCATTCACCATCTGTACTCCATCGACGAGTACGCGCAGGAGTCGCTACTGACTCGCAGACGCGGACTTCGAACGCTGCGCAGGAAGTACTTCGCGCGGCATCCGCGCGCTTCGACCGCCGACAGACGCGACTTCTTCCATACGCGCAGACATTCCGCAGCCGTCTTGTAAATCGAATTTCGCCGGCCTTGCCGCAGAAAGATATGCGCCCAAAGGGCGCGACCGCGGGAATAAAAACACGTTCCGGCCGGTAGTCCGGAAGTGAGGGGCTCGTCCTCTCATCAGTAACCTGCCTCCTTGGTTGTCCGTTTCCCGCGTTTCAGCTTCATATTCAAGGAGGATTTCCCATGGCAGACGTAAGCGTAACGCTGACCGTCTTATTTGATGAACCCTTTTGGGTGGGTCTGTACGAGCGCGAAACGGACGGACGCTACGAAGTGGCGCGCGTCGTCTTCGGCGCGGAGCCGAAGGACTACGAGGTGCAGGCATGGCTGCTGGCAAATGCCTACACCCTGCGCTTCAGTCCGTCCCTCGAAAGTGTCAAGCGCATCTCAAACGAACGCGTCAACCCCAAGCGCAGGCAGCGTCAGGCCGTCCGCCAGCTGGAAAACACCGGCATCGGCACGCGCGCCCAGCAGGCGCTCTCCCTTCTGCGCGAGCAAAACGCCGTTCAGCGCCGCGAGCGAACGAAGGAAGAGAAGGAAGCCGAAGCGGCGCACCAGTTCCAGCTTCATCAGCAGAAGCGCCGCGAAAAGCACCGCGGGCATTGAAAACGACCGAGACCGATAATTCAGGAGGAATTCCATGCAGACGAACGAACACGCACAGCTGCCCGCGTCCATCGCCGCGCGGATACAGGGCGCGCAGGAGCAGGTGAACCGCGCGGGCTGCTCCGGCGCGGGCGTATCCCTTTTTGACGTGGACGGCGGCTTATATTTGAAGACCGACGCGCCGGGCCGGCTGGCGCGGGAAGCGACGATGCAGGCCTATCTGCACGAGAAGGGCTTCGCGCCGGAGGTGCTGGCCTACGAAACCGGCGCGCGCGATTTTCTGCTGTCGCGCCGGGCGCGGGGTGAAACGGCGATCTTCCCCGCCTACCGCGCCGAACCCGCGCGCCTTGCGGCGGAGCTGGGACGCGCGGCGCGGCGGCTGCACGAAACCGCCGCGGACGACTGTCCCATTCGCGGCCTGTCCGCCGAATGGCTGGGCACGTTTGAACGGTCACGCGTGGAAAACCGCAGCCTGTATCCTCCCGTCGCCGCGTATCTGCGCATCGGCAGCGCCGAGGAAGTCTGCCGATACGTCGACCGACACGCAAATCTTCTCCGCGACGACGCGCTGATCCACGGCGATTTCTGCCTGCCCAACTGCATGCTGGAGGATTTTCACTTTACCGAGTTCATCGACGCGGGCGGCGCGGGCGTGGGAAATCGCCACTTCGACCTGTTCTGGACGCTCTGGTCGCTGAACCGAAACCTCGCCTGCGACGACTTCCGCGACATTTTCCTCAACGCCTACGGCCGCGGCGACGTGGACGAGCGTCTCATCCGCCTGTCCGGCTATCTGTGCGCGTTTGACTGACGCTTTCCCAGAAGCAGCGCGTCATAATGTTGTCCAGATATTGTGCCGCGCGCTGCGCGGGAATTTGCGCGAAACTTCACCCGAACGGGCAACGCTCGTGCTATAATACGGAAAGATTGGAGGGATTTTGGCCATGCTGAGTCTGATTGGCATTGAAAAGGAGTACCGAACCGGCGGCCAGAGCGTGAAGGCGCTGGACGGCGTTTCCATCACCTTTCGAAAAAATGAATTTGTATCGATCCTCGGGCCGTCGGGATGCGGCAAGACGACGCTTCTGAACCTGATCGGCGGTCTCGACCACGCCACCGCCGGCGATCTGGTGATTCGCGGCAAGTCCACGAAGGACTTTTCCGAGAAGGACTGGGACGCGTACCGCAACCACACCATCGGCTTTGTGTTTCAGAGCTACAACCTGATTCCGCATCAGACGGTGCTGGCCAACGTCGAGCTGGCGCTGACGCTGACGGGCGTTTCCCGCGCCGAGCGCCGGGCGCGCGCCGAGGAAGCGCTGAAGCGCGTGGGTCTGGGCGACCAGCTTCACAAGAAGCCGTCGCAGATGTCCGGCGGGCAGATGCAGCGCGTGGCGATTGCGCGCGCGCTGATCAACAACCCGGACGTGCTGCTGGCCGACGAGCCCACCGGCGCGCTGGACAGCGAAACCAGCGTTCAGGTGATGGAGCTTTTAAAGGAAATCGCCCGCGACCGGCTGGTGATCATGGTCACGCACAACCCGGAGCTGGCGCAGGCGTATTCCACGCGCGTCATCCGGCTGCTGGACGGCCGCGTGGTGGACGATACCCTGCCCGCCGAGCCCGAGACCAAAGCGCCCGCGCCGCAGGGCAAGGTGAAAAAGCCGGGCATGTCGTTCTTCACGGCGCTGTCCTTGTCGCTCAACAACCTGCTCACCAAAAAGACGCGCACGATCCTCGTGGCCTTCGCCGGTTCCATCGGCATCATCGGCATCGCGCTGATTCTGTCGCTGTCGCACGGCTTCCGCAGCTATATCTCCCGCGTGGAAGAGGAAACGCTGTCCGGCTATCCGCTCACCATCACCTCCGAAGCGATGGATTCCTCCGCGCTCCTGGAAAGCATGAGCGGCCAGCACACGGACGACGGCGCGCGCGAGGAGGGCTACATCCATTCCGGCGAAATCATGACCGACATGTTCGCCGCCATGATGAACGGCGTGGAGAAAAACGATCTGGCCGCGTTCAAGGCGCAGATTGACGGCGACGCCGACTTCCGCGCGCTGACGAGCGATGTGAGCTATCAATACGACGCAGACCTTCAGATCTGGTCGACCGACGGGGAGAAGCCCTTGCAGGTGAACCCGTCCAAGGTCTTTGAAAGCATGATGGGCATGAGCATGTCCGGCGACATGAACGCCTACATGAGCAGCATGAATTCGATGTCCACGGCGTTCGGCGGGCGCAGCATGAACGCGTGGACGGAGCTGATCGACAACCGCGCGCTGCTGGATCAGCAATACGACGTGATCGCCGGGCGCTGGCCCGAATCGAAGGAAGAGCTTGTGCTGGTGGTCAACGAGGACAACAGCCTGAGCGAAATGACGCTGTACACGCTGGGTCTCAAGCCGCAGAGCGAGCTTTCCTATTTTTTCGCCAGCTTCGTGCGCGGCCAGTCGTTCGAGCTGAAGAAGGAGCGCTATTCCTACGAGCAGCTTCTGAGCCTCACCTATCAGCTGGTGCTGCCCGCGGCGTACTATGAGAAGAACCCGGAGACGGGGCTGTACGAGGACATTCGCTCAGACGCGGCCAAGCTTCAGGCGGCGCTCGAAAACGGACTCACGCTGCGCGTGGTCGGCATTGTGCGCCCCAGCGAGGATTCCGTGGCGCGCGGCATGAACGGCGGCAGCATCGGCTATCTGAAATCGCTGACTGACGCGTACATCACCTCCGCCCGCGAAACCGAAATCGTCCGCGCGCAGATGGAAAATCCGGAAACGGACGTGTTTACCGGCCTGCCGCTCGCGAAGGAAGCGACGGCCAGCACCGGAACGCTGCGCGCGCAGGCGACGCAAACCGCGCAGACGACCTACGCGGAGAATCTGAAAACGCTGGGCGCGGCCGACCTGTCCGTGCCGTCCTCCATCGTGATCTATCCGAAGAACTTCGAAGCCAAAAAGGCCATCACCGACTACATCGACGAGTACAACGCCCGCATGGAAGCGGAGGGACACGAGGAGCGCGTGCTGCGCTACACCGACTATATCGGCGTGCTGCTCTCCGGCGTGACCACGATCATCGACGCCATCACCTACGTGCTGATCGCCTTTGTGGCCATTTCGCTGGTGGTTTCGTCCATCATGATCGGCGTAATCACCTACATCTCCGTGCTCGAGCGCACGAAGGAAATCGGCATCCTGCGCGCCATCGGCGCGTCGAAGCGCGACATTTCCCGCGTGTTCAACGCGGAAACGCTCATCGTGGGCTTCCTTGCCGGAGCCATGGGCATCGGCATTTCCTGCCTGCTCATCCTGCCCGCGAACGCGATCATTCAGAACCTCACCGGCATTGCCAATATGGCGAAGCTGCCCGTGGACGGCGCAGTGGCGCTGGTGGCCATCAGCATGCTGCTGACCCTCATCGCCGGCCTGATTCCCTCCCGCTTCGCCGCCCGCCGCGACCCCGTCGAGGCACTGAGAAGCGAATAACCCCCCCCCCCCGCGGCTCTCCGGCAAATCTCGAATTGAATTCCAGATTTGCCAAAGTCTGTCTCCCCCATAAACAGGACGGCTCCGCGCCGGTACGAACCGATGCGGAGCCGCCTGTTTTATTGTTTTTCGAATCAGCCGAGAATCTCTTCCATTTCCACGAAGTTGAGCGTCAGCGCCGTATCCTCCGCGACGGCGATTTCGAGCGTGCGCGTGTCCACGGGCGCGGCGTCGTCGGCGCTGCCGTAGTACAGCGTCAGGTGCGCCGTTCCGGCGGTCAGGCCGCGGAAGCTGGCGACCCACTCGCCGCCCACGCCGAGCAGTCCCTCTTCGTTTTCGAAGGGCGCGTATTCGGCGGTCACAAGCTCCAGAACGGCGGGATTGTCGATCTCATACGTCCAGCTGTAGCCGGTGGTGGCGTTCGCGTCCAGACGCACGGTGAGCACGCGCGCGTCCTCGCTCATCTCGACCCACGTATCCGCGTAGGTTTCCACGTACTTCGCGGACTCGATTTCGATCTTCTGCGCATCGTTCACGCTCAGGTCGAGCACGGCGGTCGCCGCCGGGAACGCGCCGTCCTTTTCATAGGAAAGACGCAGCTCCGTAAGCCCCGTCTTCCTGCCGGTCGCCTTGTAGCTGGCCGCCCACTGGCCGTTCTCGTATTCCATCGTCAGAAGCTCGAGCACATCCTCGTCGGAAAACTCGGCGTTCCACGCGTAGCCGTTCGCCTCGTCGCCGGGCAGGCGCACGGTAAGCACCGTATCCTCCGCGCTCAGTTCAAACCAGTCTCCCTCAAGCGCTTCCGCCTGTGCGCCGCAAAGCAGCGAAAGAAGCAGGCAGGCCGCCATACAGAGCGTCAGAAATCTCTTCATATCATTTTTCCTCCTTATCCGTTCCTCTATATATTTCAGAACAAATAGATTGTATCACGGATATATGTCTTTTTCAAGTAATTGTCAGGAAGTTTTTATGTCTCGCCGTTTCAGAACAAGATTTAACGAAGAAACCCGCCTTCCGTCTTGACAATATTTTTCAAAAGTGTTACAATTTCCCCATCGATAGAAAAGGAAGGGTGATCGGTATGAAGAAATTGCTTTCGGTTCTGCTTGCTCTGTCGCTGATTCTCTCGCTGGCCGCGGGCGCTGCCGTAGCCGAAACGACGTATGTCTACATCAACGGCGCGACCGTGCACGTGCGCGACGGCGCGGGCACCGAGTATTGGAGTCTGGGCATCGCTCATAAGGGCGAAGCGCTGGTGTATAAGAATTCGATCGTGACGGACGACCGCGGCGTGGACTGGTACAAGGTGTCCTTCAAGGGCACGACGGGCTATGTTTCCTCCCGCTACGCGTCCTTTGACAAGAACGGCGTCAAGTACGTCTACGTCAAGGGCAACACGGTGAACGTGCGCGAGAGCAACAATCTGAAAGCCAAAATCATCGCCATCGTACATAAGAACGAGCGCCTGACCTATACCGCCACCGCCAAGGACAGCCGCGGCGTGGTGTGGTACAAGGTGTTCGTCGGCAGCAAGACGGGCTGGATCTCCTCCCGCTACGCCTCCACGTCCTCCTCCTGGGACGAAACAAGCTACGTAAAGGCAAGCAATGGCCAGACGTGGGTTCGCAAGAATCCCAGCCTGAGCGGCGCGAAGCTGACCGTGCTGGAAGAGGGCGACTACGCGGAGTATCTGGGCGAGAAGTCCCGCGACAGCCGCGGCGTGCTGTGGTATAAGGTCAAGTTCGACGGTAAGACCGGCTGGGTTTCCTCCCGCTACACGAAAATCGTCTGATCCGCGCAATTTACAATCCGCCTGCGGGCACAGCAGCTTGGGCTGTTGTGCCCGTTTCGGTTTCCCGAAGCCTTTGGAATGTGCAGAATTTTCCCTCGAATATGCGAGATTTTCGGCGCGTACAATCGCTTAGCGTAATTTGCACATCGATTGAGCGCAATGTGCAGGATCTGCACGTGCCTTTTCGCCGCTCCCGCGATATAATTGGGTTATTATCGAACGAAGGAGCAGATTTATGAAGAGATTTTCGTGCGGGCTATTGATTTTGTCGATTCTCCTCCTCTCCCTGACCGGCGCATTAGCGGAGCCGGTAACGGACGACGTGCCCGGAACGGTCTCGCTCGTGTATTCATACGGGGAAGACGCGCACGAGCGGCACATGGACGACGTGAAGAACACCGTCCTGTTCCAGGGGAATGCCTATGAATTCGAGGATCAGTATTTCGAATTCGAACGCCCCGGCGAGCTGTACGGCGGGAAGACGCGCGCCGTGTTCGAGTTCACCGCGCCCGAATCGTTTCAGAAGGCTCAAACCGTCGACGACCGCATGTATCTGGGGCGAATCAGCCTGAAGCCCAAGCAGAAGATCGACCTGTACGTGTTCTCCGGCGACCGCGTCGAGGGGCGCTATACGCTCATCGACCAGCAGCATACCAGCGAATATTCCAAGGACGTCTATGCGACGAAGGATGAAAACGGCGTCTTCCGCCATGTCGATCTGGTGTTCCTGTATTCCTACGAGACCCATAGCGGCGGCCATTTCTACGCCGCGAGCCTGTATTTCGACTACGAGGGCTTCGACGCGGCTCCGGCTCTCGGCTCGCCGAACGTACCCGTGACGGAACTGCCGTTTGGCGATGGACAGGCAGACAATCTGCCCGTGCCGACTCCGTCGGACGATCCGGAGCCCGCGAAGGATACGGCTGACCGAATCGCGACGGAGGTCACGACCGCAGCCGACGAGCTCTCGCAAACCCTGATCGATCACCTGCGGGAAGAAAACGCGGGACTGAAGACCAGCGTGGCCGTGCTGAACGAGAAGATTTCGTCCCTGCTGAGCGACAAGGATACATACATGGCCAACATGCTGGACGCGAACGCGCGTGCGGAGCGGCTCGAAGCGGAAAAGAAATCCCTGAACGCGCAGGTCGAAAGCCTCAACGCGAAAATCACATCCCTCGAGGACGAAAAGAAGCTGCTGACAGGCGACGCAAAGGAACTGAACGAAAAGATTGCGCAGCTTGAGGACGAAAAGGCCGCGCTGACGATCGAAGCCGAAGAACTGAACGCAGGCATCGCGGCACTCGAAGACGAGAAGAAGACTCTGACGGACGACTCCGAAGCGCTGACCAAAAAGGTCGCGCAGCTTGAGAGCGACAAGACGGCGCTGACGACGGAAGCCGAAGACCTGAACGCGAAAATTGCGGCGCTTGAAGGCGAAAAAACCGCGCTGACGGCGGAAGTTGATGGTCTGAACGCGAAGGTTGCGGCGCTCGAGGGTGAAAAGACCTCCCTGACGGGCGACGCGGAAGGACTGGGCGAGAAGATCGTGCAGCTCGAAAACGAAAAGACCAAGCTGACGACCGAAACCAGGGAGCTGAATGCGAAAATCGCAGCGCTTGAGGGCGAGAAAGCCGCCCTGACGAACGACGCGAAAGAACTGGCCGAGAAGGTCGCGAAGCTCGAAGGCGAAAAGACCGAACTCACTGCAGAGCTTGAAGGTCTCAACGACAAAATCAAGGGTCTTGAAAGCGAGAAAACGTCCCTGACAGGCGATGCGGAAGAACTGACCGAGAAGGTCGCGAAGCTCGAAAGCGATAAGGCCGCGCTGGAATTGGAAGTCGAAAGCCTGAACACAAAGATCGCGGCGCTCGAGGGCGAAAAGACCTCCCTGACGGGCGACGCGGAAGGTCTGGCCGGAAAGATTGCGCAGCTTGAAGATGAAAAAGCGACCCTGACCGTCGAAATCGAAACCCTGACCGCGCGCGTGGAAGCGCTGAAGGCAAGGAATGATGGGATCAGCCTTGCATCCGTGGCGCTGGGTCTGCTGCTGCTGCTCTTCCTCGTCCTGTTCATCCGAAACGCGAGCATCCTCAAAAAGCAGCAGGTAAGCAGAGCGGATAACGCAACGCCCAAAGAGCGCCGGCTCACGATCATCCTCGTCATACTGATCATCGCCGCAATCGCAGCCGCCGTATGGTTCGTCCTTCTTCCCAACATGCTGTACGCCATGGGCGCGAAATAATCGACACCGCCGCAACAATGAATCAGCGCCGGCGCAAGAGATTCCTCTCGCCGCTGGCGCTGATTCATCCTGCTTTCCAGCATGCCGTATGGTGCGGACACGAAATCGACGAAGCCGTCGAGCCGTTCATTCTACGAGATTGACGCCGGAACAATCCGTTATAAAAGGAGCGTTTTCGTGATTCAGGCGCTTGAAATTCACGTGGCGCCCGGGAACGACGATTATCAGGCCGTATGGCGGCGCGTCATCCCGGCGCTTTCTGACGAAAGCACCGTCTGGCAGGCGGATCGTCTGGATTGCCTGTATGCGTGCGCGCTCACAGAGAGACGTTACACGGCAGACGCGCTGCTCGCCGCCGTAAAGGACAATAATTTTATCCTCTCCGCGCGGCTGATGGCGCTTCCGGACAATCAGCCATTAAGCCATCCCATCTTCACCGCCGTGGACTTCTGCGCTTCCAACTGCGAAAGCATCGTATTCTGTTCCGATCTGGGCTTCTTCGACGTTTTTTCCAAGCGTCCCGAACGGCTTGAGCGACTTTCTCGAGCCTTCAATGATAGTCTCGCGCAGGTCGAGATCTTCCACGACGCTCATCTCGTCTGGCGCACGGATTTTCTCGCGTAATCAATTCGTTCCAGGGATTCACAGAATTTCCCGAGTTCCACAGCACCGGCATGAGGCTGTTCTCATGCCGGTACGGGAACAGCCGAACCGCTTATTTTTCTCCCCCGATCGGCTCAAGGATCTGCCCGCTGACCGTCACGTCGGAGGGCAGCGGCGATGAGGATAATACAGCCAACAACAGCGTGATCAAAAGAATCGCCGCAACAATGCCGCCTGCGATCCACGCCAACGCCTTCCAGATTCGTTTTCCGCGCCGGTTTCGAATTGCCAGCTGCTCGTTGATTCGCGCCAGCTGCTCCGCCAGCGCGTTCGGCTGCTCCTCCGCTTCGATTCTCTCTCCGAGCAGTTCGCTTACCGGCACCTCAAAAACCTCCGCCAGCCTGATCAGCAGAGCGGAATCCGGAACCGAAAGTCCCTTCTCCCATTTCGAAATCGTCTGCCGCACCACATGCAGCCTTGCGGCGAGCTCCTCCTGCGACATTCCCTTTTTCCTGCGAAGCGCCTTCAGATTTTCCTGAAACATACGTCATTCCCCCCTTTGCGCCCTCATTATAGCCCGAAAAGCCGCGTTGCCGCAAGCAACGCAGAATAACATGGCTGCGTAAGCGCCCATTTTGGCCGCAAGACGGCGCGATTCCCTGAAAATGAACACAACAAGCCCCCGTTTCCGCAAAGGGAAGCGGGGGGCTTAAGCTGTGCGTTCCCTTACTTCAGCGTGATGATCACGCGGCGGTAGGGCTCTTCGCCCTCGGAGTGGGTCTGCACGTAGGGATTATTCTGCAATGCGGAGTGGAGCACGCGGCGCTCATAGGGGTTCATCGGCTCAAGCACGACGCGGCGGCCGCTCTTGCGGGCGCGGTTCGCCATGCGCAGCGCGAGGTTGCGGAGCGTGGCTTCACGCTTGGCGCGATAGTGTTCCACATCGAGGGACACGCGGGTGTAATCGTTCTTATCCTTATTGACGGTAAGGCTCGTCAGATACTGAAGCGCGTCCATCGTCTCGCCGCGGCGACCGATCAGCACGCCCAGCGTGTCACCGGTCATTTCGACGGTCAGGTGGTTTTCTTCCTCCAGCATGCGGATTTCCACGTTCACGCCCATCATGCGGGTGACGTTGGACAGGAAATCGTAGGCCTTTTTGCCGTCCTCGCCGAGCTTTTCAACGTCCAGCGGCGGGAGTTCCGGCGCGGGCGCAGGCGCCTCGGCGGGTTCCTCGTTCTGGATGGGCTCCGCGTTCGCGGCGGGTTCCGCCTTGGCGCGGGGCGCCTTTTCGCGGCGCGGGGCGCGCTCACGGCGGGGCTTGGCGGGCGATTCCGCCGCAGCCGGCGCTTCCTTCGCGGCGAGTGCGGGAGCGGCTTCCCCGGTCTCGGCGGCCGGCGCTTCCGGCTTCACCGGAGCGGGCTTCTCAACCGGCTTCGCGGGCTCGGGCTTTTCGGCCTTGGGCGCTTTCGCGGGCTTGTCCCGGCGGGCGGCCTTTTTGTCGGACTCCGTCTGGGGATTTAGCGAAAGCACGGGCATCTCGATATCGAAATCCGGCGTCTGTTCCTTTACGGTCAGGCGAACGCGCGCCAGACGGCCGAACATGCCGAACAGTCCGGGCGAGCCATGGTCGAGCACTTCGCTGGTAACTTCACTGATGTCGCAGCCAAGCTCTTTCAAACCGGCGCGAATCGCTTCTTCAACGTTTTTTCCGCTGGTTTCAATGGTCTTCAAGGATTGAGTTCCTCCTTTGTCGTTTGCCCACCAGCCGCCTCCTTGCGGTCAATCAGCTTATTGATAAAGAAGGTGGTAACGATGGTCCACACGTTCACGAAGACCCAGTAGATGGAGAAAGCCGCGGTGGACGACCAGCAGATCCACAGAGAGAAGAGCGGGAAGAACCACGTCATAAACTTTCCGGTGGCAGCCGAGTTGCTGTTCGCGTCCGACTGTGTGGGCTGAAGCTTCGTGGACAGCACCTGCGTGACGGCCGCCAGAATGGGCAGCGCGCAGACGCCGTTTACGTAGGTAGACCAGTTGGTGGGGAAGTTGATCTTGGTGAGGCCCATGAACAGATCAAACGATTTGTAGCCGCAGCTCTCGCGCACGGCCGCGTCGACGGCGCTTGCAATGCCGTTCGCGTCCTGCGCGTACTGACTGAGCAGGTCATACCAGCCCTTTTCGGTCAGCATGTCCTTGTACTGCTGCAGCGTGGTGCTGATTTCGCTGATCGTGGGAATGACGGTCTTAGAGAAGGTGTCCGGCTGGAACACGTTTTTGATCCACAGCCAGCTTTCCTGATTGAACGCGGACAGCGCGCCGCCGGAGCGGATCGTTTCCAGCGCGTTCTGAACAGCCGTGGAATCCAGCGCCAGGAAGGTGCCGTTTCCGTCGGTCAGGTTGGCGGAGACCCACTTGAACATTTCCTGCATCTGCAGCTCGGCCGCGGCGTAGCGCATGACCTTGAACATGATCCACAGAATCGGCAGCTGGATCAGCATCGGCAGGCAACCGGACAGCGGGTTGACCTTGTTCTTCTTGTAAAGGTCCGACATCTTCTGGTTGAGCTTCTGCTGATCGTCGCCGTAGCGCTTCTTCAGCTCTTCCATCTTGGGGTTGAGCGCGCTCATGGCGCGCATCGAGCGGCGGGACTTGATGTCCAGCGGCAGAAGCACGCACTTGATCAGAAGAGAGAATATGATTACGGCCCAGCCGTAATTGCCGACCAGCTGGTAAACGAAGTCCAGGATTGCACGAAACATGCTCGTCATGGGCGTAGTTTTCCTCCTTCAGGGATGAGGGACTTACGAAGATGGAGCTTCACGGAACGGGATCGTACCCGCCCTCATGAAAGGGGTGGCAGCGCAGAATGCGCTTGGCAGCCAGCCAGCCACCCTTCACCGCGCCGTATTTCTCCACCGCCTGCATGGCGTATTCCGAGCAGGTTGGCGTGTAGCGACAGCACGGGGGCAGCATGGGGCTGATCTCTCGCTTGTAGAATCGCAGCATGACAAGCATGCCTTTCATTGGCAGGTTTTTAACGTTCATCGGTATTCGCCTCTTCCCGAAATAGACCTGCGCGCTGAAGGAGGGCGTTCATTTCGCGCGTGAGCCGCCTGTGCTCCGCGTCCTTCGCGGGCATGCGCGCGACGAAAATGTACCTTCCTTCCTTGAGTCCGGACTTCAGCATGCGAAAATCCTCGCGCATAAACCTGCGCAGCCGGCTGCGGGTGACGGCGTTGCCCACCTTGGACGACACCGAGAACCCGACCTTCAGACCGCGGCCGCGGGCATATACCAATACCATATACCGCGAGGGATAGCTCTTTCCCTTGCGGTACACGGTTTGATAATTACGGTTTCTGCCGAGGCTGTATATCTTTCTGCCAAGCCGGAAGGGGTGACGTTCGCCCGTCACTTCGTGACGGTCAGACGCTTGCGGCCGCGCTGACGGCGGGCCTTCAGAACGGCGCGACCGGCCTTGGTCTTCATGCGGGCACGGAAGCCGTGCACCTTGGAACGCTGGCGCTTCTTGGGCTGATAGGTTCTGAACATGAGTACTACTTCCTTTCTTTTTTGCCGCCCTTACCGGGCGTCGCGGTCGAATGCCGTTCGCCGCATGGACGGCTTTCGCTGCCGTCCTATTTGAATCGCCCGCGACAACCCATCCGTTCGCAGGCAGGCATTCCATATGAGCATCTCCTTTAGTATATCGGATGCACACCGGTTTTGTCAAGTAAAACCGGTTTTACATTATGTAATAATTGCAAAGCGGCAAAGCCCGAAAACAAAACTGCGCCTCCGGCCGCGAATATCCGCAAACCGGAAGCGCCGCTTTTTTCTTTCTTCCCCGTCAGCCCTTGATGGAACCGATCATGACGCCCTTCACGAAGTACTTCTGCGCAAACGGATACACGCACAGAATCGGCAGCGTGGCAAATACGATCAACGAATACTTCATGAGGTCGGCCATGCCCTGCATCATTTCGGCCATTTCATCGTCCATGAGGTCGGAGGCCTGAATCTGGCTGAGCAGCAGAATCTTTCTCAAAAGGATCTGCAGCGGATACAGCTCATCCTTGGAAAGATAGAGGAACGCGTTGAAATAGCTGTTCCAGATGCCTATGGCAACCTGCATGGCGATTACCGCGATCACGGCCTTGGACAGCGGCAGCACGAAGCGGAAGAAGAACATGGCGTCGCTGCAGCCGTCGACCTGTGTCGCGTCGAGCATTTCTCCGGAACAGGTGGTGCTGATAAACGTTCTGGCGACGACCATATTATAGGCGGAAAACGCGCCCGGTATGAGCATCGCCCAGATCGTGTTGAGCATGCCGAGATTTCGGATCAGCAGATAGCCCGGAATGAGGCCGCCGCCGAAGAGCATCGTGAAGGAGAAATACAGCGTGACCGGCACCTTGCCCGGCAGTCCCTTGCGCGCCAGCGGATAAGCGCAGGTCATGACCAGCGCCACGTGCAGAAGCGTTCCACCGACGGTGTAGAACAGCGTGTTGAGGTAAGCGCGCCAGATGCCCGGATAGTTCACCACACGCCGGTAGCCCTCAAGCGTCGCGTCCACCGGCCACAGCACGACCTGTCCGTTGCTGACCGCCGTGCCCGAGGAGAATGAGCAGGACACGACATAAATCAGCGGATACAGCACCAGCAGCGTAAGCAGGATACAGAACGCGTAGCAGAACACATAGTAAATTCGGTCATCCAGCGAATTGCGCACCTTGTTTTTTCTGCGTCTGACCAGCATATCCGTCCCTCCTTACCAAAGACTCGTTTCGCCGACAGTTCGCGATATGTAGTTGGCGCTCGTAATCATAATCAGGTTCACGATGGAGTTGAACATATCCACCGCCGTGGAATACGAATAGTCGTTCGACGCGCCGGAGCCCAGACCCATCTTGTAAACGTATGTGCTGATAACCTCGCTCGCGGAGAGGTTCAGCGTGTTCTGCATGAGATAGATTTTCTGAAAGCCAAGGCTCATCACGGAGCCCATTCGCAGAATGAGCATGATCGTGACCGTCGGGAGAATGGTCGGGAAATCAATATGAATGACGCGGCGGAAGCGGCTGGCTCCGTCCACCTGCGCGGCCTCGTGCAGCTCGGGGCTCACGCCCGAAAGCGCGGCGAAGTAGATGATCGAGTTATATCCAAAGTTCTGCCACACGCCGCTCCACACGTATACGTGCGGAAACACGGACGGATTTGCCAGCAGGTCGTCCGGCACCTTTCCGGAGAGCAGCCGGCCGAGCATTCCATAGATGCCGTTGAGCGGGTGCAGAATCTGATTTACGATGCTGACAAGCACGACGATGGAGATGAAATGCGGTATATAGGTGATCGTCTGCGTGATCTTCCGGAATCGATCCTTTGAAATGCTGTTCAGCGTCAGCGCGAAAATGATCGGAAACGGAAACGCCGCCGCGACCGCGTAGGCCGAAAGCAGCAGCGTGTTAACGAACACGCGCCGGAACTGATAGGAGCTTAGAAACTTCTGGAACTGATACATGCCCACCCACGGGCTGTTCCAGATGGTATTGGTGATCGTGAATTTCTTGAATCCAATCTGTAAACCCACCATGGGTGCATAGTTGAACACAGCAACATACACCACCGGCAGCAGTAAAAACAAATAAAGCTGTCTGTACTTACGGTAAGTTCTGATGATCTTCTGCATATTGCTGCCCCTCTGTCCGCTTTCTGCCATCGCGGAACGGGTACGCAGCCCGTTCCGCGATAACAGGGTTGAATTAGCCGTTCATTCGAGTCCAGGCGCTCTGAACCGTCTCAAGGTACTTCTCGAGGCCCATCGCGTTCAGCTCGGAAAGGTAGGTGTCCCAGTATTCGTCGATGTCCTTCGTGCCGGTCACGAACGAGGAGAACATTTCGGATACGTAGCTCTCGATCACGCTCTGGAACTCGTTGATGACCTCCTGCTCGCTCTCGGTATAGATCAGGCCGAACACGGCGTTTTCCTTGTTGACATAATCCAGCTCGCGGGCGATGTTCGCGCCGATTGGCATCGTGTGGCTGTACTTGCCCTCTGTGTTTTCTATCGCGAGCTTCAGCGTCAGCTCGGAGCCGTCCATGATGGTCGGGCCGGTCTGGAACCAGTGGGTATTCTGGGAAACGCCCCAAATGTTGTTGATTTCCTTGTATTCGCCGACAAAGCCGAGGGAGGAATATTCGCTGACGCCGACTTCGTCGCCGGTCAGATGAATCCAATTTTCGCCCTCGATGCCGTAGCGGTTCCAAATGGTCAGCTTCGTGCCGCTGAGCTGGTCGCCAAGGCGAATCGCCAGCTCCACGTCCGGGCACTTGGAGGTTACCATGAAGAACGCCTCGGGAATGTTGGGAACCTGCGCGCACTGACACAAACCCTCAGGGCCTTCGAGCGCGCCGATGGGCGCGTACTGAGCGCGGCGGGGATCGGTGGCGGCGAAATTCGAGGAGGACATGCGTCCGATAACGCCGACCGTCGTGGGCTCGGCCGTCACGATCGCGTTGAAGGACGTGTTGTCCTGCGTGAAGCTGAGGGTGGAAATGAGGCCTTCCTCGACGAGCGACCTGACAAACTCGCAGCCCGCCTTAAAGCCTTCGGTCGCAGGTGTAAACACGATCGTGCCGTCCTCATTGCTGAGGTAGTGATCCTGACTGTAAACGAAGGGATTCATCAGCTGGCGATACAGGCTGCTCATGACGTTGGCAGAGTTCGTCATATAGGGAATCTCATCGTCGGCAATGCCGTTGCCGTTCATGTCGTTATCGCGGAAGTAGATGAGCATGTCCCTGAACTCCTCAACGGTGGTCAGCTCCTCCAGTCCCGCGTATTCCAGATACGCCTCCAGCCACGGGAGATACACCTCGCTGCGGCCGGCAGCCAGGGAGTTGTTGACCGTTGCCATTGCCCGACCCAGCGCATAGATGTTGCCGTCCGGAGAGGTCAGATACATCTTGTACTGCTCCTTGGTGATGGGGTTCGCGACGAGCTCGGACAGCCGCTGGTCGAGCAGGGGCATGTCGTTCTCGACGTACTCGTTGAGCGCAACGATGCGGCCAAGCTGCGCGTACTGCTGCAGCTGCACAAGGTTGAGCTTGTAGCTGGTAATGATCACATCCGGCAGATCGCTGCCGTCGAGCATGGCCAGCTCGATCTTCTGCTTGTATTCGCCCGCATCCGCAGGAAACTTTACGAAGTCGAGATTGCAGTTCAGCTGCTCCTCGAGGTAGCGGGTCATGGCGTTGGTTTCCCAGTCCTCGACGACCAGTACGTCGGGAACCGCGACGGTCAGCGTGATCTTCTCTTCCGCGACGGGCGCGACGGTGAAGAGCGTGAACACGAGCGCAAGACAGATCAGCCATACGAGCGTGCGTTTCATGGGTATATCCTCCTCTTATTTATTATGAACAAAGGACATCCTGCATCTCATGAAAACCGTTTCATCCGTTCAACTGCGTTTCGGGCACAGGCTCCGAAGCCTGCGCTTCGAAACCTGTGCGTATCCGATTCGATTACCACTTGCCCTCCCAGGGGTCTGCGAGGTCGGTATCCAGCTTGCGCGTACCGGCGCTCTTCTGCTTTTCCATCGCTTCCCTGCTGAACAACTCGGTGCTCAGATACTTGGCGTCGAACTCGGAAGAGGCCGACACGTCCACGCCCGGAATCTGGCGGTTGCGCTGGCCGAGGTTCACGCCGGAGGCGATCAGCTCGTTCTGCAGATCGATTCGATTGAGGTCGCGGGGGCGGATGCGCTTCTTCACGCACAGCGCGGCCGCGGTACCGGCGGCTTCCCCCATGGAGAAGCAGCACATGATCAGGCGCGCGCCGCTCTGCGCCTCCACGTCGCTGGACAGGTTACGGCCGGCGGCGAGCAGGTTATCGAGCTTCTTGGGCACGAGCGCGCGATAGGGAATATCGTAGTATCCGCCGGGCTCAAACTCGGCTTCGTTGCCGGGACGGCCGTTCACGTCGACCAGCTGCGCGCCGTTCGGCGGCGGCGTAGTAGAGCCCCAGCCGCCCGCGTTGCAGATGACGTATTCCGTCTTGCCGTTGATGTCCATGGCCGCCCATTTGACGTTGCCGGGGCCTTCGTAGTTGTGAATGTCGTAGCCGTGCGTAGACATGGCGATTACATCGTCAAACTTGCGCAGGTGCGCGATGTCGGACGCGGTCAGCATGTATTCGCCCACGATGCGGCGGCTCTCGCGCACGCCCATCAGCGCGCCGGTCTGGGAAAGCCAGCTATTCTGGAAGCCGTCGATGTTTTCCTTAATCCACCTGGACAGGAAGTCGCATTCCTCGCGGCCCTCGAAATACATGCGGGTGATGTCGTGCGTATCGACCGGGAAGCAGTTGCGGGAATGCGCGAAGCAGATGGAAACCTCGTCCATGCCGCAGTGCTCCGGACGGCCGGGCAGGTGCGTGATCCAGTTGAGATGGTTGTCGACCTCAAAGGGCAGGGAGCCGTCCTCCAGACCCTTGCGAATCGCCTTCAGCCATCTGGGGTCGTCCGCCTTCTGGGGAGAGGTGACGTATCTGTCCCAGTCCACGCCGGACAGGATGAACTCGAGCGAGCAGGCCTGGCTCATGCCGTCGCCGGGACGGCCGCACACGGTTTCCGCACCGGCAAAGTAAGCCGCGTCGGAATCGCCGGACGCATCCACAAACTGGCTGGCCATAATCGCCTTGGGGCCGGTCTTGGTCTGAATCACAACGCCGACGATCGCGTCGCCCTCGACGATCGCGTCGATCACCTGCGCCTGGAACAGAACCTCGCAGCCATACTTCTTGGTCATGCGGTCGAGCACCAGCTTGTGCTTCTCCGGGTCGGTATTTCTGTGCCACAGACCCTTGACCTTCTCAAGCTCGTCGAACATTTCCTTGCCGAGACCGGAAACGAAGTCCAGCGGGATATTCACGAGGCCCAGCGTCGTAAGGCCGCCCAGCGCCGTGAAGGTTTCGAGGATGACGGTCTTCATGCCGCGCTTGGCCGCCGCCATGCCCGCCGCCGTACCGGCCACGCCGCCGCCGATGACGACCACGTCATAAAAGTCCATAACGGGAATTTCGTGCCCCTTCGCCTCAATACCGCCGGCTGTTTTCTTCAGTTCGATCAATGTTTATCCCTCCCTATTCATTATGCGATCACTCTTCAATGGCGACAATCGCCTCGGACGCACAGTTGGCCGCGCAGTTTCCGCAGCCCAGACATATCTCGGGATTGATGTGCGCGCCCGTCTTCGTAACCACAATTGCGCCCACGGGACATTCGGTTTCGCACATGCCGCAAAGCGTGCAGCCCTGACTGACCTTATAAACCATATAAGCCACCTCCATCGAAAACGGTTCTTATCCAACGTCGGAATTTCCGACCGTTCAGATGCCTTCGCCGCGTCTCACGTCTCGTCCTTCCGGCTTCTCCGGTATTCCAGCGGCGTCATGCCCATCTCCCGCGAAAACGTCGCCGCGAACGCGCTCGGCGTGGGAAAGCCGTTGTCCGCCGCAATCTGCGCCACGGGCGTATCGGTAAGCGCCAGCGCTTCCTTCGCGTGCTCCATGCGAACGCTCTGAAGGTATCCGTATACCGTGCAGCCCGTTTCGGCCTTGAACAGGCGCGTCAGATGATCCGGCGTAACGCCCAGTTCCTTCGCAATCGTCGACGCGGTCACGCCCTTCCGCCAGTTTGACTCGATGCGCTGCCTTGCCGCCCGCGCGTAATCGAACCCGCGCTCCGCGCCCTCGCTCGCCCCCGCGTCCGCCTTGAACTCGCTCACGGTCTTTTCCGTGCCGTGCTTGAACCAGTGCATGAACGCACTCACGTCCTTGAAGCCGCAGTTCAGCGCGATCGATTCCAGACTCTGCTTGCCCTCTCGAACCAGACGCTTGGCCAGCCCGTATCGCCGCTCGCGCAGAAAATCCGGCAGCGAAATTCCCAGCTCCTGCTTGAATTTACGCCTGAGAAGCGTGGCATCCACGTGCAGTGATTCCGAAATTTCCTTCACCGTCACGCCCTGATCGAAGTTCTTATCAAAGATCGACATGACCTGCTCGACGATCGAGCTGTCCTTGTGCAGGAAAAACATATCCAGTTCATTTTTCGGTACATACTCGAGCAGCACCGCGTTCATCGCGTATTCAAACAGCATGGCCGTCTGCTCGATTCGAGTTTTGTCGACGAGCGGTAGCTTCATATAAAGCTCCTTCTGCCGCGTCCGATCCGTGCTGATCGGCAGGTCGCTCTCCGCCGGGATCTCGTCGTTCAGGCGAAACTGCCCGATATACATCAGCGCTACCAGTCGTCCGTTATAGGTCATGGGAACGACGTATTCATCCAGCCCCGCGTAGCACCTTACCCACACGGGTCTTAAATAGCTGTTCTGATCAAACATCCGCTTCGGACTTCCGAAATGATTCTCGACACAGGCCACCCGCCCGCCGGGTCCCTCAATCATGCTGCGACAATACTCGCACGTGTGCGTGCACATTTCATACCCGCGCCGTCCGAACAGCCTTTCCAGCCGCAGGAAGCCCGAATTGTCGTATACCACGATTTTCGCGCCTGTCAGAGCCGCAGCCGTGTCGATGAGCTCCAGCAGTTTCTGCCCGAACATGGGGTAATCCGTTCTGCCAACCTGTTTCACGGCATCTCCTCCGAAAGCGCCGCCGTCAGCGGCTGTTTGCGGCTCGGTCTGCGTCGCGGGTGATTTCCTGTTCAAAATCTTTACAAAACCGATTATACAGGGTCGACCCGGTTCGCGCAATGATAAAAGAATATAAAATCTATCAAATTTCCGATATTCCACAATTAATATCGTGTTTTTGTATGTTCTGACGTATTTTTTACCAGTTAAATCCATTATTTCAGTGTGAAACGACCTTTCAGACACATTATCCTTCTTGCTCCGGTCGTTTCAAAACATTCTACATTTACCGTTTATTAATATTAAACATCTTCAAACCAACCGTCCCCTGCGCACTCCACTCCTCCACCGCGGCCGTCTTCCGTCATTCTTTCGCGCAACTTAACGCGTCGGCGGCCGGACGCATTTGCCAAATCGGCGAATGTGGTATATAATATTATGGAAGAAATGTGCGGCAGCGGCCGCGAATACATGAATTTCTGTCGGGAGGATACAATCATGGCGATCATTGACAAAATCATTGCCCAGGCGAAGTCCAACGTGAAGCACATCGTGCTGCCCGAAGGCGAGGAAACCAGAAATATTCAGGCTGCCCGCAAAATCGCGGACGCCGGCATCGCGAAGCTGACCGTGCTCGGCGATCCCGAGAAAGTAAAGGCCGTCGCCGCCGAAACGAACACCTGCCTGTGCGGCATCGAAATCGTGGATCCCAAAACCAGCGAGAAGGCCGCTTCCTACGCCTCCGCCCTGTATGAGCTGCGCAAGGCCAAGGGCATGACCGAGGAAGAAGCCGCCAGGAAGGTGCAGGATCCCATGTTCTACGGCGTGATGATGGTGAAGATGGGCGATGCCGACGGTCTCGTATCCGGCGCGATCCATTCCACCGGCGACATGCTGCGCCCCGCGCTGCAGATCATCAAGTGCAAGCCCGGCATCAAGACCGTGTCCTCCTGCTTCATGATGGAGTCCCCCATCGAGGAGTACGGCGTGATGATCTTCTCCGACTGCGCCGTCATCCCGAACCCCACCGCCGAGGAGCTGGCCAACATCGCCGTCGCGGCCGCCGAGAGCGCCCGCACGCTGGCCGGCATCGAGCCGAAGGTCGCCATGCTTTCCTTCTCCACCAAGGGCAGCGCCAAGCACGACAACGTGACCAAGGTGCAGGAAGCCACCTGTCTCGCCAGGGAGCTCGCGCCCGAGCTCAAGCTGGACGGCGAGCTGCAGCTGGACGCTGCCATCGTGCCCTCCGTCGGCGCGCTGAAGGCGCCCGGCAGCGAGGTTGCGGGGCATGCCAACGTGCTCGTGTTCCCCGACCTGCAGGCGGGCAACATCGGCTATAAGCTCGTGCAGCGCTTCGGCAAGGCCGAGGCCTACGGCCCCATCCTTCAGGGCATCGCCAAGCCCTGCAACGATCTGAGCCGCGGCTGCTCCGTGGACGACATCGTCGCCACCGTCGCGATCACCGCCGTTCAGGCGCAGTAACAAAGGAGAAAGACGCATGAAAATTCTCGTCATCAACGCCGGTTCCTCTTCCCTCAAGTATCAGCTGATCGACATGGACACCCAGCTGGTCGTCGCCAAGGGTCTGGCCGAGCGCATCGGCATGGATACCGGCAAGCTCACCCATAAATACGGCAGGGACTGCGAAGAGAAGTTCGTTGTGGACACCTGCTTCAAGGATCACACCTCCGCCATCCAGCTGGTTCTGGAAGCGCTGGTGGACAAGGATCACGGCGTGATCGCGGACGTGAAGGAAATCGGCGCGGTCGGCCACCGCGTGCTGCACGGCGGCGACAAGTTCACCGCCAGCTGCATCGTGGACGACGCGTGCAAGAAGGCCATTCGCGACTGCTTCCCCCTGGGCCCGCTCCACAACCCCGCCAACCTGCAGGGCATTCTGGCCTGCGAGGCGGTCATGCCCGGCACGCCGCAGGTTGCCGTGTTCGACACCGCGTTCCATCAGACCATGCCGCCGGAGGCCTATATGTACGGCATCCCGATGGAGTATTATAAGAAGTACGCCATCCGCCGCTACGGCTTCCACGGCACCAGCCACCGCTTCGTATCCGGCCGCGCCATCGAAATTCTGAAGGCGAACGGCAAGAAGGCGGACAAGATCGTCATCTGCCACCTGGGCAACGGCTCCTCGCTGTCCGCGGTCGTAAACGGCAAGTGCGTGGATACCTCCATGGGTCTCACGCCGCTGGAGGGCGTTCTGATGGGCACCCGCTCCGGTTCTCTGGATCCCGCCGTTGTCGAGTGCATCGCCAACAACGAGCACATGACCGTCACCGAAACGCTGAACGTTCTCAATAAGAAGAGCGGTCTTCTGGGCATCAGCGGCGCTTCCAGCGACATGCGCGACGTGAACAAGGCCGCCGAGGAAGGCAACAAGGACGCGCAGCTGGCGCTCGACATGTGGGCCTACGGCATCCGCAAGTACATCGGCGCCTACGCCGCGGCGATGGGCGGAATCGACGCGCTGATCTTCACCGCCGGCATCGGCGAAAACGACGCCGCCGGCCGCGCCAAGGTGTGCGAGGGTCTGTCCTTCTTAGGCATCGAGATCGACGAAGCGAAGAACAAGGTTCGCGGCGAAGAAGCCTGCATCTCCAAGGACGGCGCGCCCGTTCAGGTCTGGGTCATTCCCACCAACGAGGAGCTGGCCATCGCGCTGGATACGCTGGCGCTCACCGAGGGCAAATAAAGACTTCGCGCACAAAGGCACTCAAAGAAATAACTTTACAAAACCACTTTGTGCGAGTATACTATAAAGGCTGTAGTGGAGGGATTCCGTTTCTATGCTGGACGTATCCAAGGCGCTCAAGTATCCCGGGCAGGTTTACCCGCTCGAAATGTCCTTCACCTTTGATCCCTGTGAGATCATGGGCGACGAGGTTTCCTTTTCGAATGTGGTTTTCCGCGGCGAATACTTCGGAGCGGACGAAACGGTCAACGTCAGCGGCGCCATTGAAGCCGTGGTTCACGCCCATTGCGCGAACTGCCTGAAGCCCGTTCAGAAACCTCTGAAGGCGGAGCTGAAGGGCGAATTCGTGCGCGGCGGCGACGACGGAGACAAGTACCCGCTGGAAGGGCACGAGATTGACCTGGCCGCGGCGGTCGAGGAAGCGCTGCTTCTGGATCTGCCGATGCGCTTTCTCTGCCGCGAGGACTGTAAGGGACTTTGTCCGGTTTGCGGAAAAGACCTGAACACGGAGCTATGCACATGCCCAAAGGGCGGCAAGGCCGGAAATCCCTTTTCGGCATTGAGTAGATTATTAACCGACCAAAACAATGAGGAGGTGTGACCATGGCAACACCGAAAGGAAAAGTTTCGAAGGCGAGAAGAGATTCCCGTCGTTCCGCGCACTGGAAGCTGTCTCTCCCGGGCATCGTGAAGTGCCCCAAGTGCGGAAAAATGAAGCTTTCGCACCGCGTGTGCAAGTCCTGTGGCTATTATGATGGCCAGCAGGTAATCAAGGTCGAGGACGAAGCCAAGTAATCTCGCCTCTGAAAAACGCCCGCCTTTCTTTCGGAAGGTGGGCGTTTCAGCATCAAAATACAAAAACAGGAGGAATCGAAGTTGACGCATTCTTTCCATTCTCCGAGCTATTCTTCCGGCCGCACGCCCGTCGGCAAGACGATTCTGCGCGCGGCGGCGTGCCTCGTGTGGGTCGGCGGCGTCGTGCTGGCCATTGCGACCAGCGTCTGCACGGAGACCGTCGGAACCGTCTCCCGCACCGCGTTCAGCTGGCTGAACTTCCATACCGCGCTGTGCGCCTACGCCCTGTACGGCGGCCTTCTCTGGATCGCCGGCGCGCTGTTCGATCGTCCGGGCACGTTCAGGCGCGCGCTCTCCTCCCTGCGCGACCTCTTCCCCGGCCGCCGCGATGTGACGCATGACTTCGACCCGGATTACGAGGTTCCCCCGCACTTCGGCAGCGGCGCTTCCAATGGGCACGGCGTTCCCTACTTCGGCGGCGACAAGCCGGAGGGTTTCGACGAATTCAATCCCGACGACGTTCCGGATGATATGCCGGAAGAGTTCAAGCCGCATCGCTTTGACGGCAAGGCGCCGAAGTTCAAAACGCCCCACTTTGGCGGCGACAAGCCGGAGGATTTCGACGAATTCAATCCCGACGACGTTCCGGATGATATGCCGGAAGAGTTCAAGCCGCATCGCTTTGGCGGCAAAGCTCCGAAGTTCAAAACGCCCCACTTCGGCGGCGACAAGCCGGAGGATTTCGACGAATTCAATCCCGACGACGTTCCGGATGATATGCCGGAAGCGTTCAAGCCGCATCGCTTTGGCGGCAAGGCGCCGAAGTTCAAAACGCCCCACTTTGGCGGCACAACTCCGAAAGGTTTTGAAGCTTCCCACTTCGACGGCAGCGACCCCGAAGACTTCGAAGCGCCCCGTTTTGACGGCAACGCTTCGGAAGATTTTAAAGCATCCGGCTTTGACGGCGGCGACTCGGCAGATTCTTCGATTCCCGGCCATGAGGAAGCCCCATTCGGCGCTTCGGAAACGGACGAGGACGAGGAGCGGCCGCCCCTGTTCGTCGGCAGCTGGCCGCAGGAAAGCGGCGAGCCGATTGTATGGGATGTGCTGGCAGAGGAAGGAAACCGGAAGCTCCTCCTCAGCCGCAAGGCCGTCGCGAAGCGCCCCTATCACGACGCTGACGAGCCCGTGAGCTGGGAGACGTGCTCGCTCCGCGCGTGGCTTAACGGCGACTTCTATCGCGCCGCATTCAATGACTATGAGAAGCAGCGGATTCTGAAAATCCCCGTAACCGCCGACAGAAACACCTATTGCAACACCGATGCGGGCAACTCCACCGACGATCACGTGTTCCTCCTGAGCCTTCCGGAGGTGAACGCGCTGCTTCGCCGCAAGCTTTCCGCCAAGCGCAAATGCGAAGCCGACCCCGCCGACGCCCCCGACGCGGACAACGACAATAAAGCTGCCGACGATACCGGCTGCGTCTGGTGGCTCCGCTCCCCCGGCAGCGAGAAAAACGAAGCCGCCTGCGTCAATGGCGACGGCCAAATCTCTAACTTTGGCCTCCCCGCCAACACCCCCACCATCGCCGTCCGCCCCTGCATCTGGGTGCGCGATATGTAAGCAAATTCTCGCGCGTCCACTGTATCAACACAGACATGCTCCTTCTCCGTTTTGTACGCAGCTGCGGAGAAGGAGCATGTTTCTTTACCTCTCATTTCGCATCTACGTAATTAATATATTTGAAATCATTTCGTATTCAAAAAAAAAAAAAAACGATATTATATACACATAGATATATTTTATAATAACCGCATTCAGGTTTCCACGCGAAACCGCTTATACAAAGGAGGTTTCCTTATGGCATTGATCAAATGTCCCGAATGCGGCCTGTCTATCTCCGATAAAGCCGCCGCCTGCCCCAACTGCGGCTATCCCCTCCAGCCCGCGCCCGTCGAATTTGACTACCACCTGACTAAGCACACTTCCGAGTCAAAAGGCGCAAAATTCCTTCGCGTTGTTGCATGGCTTGTTTGGATCGGCGGCTTTATTCTGGCGATTGCTACGGGTTTTGTTGAAAAAACGGTCAGCAACTACTATCCATATACAGAAAAAACATTTGACTGGGGAATCTTCTTCACCGTGCTCGGCACCTATGCCCTATATGGTGGTCTGATCTGGAGTGTCTCATTGCTGTTTGAAGATGTGCACGATATCAGCAATGCGTTATTATCGTTGCAACTTCAGAAAACACCTATCACTGTAAAATCGCCCGTATCCAAACCTTGACAGCAATGCCGCAAGCGCAGGTAACAGCTGGTGGCTACGAAATTCCAGCAAAAGCGCGCATAGAATGGCCTATGTCGATTGCAACGGAAATATCTGCGACTGTATGAACCCGACTATGAACGGCGGCGTTCGTCCATGCATCTGGGTACAGAACAAATCCCTCCAATTTCCGACCGTTTAAAGCCATATGTGACAGAAGGTTTCTTTTCATCACGAACATCACGCCCCCGGAAGCGTTTTTCGCGCATTCCGGGGGCGTATGATTTTATTTTCCGAAGAGCGTCACGGGGCCGATCAGGCCGCTGGGCGCGATGGCGTGATAGGCGGAGAAGCCGTCGTGCATGCGGTATACGAGGGTATTGGTCACGTCGATCGTCAGGCGGTTTTCACCGTCCCGGGCAAGGCCGGTCAGGTCAAAGTCGTAGGGCGCGACGATGCGCGTGGCGACGGGTTCACCGTTCAGGAAGACCTCGGCGGTTTCTCCCACCTCGCCCAGCGACAGCCGCAGCGGCTCGCCCGCGCGCGCCTCGAAGCTGCCCTCATAGCGGATGGTGCCGGAGAAGCGCGGCAGGCCGTCCGGGCGGTTCAGGTTTGCGGGCGCCGTGATTTCCGGGCGCGGCGTGAAGCTTGGATACTCCGTCGCCGCAGCCGTCGACACGCGGAAGCCCTTCACGGGAATGGCGCGCGCAAGCACCGGCTTCACCGCGCTGGGAAGGTTTTTCGCGTTCGCGTCGATCACGACGATCAGCAGCTGCCACGGCTCGACGTGCACGCGGATGCCGCAGCTCGTCCGCTCGGGCGCGAACCAGCGATCCGCATAGGGATCGTACAGGCAGGCATTCTCCGCGCCGGGGAAGGTGAGCACCGTATCAATCGGCTCGCGAATGCCTTCGTTGAACATCAGGAAGAGCGATTTGCCGTCCTTCTCATAGGGATACAGCTTGAGGTCGGGTTCAAACCGGGCCGTGCGCGCGGTTCGCAGGCGCATCCCATCCAGCGCGCGGATGATGTTTTCGCCGCTCAGCACCTCGCAGCCTGCCAGCGCCGTGCGCGGACACGCGTCGCCCGCCGACACGCCGGACGGCAGTCCCTCGGCGAAGATCACGCGGAAGCCCTCGCGCGCCAGCCGTCCCAGCGCGTTCAGCGTGTCCGCGGGCAGCTTCTCGGCATAGGGAACCACGAGCGCGCGATAGCGGCACTCGCCCAGCGGAAGCTCACCGTCCTCGACCTGCGCATTCAGAAGCGCGTCGATGGGCAGTATGTCCGCTTCGATCTGCGCCTGCGTGAGAAGCTTCACGAGCTCCTGCGTTTTCATCATGCGGTCGCTCGCCCATTCGGCCTCGGCATGATACAGCACGCCCACCTGCGCCCGCGCGCGTCCGCCGGAAATCCATTCGCAAACGCGGTTCATATAGCGCATCAGGATGCCGAAATAGCGATATTGCGGGTTCTCGCCGCGCGCGAAGAAGTGCGGCGGGCAGTCCGGGTCGGGAAAATCCATCGGCGTGAACGCGTGCGGCACAAACAGGTTGATGCCGCGGCTCAGCATGAAGTCGGCCAGCCACTTCATTTCGCGCAGACCCTCCTGCCAGCCGTACGCGCCAAAGATTTCGCACATGGAGCGGCCGCGCTTCTTGGGGTCGATATGCGACAGCGACGCCGCCATCTGCGCCAGACAATAATAGAAGAAATCGTCGTCGGCTTCAAACTGCGTGGCGGACTGCGCGTGCGACGTGCCCTTTATGCCGGGAATCAGGCCGTTGAGCACAATGTCGATGCCCGCCAGATCCTGTCCCCAGAGCGCGCGGAAATAGTGTCCCGTGCCCGCGCCAAGGCGCGCGTGCGCGTTGTTTTCCTCGATCACGTGCCCCATGTATTCCACGCCGTGCGCGCGGCACCAGTCGCCGATCTGCTCGCAGAAGTTTTCGCCATACAGCCTTGTGACCGCGTCCATATAGGCGTACCGCACGCGGGCGGTCATCTCGCCAATGTCCGTCCACAGGCCGGGCAGAAGCCCCGTCGCGCCGCATTGCAGCGTTTCGGACATCATGGTCAGCACGTTCTCCGTCCACGGCAGCATCAGGTTCGGCGCGCGGCCGACGCGGCAATGGTAGCCATAGCCGCCGCCCAGCTGCGGCTCGTCCGAGAAGAAGCCGCGAATGGTCTTGCCGAAATCCTCTTTATAATGCTCGTAGTGCGCCTCGTAGACGGTATCCAGCAGGATGCGCGTGCCCTCCTTCTCGAGGGGATTGATGTATTTGTCGCGCTTTTCCTGCCCCACGCCGAAATGCGCAGTGACGATGAACACGCGCCAGAGCCCGTCCGGAATGTCCCAGTAGATCACGTCGCCGTCGATTCTGTCCGTCAGGTCGATCAGACCCTCCACCGGGTCAGGCAGGATGTTCAGGAAATTGGAGTGATCCATGTCCTTCCCCGGGATGCGCCGCGCGGCGACCACGGAAATCACGGGATCGAGATTCGGCTTGCGCCGGTTGGTGACCGGCAGGTTCAGCAGGATGCTCGCGCCCGTCTGCGGCCCCATGAGGTCGACGTGCATCTCATTGAGATAGCGAACCGTGTGCCCGCTGCCCTCGGCGCGCCCGGCGGAATAGCCGGTGGGGAACTTTTCATCGTCCAGAATCCAGACCTCCATGCCGCGCCGCCTGCATTCGTCCAGCACCACGTCCATATCCTGCCACCACTTGGCCCCCAGAAAATCCGGATGCGGCCGGGATTCCACGCACAGCGCGCCGATGCCGCTTTCGTGAATAGCCTTCACGGTTTCGCGAAGCCGCGCTTCGTCCTCGCCGTGCATCCACAGGAACGGAACCATATAATTGCCCATCTTCTTATCCCTTCACGGAACCGAGCACGATTCCCTTCACGAAATACCTTTGCAGGAACGGATAGATGATCAGAATCGGAATCATCGAAACGAAGATCTTCGCCGAGGACATATTGCGCTCGGAAACCTTCATGATGCGCTCAATTTCCTCCGGATCGGTGATCAGGTTGAGATCCTTGGCGGAGTCCACGATAGTGGAAATGTAGGTTGCCAGCGGATAATTATCCGAATGGTTCATGTAGATCAGGCCGCTGAAGAATTCGTTCCAGTGGCCGACCAAGCAGAACAGCATGACCGTGGCCAGCGACGGCAGCGACACGGGCAGGTAGATGCGCACGAGAATCTGAATCGGCACCGCGCCGTCGATAATCGCCGCCTCCTCCAGTTCGTCCGGCAGAGAACGGAAGAAGTTCATCAGCAGGATGCAGTTCCACACCGGTACCGCGCCGGGCAGAATCAACGCCCAGAGCGTGTTCATCAGCCCCATTTTGCCCACGATGATGTAGGTCGGCACCAGACCGCCGGAGAAGAGCATGGTGAAAATGAGAAAGTACATATAGACGTTGCGTCCGCGGAACGCCTTTTCGCTGTGCGCGAGCGGGAAGGCGCACAGCACCATCATCAGAAAGTTGATGGTGCCGCCCAGCACCACGCGCTTGATGGAGATCCAGAACGCGCCAAAGAACTGCTTTTCGCCCACGATGGCCTCATACGCCGCCAGCGTGAACTGCTTCGGCCAGAAGGAAACTGTTCCCGAGGAGGCCATGACGCTGCTGGAGAACGAGAGCGCCAGCGTGTTGAGCAGCGGAATCAGGCAGAGGAAGCACGCAATGACAATCACCACATGAATCAGCACATCCACGAATACATCCACCGGTCTTTTGGATTCAACCATTATTCAGCGCCCCCTTTCTCAGAAAATGCGGTAGTTGGCCAGCTTGTAGGCGAGCCGGTTGGAGGTAAGAATCAGAACGATGCTGATGGCGGACTTCATCAGACCCACGGCCGTGGACAGCGAGTAGTTCATTTCGAGCAGACCCGCGCGGTATACGTAGGTATCGATGATGTCGCCCACCTCGTACACGGCGGGAGAATACAGGTTGAAAATCTGGTCAAAGCCGGCGCTGAGCACGTTTCCAAGGTTGCGCGTGGCCAGCAGCACGATCGTCGGCAGCATGCCGGGCAGCGTCACGTGCAGCATGCGCTGGCCGCGGGTCGCGCCGTCGATCACCGCCGCCTCGTACAGCGCGGGATCAATGCCCGTAATCGCCGCCAGATACACGATGGTGCCAAAGCCGAATTCCTTCCACACGTCCGTCATAATCAGAATCGGCCGGAACCAGCTGTTGCTGGACATAAACAGTATGGGGCTTCCGCCAAACGCCCGGACGATGTTATTCACCACGCCGTCATAGGCGAAAATGTTCATGATCGGAATGGCCAGCACGACCCACGAAAGGAAGTGCGGCAGGTAGATAATCGTCTGCGCGGTGCGCTTGAAGCCCTCCACGCGAACTTCGTTGAGCAGGATGGAAAACGTGATTGGAACCACCATGTTCATGGCAATCTTCCACACGGCAATCACGACGGTGTTTCGGAAGATGCGCCACGAGATGGACATTTTGAGCATCTGCTGGAAGTATTTGAGACCCACGAACTCGGAGCCGAAAAAGCCCCTGGTGGGGATGAATTTTTCAAACGCGATGATCACACCGAACATCGGCAGGATATGGAAGATCACCAGAAACGCCATGACGGGCAAAAGCATCAGGTGGTATTGGTACGCGTATTTCTGGTTGCGCAACTGCGGGCCCTCCTTTATGAAAAGGAGGCGGGTCGTCCCCGCCCCCTCGGATCGTGAGGTGAATGTGAATCAGCTGCGGGCGTCAACCCACGCCTGAACCTCCTCGGTGATCTTCTCGCCGCCCTGGGCGTTCCACTGCTCGACAAACTCGTCGAACGCTTCGATGCCGACCTCGCCGAGCACGATCTTCATGAACACTTCGTCCTCCATAGAGGTGAGCGTCGCCCACGATTCGGACATGGTGGGGGTCATGCCCCAGAAGCAGTGATCCTTATAGACGTTCTTCTCATAGTTGGCAACGTTGCAGCACAGGTACATGCCCTTGTAGCGCACCCAGCCGGTGAGGGAGGTGTTGTCGTCCAGCCACGCCAGATACGCGTCGTAGAAGGACTGGTTCTGCGCGGAAACGCCCGTGCGGTCGCCGGTCTCAACCATCTGCTTCATATCGCGGCCGCGGACGGCGACGATGTCCTCGTTCTCAAGCTGAATCTCGAAGGGCATGATCGTCCAGCTGACGCCGGCGGTCTGATACTCGGTAATCTTGGCGTCCCACTCGGGATCGCCGCTCAGGAAGCGGTGGAATTCGTAGGAATCGCCCAGCGCCCAGATGACGGCTTCCGGATGTTCGCACTTCTTGCTCACAACCAGATAGCTGCTGGCGGGGATGGGGTTGGTGGTGTAGAAGTAGCCGTTCTCGTCCAGCGGGGCAGCCACGGGCACCCAGTCTGCGCCGTCATAGCCGTAGGACTGACGCAGGGGACCGGTGCACCAGGAGCCGAAGAAGATGCCGCACTTACCGGAGATGACGGCTTCCTTCTCTTCGCGCACGGCGAACTGCGGGTCGATCACGCCGTCGGCGTACAGCTGCGCAAGGTACTCAAGCGCGTTTCGGGTTTCGGGGGTCAGGGAGCCGTATACGACATCGCCGTTATCGTCCAGATACCACTGGCGGGCGTAGGAGCCCATGTAGTTGGCGATCGGGTCGGCGCCGAAGTCGCGGCCAAAGTTGCCCATGATGTAGGTGGAATCCAGCGGCAGGCCGATGGTGTCCTTCTCGCCGTTGCCGTCGGGATCCTGCTCGATGAACGCCTTGGCGATGTTCACGATGTCGTCCAGCGTGGTGGGAAGCTCAAGACCCAGCTTGTCCAGCCAGTCCTGACGCACCCACACAACCTGATGCTGCTTCTTGACGGTGGCGCACGGAATGGCCATCAGCTCGCCCTTCACGGTCGCGGCCGCGTAGGCTTCCGGATAGCTTTCGCACGCCTCACGCAGATACTGATTGGCGTTCTCGGCAAACGCCTTGGTGATGGGCTGAAGCATATCGGCTTCAATCAGCATGTCAAATACGCTCTGGTTCACGTACATGACGTCGGGCATCTCGCCGCTGACGACCGCCAGCGCGTCCTTCTGAGAATCATCATCCAGCACCCACGCGTATTCCACGCGCACATTGTGCTTTTCCTTGACGTACTGGGTGTAGTAGTTGTTTTCGAGGGTCTGATCGTGGATAAAGGTCTTTCCGTCGTAGTCGAAGTTCTTGCCGTAGGTGATGACGATCTCGTCATTGTCCTCCGCCACCGCGCCCACAATGGACAGCGCGAGGAGCGCCGCGAGAACCAGGGAAAGAAGTCTGCGCATACTCATAACCTCCCTTAATGATGTCACGCATAATATACCATGAAATCACTCTGCCTGTCTCTCTGAATTTTATGGAGCTTGTCGCAAATTCTTACGATTCATCACAATTATTCTCGTTTGTCAGCACAGGGAGCATGAGAATCGCGGCGCAGCCGCCCTCCGGACGATTTTCCGCGCGCACGCCGTATTCGTTTCCGTAGCTCAGGACGATGCGGTCGCGCACATTTCGAACGCCGTAGCCGCTTCCCTGCCCGCCCGGCTCGTTCAGCTGCCTTTCCATTTCCTCGGAAAGCCCGGGGCCGTTGTCCAGCACGCTGAACACCAGCCGGTCGCCCTCGCGCCGCAGGCGAATGTCCAGCTCGCCCCCACCCTCGCGCCGCTTGTCCAGCCCGTGCAGGATGGCGTTTTCTACCAGCGGCTGAAGCACGAAGCTCAGCATGCGGCATTCCAGAAGCTCCTCGGGAATCTCGTAGCGCACGGCAAACCGGTCGTCGTGCATGCGAAGCTGAATGTTGATGTAGGCAGTGATGTTGGCGATTTCCGTGCGCACGTGCGTCAGATTGCGCCCCTTGTTCAGGCACGTGCGGTAAAATGTGCTCAGCTGGCCGATCACATCGCTCACGTCGTCCTGCCCGGCTCGCATGCACTTCCAGTTGATGAAGGACAGCGTGTTATACAGAAAATGCGGATCGATCTGCGCCCGCAGCGCCTGCGCCTCCAGGCTGGACAGTCGGCGTTCATTTTCGCGCGTCTTGTCCAGCAGGCTGCGAATCGTGTCCAGCATGCGGTTGAAGGTGCGAATCAGCATGCCGATTTCATCCTCCGCGTCGCTTTCCACGCGCACATCCAGATTTCCCTCGTTCACCTGCGCAATGCCCCGCCCCAGCTGCGCAAGGCCGTGCATCAGCGAATGCGTGAACAGCGTAATCAGCGCAAGCAGGAGCCCGCTCGCCACGGCGATAATGGGAAGATTCGCCGGGAACGCGACATGCTCCCCGGCCGCCAGCGTAGAGCGCGGCACGGAAAACACCAGCGTCCACCCCAGCGCCGCGCTCTTCACGGGAAAGTCGACAAAATCGCCCTCGCCGGAAGCGTCGGAGGCGTAGGTCAGAAGCTGCGCGCCGTCCTCGTCCGTCAGCGCAAGGCGATAGGACGGCCAGTTGATGGAAACATATCGGTTGAAGAGAACGCCGCTGTCCAGCGCCAGATACAGAACGCCCAGCGCCTCGTTCCTCGGCAGGCTGTCGGTCGCATCCACGCGCATGGTGGCGAAGAGCTCCTCATCCTCTACGTGCCAGAGAATACCGCGCCGCGTGAACGCGTCGTCGAACCACGTCTCTCCCCGAATGGCATCGATGCTGTTCAGAAACAGGTTCTTGTGCAGATCGCGGTTGGAATACATGCACACGCTGTCGATCTCGTCCGCGGAATTGGCAACCAGCGCGGAAAAATAGGGCTGATACACGTCCATCAGCTTGCGATACAGCTGGTAAACCGACGTAAAATCGTTCTTGTACACGCTTTGCAAACCCTTGTTGTATACGCTCTGCATCAGAATCTGGTTATACTGTTCGATCTTGCGGTCAAAATTGCCCGCCGCCTTTTCCGCCATGCCGCGCACGGTGCCAACGTTGTTATCGTAAATCGTCTGCCGCGAGACGGACGCCGTGTAAAACACGATCAAAAGAACCGCGATGAGAAACACGGTCAGATAGGAAACGATCAGCTTTTTGCGGAAACGCATCCGCTTCCACGCGCTCACGGCTTTCCCTCCCCCGCGCCCTTCGAACCGCGCGCGTACTGGGCAGGCGACACGCCGAAGCGCGTTTTGAACAGCGATCCGAAATAGCTTATGTTGTCATAGCCCACGCGCTGCGCGACCTCCGTGACGGATTTCCCGCCCTGCCTGAGCATTTCCTCCGCGCGGCTCAGGCGGTATTCGGTAATATACTTGATCAGCGTCGTTCCGGTGCGCTGCCGGAACAGGAAGCTCACATACGACGGCGTCATATACACGCTGCGCGCCAGCGCATCCAGCGTCAGCGGCTCGTTGTAGCGCTGATGTACGGCGGCCAGCAGCGTCTCAATCGCGTCCTCGCCGCCCCTGCGCGCTTCATCTGCCAGATAATGCGCGTGACGGTCAATCAAATCCGCCATCTGCTCGGTGGAATGCGCCGAAAGAATCTCGTCCATCGACGGCTTGACGGCAGACGGATCGCGCCCGCTTTGAATCAGCGCCGTGACCGCCTCCATGGCGATATAGCGCACGTACATCGCGCTCACATCGCCAATCAGCCGCAGCGCGCCGGTCAGCTCCTCCAATCGCGAAACCGCCTCGGGCGAATCGCCCCGCTCCAGCGCCCTCTTGGCCTCGTGCACCAGTCGGTTCAGCTGCTCGAGCACCCGTTCGTCCTCGTTTGCCTGCCTTGCGTCGGGAAGAATCACGCTTCCGGCCGCGTACAGCCGCAGCTCACCCTGCGCTTCCAGCCGCCGCCAGCCCTCGGTCAGACCGGCCGCGCCGTTCCTCGGCTGCGAAAGGAGCACCCTCGGCATCGCGCCCAGCCCTTCCTTCAGGCTCCGCTGAATTTCATGACCGAACGCAAGGAGCGCCTCATCCGGCAGAAGCGCCGTCTGCTCAAACAGCAGCATCGCGCGGCAGTTGGACATAATCCAAAGCCCGCCGACACGCGGACGAAGCAGCGCCTCGAACTCGCCGACCCGGCTCTCGATTTCGCTCCCCGGGAACTTCACGAGCATCAGCACCGGCCGCGCGCCGTCCGGCGCAAGCCCCTTCGCCGCGAGCGCCCGACGCGCTTTATCATCCATGGCATAGCCGTGCGAAAGGACATACCAGATTTTCTCCATGTCCGGTGCCGCCGGCTGCGAACGCTTTTCCTCCTCGTCCAGCCACGCGAGCACCTGATCGATCTTCTCGTAGAATTCCTCGCGCTGAACCGGCTTGAGCAGATACGCCGTCACGCCGCTGGAAATCGCCTTCTGCGCATATTCAAACTCCCCATATGCCGTGCAGACCAGAATCTTCATGCGCGCGTCCCGCTCGCGGATTCGCCGCGCCAGCTCCAGCCCGTCCATAAAGGGCATGCGAATGTCGGTAATCAGCACGTCCACCGGCTCCCGTGAAACGATCTCCAGCGCCTGCTCGCCGTTGACCGCCTCAAGAATCCGAATCGGATACCCGCGCCGGGTCAGCAAAAAGCTGAGCCCCTCCCGCTCCACCGATTCGTCATCCGCAATCAGAAACGTATACTTCATACCCGCTCTCCTCCCGCCGCATCCATCCATGCTTCCGATTATAGTACGCCAATTTTCCGCGTGTCAAGAGCAAATCCCATTTTCGGTTCTGAAGCCGGACACCGCCTTCGTCGTTTCCGTCGCGCACGGACTGGTCGTCAGCGGCCTGCTGATTCTGCTCCTGCCCGCCGCCTTCGACGCACAGACGCTCTGGTTCGCCATGCCCATAACCGAGCTGCTCGTCGCTGTCTGCGCCGCCGCGCGGATGCGCAGCGATACGCACGCGCTGCCCGCGACGGAAGGCTGACGCCCGCCCGATAACCATGCAAGTATGCCCCTTCTCTGTTTTGTGGTCACAGCGGAGAAGAGGTTTTCCTATTTGTTTCTCACGCCGCGTCATTAACACATTTGAAATCATTTCGCATTCAAA
>SFHK01000081.1 GCA_004556395.1 Clostridiales bacterium
CTGTTTGACGTGACGGGGCCGTGCGGCGGGTATAATCTTGCGTGGGCGTGGGCGAGCGGATGCCTGGCCGGAAGGAGTGCGGCGAAGTCGCTGTGAACGGGATGCGGGTGCGTATCGGAAGGATTCCGGCGGCGCGCAGGCGACGCTGTGAACGGAGAGACGTGGGCGCGTTCGGAAGAGCTGCGGCGGTACATAGGTGATACCGGGCGGCGCGAAGTGCCGGGAGTTTTGTTCCAAGACGCTGGAATCGAGGCTCGCGCCCGGGGTGCATGCGTGCGGAGAGCTGTTTGACGTGACGGGGTCGTGCGGCGGGTATAATTCTGCGTGGGCGTGGGCGAGCGGATGCCTGGCTGGGAAGAGCGCGGCGAAGTCGCTGTGAACGTAGCGCGGGCGCGTATCGGAAGGATTCCGGCGGCGCGCAGGCGACGCTGTGAACGGAGACACGTGGGCGCGTTCGGAAGAGCTGCGGCGGTACATAGGTGATACCGGGCGGCGCGAAGTGCCGGGAGTTTTGTCCGGAGACGCTGGAATCGAAGCTCGCGCCCGGGGTGCATGCGTGCGGGGAGCTGTTTGACGTGACGGGGCCGTGCGGCGGATATAATCTTGCGTGGGCGTGGGCGAGCGGATGCCTGGCTGGGAAGGAGTGCGGCGAAGCCGCTGTGAACGGGATGCGGGTGCGTATCGGAAGGATTCCGGCGGTGCGCAGGCGACGCTGTGAACGGAGAGACGTGGGCGCGTTCGGAAGAGCTGCGGCGGTACATAGGTGATACCGGGCGAGGTGAAGTGCCGGAGGTTTTGTCCTGAGACGCTGGAATCGAAGCTCGCGCCCGGGCTGTTTGACGTGGCAGGGCCGTGCGGCGGCGTCGCTGTGAACGAAGCGCGAGGATGGGTTCCGGAAGGGGTTTCGGAGGAATGCGGCCGAAAGCTCGGACAGTCCGGATTCCGTGGCGGAATCGCCGGAGCATGTGGTTCAATCGAAGCGCGGAAGGGATTCCGAAGGCGCGCGGCGAATTTCAGGTGGTTCAGGTTACAGAGGGGAATCGCGGAAAATGGAAAAGAAGGATGAAAGCGCGCGGGCGGGGGCTTGCGCGGCGGGAGCGATATGATCAGAATTACGAATGCGCGGTTGGAGCTGAACGAGGCGAACCGGCCGCTGGAGGAACTGGCGGCAAGGCTTTTGAAGGTGCGCCGGTCGGACGTGAAGCGCGTGCGTCTGGTGAAGAAGAGCGTGGACGCGCGCGACAAGGGAGACGTTCATTTTGTGTGCGCGCTGGACGTGGAGGTTTCGCCCATGCCCGCGCGGCTGCCGAAAAACGCGGCGATGTGCGAAAAGGCGCGGGGCTGGGAGGTGCGTCCCGACGATCGCCTGCCGGACGCGCCGCCGGTGGTGGTGGGTCTGGGTCCGGCGGGTCTGTTCGCGGCGCTTACGCTGGCCAGACGCGGTCTGAAGCCGGTGGTTCTGGAGCGCGGGCGCGACGTGGGCGCGCGGCTTGCGGACGTGCAGCGCTTCTTTGAAAGCGGAATACTGGCCGAAAACAGCAACATTCAGTTTGGCGAGGGCGGCGCGGGCGCGTTTTCCGACGGCAAGCTGAACACCGGCATCAAGGACGCGCGCTGCCGCTGGGTGCTGGAGACGCTCTGTCAATTCGGCGCGCCGGAGGAAATTCTCTACGAAGCCAGGCCGCACATCGGCACCGACCGGCTTCCCGGCGTGGTGAAGGCGATAAGGGAGGAAATCGTGCGGCTGGGCGGCGACGTGCGGTTTGAAACGACGCTCACGGGACTGAGGGTCGAGAATGGGCGCGTCGCGTGCGTGATTGCGGGCGATCGGGAGATTCCCACCTGCGGCGTGGTGCTCGCCGTGGGGCATTCGGCGCGCGACACGTTTGAAATGCTGCTTCGAGCCGGCGCGCCCATGGAGCGCAAGCCGTTTTCCATCGGCGCGCGCATCGAGCAGAAGCAGGCGTGGCTGAACCGCTGTCAGTATGGCGCGGCTGCCGGACATCCGGCGCTGGGCGCGGCGGACTACAGGCTGAACACGAAGGTGTCGGACGGGCGCGGCGCGTACACGTTCTGCATGTGCCCCGGCGGGCAGGTGGTGGCCGCGGCCAGCGAGGCGGGCGGCGTGGTGACCAACGGCATGAGCCCGTACCGGCGCGACGGCGAAAATTGCAACGGCGCGCTGCTGGTGGACGTGCGCGTGGACGATTTTCCGGAGACAGACGGCGTGCTCGCGGGTGTGCGCTTTCAGAGAAAATGGGAGGAAGCGGCGTTTCGGCTGGGCGGAGAAAGCTATCGCGCGCCCGCGCAGCTGGCGACGGACTTCCTGCGCGGCGTTTCCTCGAAGGGCGCGCGCGGCGTAAGGCCGACATATCGCCCCGGCGTGACGTTTACCAATCTGGAGGGCTGCCTGCCGGCGTTCGCCGTTTCCGGCATGCGGGAAGCGCTGGCCGCGTTCGACCGGCGGCTGCCCGGCTTCGCGGGGCCGGACGCGGTGCTGACGGGCGTGGAGACGCGCTCGTCGTCGCCGGTGCGCATTCTGCGGAACGCGGAGACGTGCGAATCCGCCGTGCGGGGGCTGTTCCCGGCGGGCGAGGGCGCGGGGTACGCGGGCGGCATCCTGTCCGCCGCGGTGGACGGCATCCGCTGCGCGGAGAAGGTGTGGCCGGAGGGACAGGCATGATCGAGTTTGCGAAGCGAAGCTTCGGCGTGAAAGCAGGTTTACCGGTGCGCGTCTGGAGAAGCGTCAATGCGAACGGATTCGTCGCGCGGAAGCGCTTCCCGGCAAGGTATGCGGAGAAGGTGTGGCCGGAGGGGAAAGCATGATCGAGTTTATCAATCGGAATCCGGGCGTAACGGCGCTGTGCGCGGTGCTGGCGGCCTCCGGCGTGCTGCTAATGGTGTTTTCGGCGCTTCTGAAGCGGCAGAGCCGGCGCACGGCGGTGATGCTTCGCAGGCTTGACCAGCGCGTGATGGGCAGCGGCGGGCAGCTGCGCGCGTCGGTGGACACGCTGAGCCGCACGATGAACGGCGCGGCGGCGAACCTGTCCGCCGTGTCGGACAGCATGGAAGCGCGGCAGGAGCGCATGCGCCGCGAGATGGCGGAAAAGCTGGAAATCATGCGCCTTCAGAACGAGCAGAAGCTCGAAGCGATGGGCGCGGGCATGCAGCGCACGCTGGAAGCGCGGCTGGGCGAATCGTTCCGGCTGGTGAACGGGCAGCTGGAAAACGTGTACAGGGGCGTAGGCGAGATGCGCAAGCTCGCGGAGGGCGTGGGCGATCTGAAGCGCGTGCTTTCGGGCGTGAAAACCCGCGGCATCTGGGGCGAGGCGCGGCTGCGCGCGATTTTGTCCGAATCGCTGACGAATTCGCAATACGAGGAGAACGTGGCGGTCGTGCCCGGCTCGCAGGAGCGCGTGGAGTTCGCCGTGCGGCTGCCCGGGCGGGACGAGGGCGCGCCGGTGTGGCTGGCGGTGGACAGCAAGTTCCCGCTGGAGGACTATCAGCGCCTGATCGAGTCGGGCGAGCGCGGCGACGCGAACGATGTGAAAAAGTGCGCGCAGGCGCTGGAAAACGCCGTGCTCGAACAGGCCAGGCGCATTTCGCGCTATATCGACCCGCCGCATACCGCCGATTTCGCCGTGATGTTCCTTCCGGCGGAAAGCCTGTACGGCGAGGTGCTGGCGCGGCCGGGGCTGATTCAGAAGCTGCAAAGCCGGTATCACGTGCTTCCCGCGGGGCCGGGCAGCTTTCAGGCGCTGGTCAACTGTTTGCAGATGGGCTTTCGCACGCTCACCATGGAAAAGCGCAGCGCCGAAATTCTGCGCATGCTGGGAAGCGTGCGGCAGGAGTTCGCGCGCTTCGGCGAAACGCTGGATAAGGCGCGCACAAGGCTCGAAATGGCCGCGGGCGATCTGGACAGCGTGGGCGTGCGCACGCGGGCGATCAACCGGAGGCTTTCCGATCTGGAGACGGACGAACCCGGCGAGGCTGAAAAATCGGAGGCGAAGGCTTGACAGGCGCCTGCTTTTTCGTGTATGATAGCAGGCAGATTTGTCAAAAGGTGAGGGAATATGCCGAAGATTTCTGTTGTTTTTGCGCTTCTGATCGCAATGCTGTTCACTTCGCAGGAGGGTGGGTTCCCTGCGCCCGAGAAAACGGAGCTGGAGGTCACGTTCCTGAACGTCGGCGTGTGCGACGGCATCCTCATTCGCATGAACGGAGAATCTGTGTTCATCGACGGCGGAAGCTATCCGGAGGGTGAATTCTGCCGGAACTATCTGCTGAACGCGGGCGTGAAACGGTTGAAGTATTACATCGGCACGCATTCGCACAGCGATCACGTCGCGGCGGCTGCGCCGATCATGGCGGCGATTCCCACGAGTGAGGTATTGATGAATACCGAAAACTGCCTCTGGTGCATGAAGGTCATGGCGAAGACCGAGGAAGAGCAGCGCATCATCGAGAATGTGAAGTGCCGCTGCTTTGACGAAAGCGAAACGGTGTACGTGGGCGACGCGGCGATTACCCGCATCGGGCCTGAAAGCTATATCCGGATAAAGCACTACAACGATATTCAGGAGAACGAGAATTCACTCATTCTGCGCGTATCGCTGGGTGACATTTCCTTTATCCTGACGGCGGATACCAGCAGCCATCAGCTGTTTAAGCTTTTGGAGAAGGATGAGAATATCCTGAACTGCACCGTGATCAAGGGGCCGCATCACGGCGGGGGATTCCACAGATTTATTTTCAAATACATGAAGGCGGATTATATCGTGTATTCCACGTCCAGCATTTCGCCGCCAAAGCCGGATCAGCAGAAGCTGGCGGAAGCGATGGCAAAGCGCGTATTCATCACCGGTGACAGGCATGACGGAGCCGTTACCTTCCTCACGGATGGAAAACAGCTTGCGTTCAGCGCCGCCAACGACAAACAGGAATAGGATGAGGAGGTTTGTACATATGAAAAGGTTCCAGAGGGCATTCGCCTTTTTACTGCTGGTGGCGTTGGTATTCGCGGGAGCGGCCGCCGCGGAGGAAAACGGCAAATTGCAGGTGCACTTTCTGCGAATCGGGCGCAATGACGGGATTCTGATTTCCATGAACGGAGAAACGGCGTTCATCGACGGCGGGTCACGGTATCACGGGAACGTGGCGGCCGACTATATGGAGAAGCTGGGCGTTACGCATCTGAACTACTACATTGGCACGCACGCGCACAGCGACCATGTGGGCGCGGCGTGCTCGCTGCTGGCGCGGATTCCCGCGGACGAGATACTGTATACCTATTCGCTGGCGGTGGACTGCATGCTCGACAGCGCCCGCACGGCGGAGGAAAAGCGCGTGATTCGCGAAACGCCGCGGCGCACGCTGGCTTACGGCGACGAGTTCACCGTGGGCGCGGCCACGCTTCGCGTGATGGGACCGAAGGCGTACAAGCCGCGCAAGTCGTACAAGGACGGCGCGGAGAACGAAAACTCGCTCATCCTGCGGCTGGAATACGGGAGCGTGAGCTTCCTTCTGTGCGCCGACACGACCAACGGCGTTCTGAAGGCGCTTCTGAAGGAGGATCCGTCGCTGATGGAGTGCACTGTGCTCAAAAGCCCGCATCACAATGTGGGGCTGCGCTCGGAAACGTATACGTATCTCAAGACCGACTACATGATCTTTTCCACCAGCAGCAAATATCCGCCGGAGCGGGCGCAGATCAATCAGGCGCGGCGCGCGGGCGCGCGGGTGCTGATCACAAGCGGCGACAACGCAGGAACCGTGGTGTTCACGACCGACGGCGAAAAGCTCGACTATACCTGCGAAAACGAGGCCGGCAAGTGGAAGGTGGGCAAGAAATCGATAAAGCTCAGGAAGGGGCAGACCAAGAGCGTTTCCTGCGACACGCGCAGGATGATCAACACGCTGTCCTTCGAATCCACCGACGAGAGCGTCGCGACCGTCGACCGCGCGCTGTGCAAAATCACCGGCGTGAGCGCGGGCGAATGCGATATCATCGTCACGGCCTTCGACGGCAGCACGCGCACCATTCACGTGACCGTGCGCTGATTCGCGTCGGCTTGCATCGTGACGAAAATGTGAAAATGTAGTTTCTGTAAAATCGCAAAAAGGTGTTGACATTGGGACGGGAGATGTGTATAATATTCTTTGTTGGTCGGGCACGTTGTGCTCGGTCGACATGATGGCGAATGGTGTAACGGTAACACTAACGACTCTGACTCGTTCATTCTAGGTTCGAATCCTAGTTCGCCAGCCACATGCCTCCATGGTCAAGCGGTCTAAGACGTCGCCCTCTCACGGCGAAAACTGGGGTTCGAGTCCCCATGGAGGTGTAAAAGCAACCGCGTACGCGGTTGCTTTTTTGTTCGAAGATTTGTGCTGGATGAAACTGACTGGGGCCCGCTTTCGTCTACATGGAAGGGACGGACGCGAAGCATTTTTTCCATTCGGAGGATTCGGGCTTTCATGCCACAGCGACGGAAGCAATTCGCTTTTCCTGTTGCATGTGTCGGAGGAAAGGGTGGAAGCGGCGGATTTTGCGTTTCGCAGCGTTTGTTCCGGAAGTGCGGCGCTTTCTGTGTTGCTTATGTGGGAGGAAGTGGCCGAGACGGCGAATTGTGGGAAAAGTACGGCGGTTTCTGCGTTGTGTGTGCGGAGGATGTACCGGAACTAAGGCATCTTTCGCTCTATTCGTGCGGAGGATGGTTCGAGACGGCGGTTCCTGCTTTCCTGCGTCATCGGCGGATGGAGAGCGGTTCATTGGCAGGAGATTGAGTCGGCGGAGGGTGAAATGGAAAAGATCAGGGAGCTATGGGATGAATTTCGAAGCGGAAAGCCCGACGGGGCGATTCGGCAGTTTTTGAAATACTTAGTGGTGGGCGGCGGTGCGACGCTGGTGGAGTGGGCGCTGTTCTGGCTTCTGGACGCGAAGCTCGGGCTGCATCATCAGTGGGCGACGGTGATCGCGTACACCGTGTCCACGTTCGCGAACTGGGGCTTTGGACGGCTGCTGGTGTTCAAAAAGAGCGAGCGCGGCGTGGCGGCCGAAATCGCCGGAGTATATCTGGCGGCGGCGGTCGGACTGCTTCTGAACATGGGCATTATGTTCGTGCTGGTGGACGCACTCGGCTGGAACGAGATGCTGTCCAAGGTGATTGCTACGGGGCTGGTGTTCGTGTGGAATTTCCTCATCCGGCGGCTGGCGATTTACCGGAAGGCGCGCTGAGCGGCGAGCGCTTCCTTTTAAAAACGACTTCATGACGAACGGAGGCGGCGAACGATGAGAGACCGATACGAATCTCCGCTGTGCGAGCGGTACGCGTCCGCGCGGATGCAATATATCTTTTCGCCCGATTTCAAGTTCACCTCGTGGCGGAAGATGTGGCTGTATCTGGCCGAGGCGGAAAAGGAGCTGGGGCTGGACATCACGGACGAGCAGCTGGACGAGATTCGCGCCCATCTGAACGACGTGGATTACGACGCGGCGGCGGCCTACGAAAAGCGCCTGCGGCACGACGTGATGGCGCATCTGCGCGCGTTCGCCGACCAGTGCCCCAAGGCGGGGCCGATTCTGCATCTTGGCGCGACGAGCTGCTATGTGGGCGACAATACGGACGTGTGGCAGCTTTCGGAGGCACTGAAGAGCCTTCGCGGGCAGCTTCTGGGCGTGATGGCGGCGCTGTCCGACTTTGCGCTGAAGAACGCCGACGTGCCGACGCTGGCGTACACGCATTTTCAGGCGGCGCAGCCCACGACGGTGGGCAAGCGCGCGACGCTGTGGCTGCAGGATTTTCTGATGGATTTCGACCGCCTGACGTTCGAACTTTCGCGCCTGAAGCCGCTGGGCTGCAAGGGCACGACGGGCACCGGCGCCAGCTTCCTGATGCTGTTTAACGGCGACGAGAGCAAGGTTCGGGCGCTCGAGGGGCTGATCGCGCGCAAGATGGGTTTCGAATCGTGCGTGGCGGTTTCCGGACAGACGTACACCCGCAAGGTGGACGCGTTTGTGCTGAACGTTCTGAGCGGCATCGCGCAGAGCGCGTCGAAGATGGCGACCGATCTTCGCCTGCTTTCGCATCTGAAGGAATTCGACGAGCCGTTCGAGAGCGAGCAGGTCGGTTCCTCGGCGATGGCCTACAAGCGCAACCCGATGCGCAGCGAGCGCGTGTGTTCGCTGGCGCGCTACGTCATGACCGACGCGCTGAATCCGGCGTGGACGGCCGCCACACAGTGGATGGAGCGCACGCTGGACGATTCCGCCAACCGGCGCATCGCCCTGCCCGAGGCGTTCCTCGCTGCCGACGCGATTCTGACGCTGTGCCGCAACCTGATCTCCGGCGGGCGCGTGTACCCGGGCGTGATGCGGCGGCACCTGAACGAGGAAATGCCGTTCATGGCCACGGAAAACATCCTCATGCGCGCGGTGGAGCTGGGCGGCGACCGGCAGAAGCTGCACGAGAAGATTCGCGAATACAGCGTGGAAACGGCGGCGCGCGTGAAGCTGGAGGGCGGCGAAAACGACCTGCTCGACAAGCTGAAGGCCGACCCGGCGTTCCATCTGGACGATGCGGCGCTCGCTGAAATACTGGACGTGAAGCAGTTCATCGTCGTCGAGGAAGCGGTTCGCCCCGTCCTCGAAGCCTGCGGCGCCGGCGACGGCACGGATGAGGTGCGCGTGTAAGGTTTTCATATGGGAAGCCGCAGCTTTCTTCCATGACGGAGGAAGGTCGCGGCTTTGATTGTGGGATGTTCGTCAGAACGTCGCGCGGGCGACGAAAACGACCTGCTCGACAAGCTGAAGGCCGACCCGGCGTTCCATCTGGACGATGCGGCGCTCGCTGAAATACTGGACGTGAAGCAGTTCATCGGCTG
>SFHK01000082.1 GCA_004556395.1 Clostridiales bacterium
GACGGCGCGCTGATCGTCGATACCCCTGATCGCGGCCAGACCATCGTGCGCGCCGGAGACGTTTCCGTGCGCGGGCTGATGGGGTACGTGTAGCGGAGCCGGACGGAGTGTGCTTCCGGGTGGAAATATACCGATTTCCCGCGCGACCTTGCCGGAGACGTTTCCGTGCGACGCTGATAGGCACAAATCGCCGACGCCGCCCTTCTTCTCCGCGACGCGCTGCGTGGAAAGACGGCCGTGGCCGCGGGCTGCGGGCTTTCCATGCGCGCGAGCGGCGAATGCGTCCGCGTGATTCTGGAAAGCGGTCTCCTTGCCGTGCTGGACGCGGACGCGCTGAACCTGATTGCGCGGGACGCTTCTCTGCGCCAGCTTCTTCACTCCAGCTGCGCACAGACAAAATCGGTCGGAACGTGTTTCGCCGAACGCATTCCCCTTCTTTCGCTTCGTCTTGCGTCGGACGCGTTTCTCCGACAGCGAAGCAGACGGATTTTCCCAGAAGAACGTCGACCGTATTTCAGACAACGGAGGAATTCCTCATGAAGCCAATACTGACCGCGCAGCAGATGCGCGACATGGAACGGGCGTATTTTGACGCCGGCGCAGCCTCCATCGATCTGATGGAGCGTGCCGCCGCGGCGCTGTGCGACGAGCTTTTGCACGCGCTGGCCGGGCGCGGAAAGACGTGTGTGTTTGCGTGCGGAACCGGCGGAAACGGCGGGGACGGCTACGCCGCCGCGCGCCTGTTCGCCGAAAAGGGCGGCCGCGCCATCATCCTGCCCGTCGGCCAGCCGCGCACCACTGACGCGATTCGAAACTGCGAACGCGCCCGCGGCGCGGTGTTCGCGTTCGCGGACGTTCGCGGGCTCGACGCGATTCCCCGTCCCGACGCGTGGGCGGACTGCCTGTTCGGCATCGGCCTTTCCCGCGCGCCCGAGGGCGACGCCGCGCGCGTGATCGAGCACATGAACGCCGACCGCGAAGCCGGCTCGGTTACGATCAGCGCGGACATTCCCTCCGGCCTGTGCGCCGACGACGGGACGGTGTTTTCGCCCTGTGTCCGCGCGGACGTGACCGTCGCGTTCCAGACGGCCAAGCCCGGCCACTGGCTCGGCGGCGGCATGGACGTGTGCGGAGGGCTCGCCGTGCGGGAGATCGGCATTCCTGATAACCTGCTGCCGGAGGACGTTCTGCGCCTTGCCGACGTCTCGGACGCGGCGCGCGCGCTGCCTGTACGCAAGCGCACGGCGCACAAGAACGATTTCGGCCACCTGCTGATCGTCGCGGGGTCGCGCGGTATGGCGGGCGCGGCGGCCATGTGCACCCGTGCCGCCCTGCGCGCGGGCGCGGGACTGACGACCGTCGCCTGTCCCGAAAGCTGCCTGCCCATCCTGCAAACGCTCGCGCCGGAAGCCATGTGCATCCCTCTTCCGGAAACGGACGGCGCGCTGAACGCCGACGCGGCTCCCCTTCTCCGCGACGCGCTGCGCGGAAAGACGGCCGTGGCCGCGGGCTGCGGGCTTTCCATGCGCGCGAGCGGCGAATGCGTCCGCGTGATTCTGGAAAGCGGTCTCCCTGCCATGCTGGACGCGGACGCGCTGAACCTGATTGCGCAGGACGCTTCTCTGCGCAAGCTTCTTCACTCCCACTGCGCGCTGACCCCGCATCCCGGCGAGGCCGCGCGGCTGAACGGCGGGATGCGGCCGACGATGGAAGCCGCGGCGCGGCTGCACGCGCTCGGCCCCGCGGTGCTCCTGAAGGGCGCGTGTTCGCTGATCGTCGGAGACGGCCGCTTCCTCTCCGCATCCGGCAGCGTGGGCATGGCGAAGGGCGGCAGCGGCGACGCGCTCACCGGCATTGTCGGCGCGCTGCTGGCGCAGGGACTTTCTCCCACAGCCGCGCTCTGGCTGGGCGGCGAGCTGCACGGCCGCGCCGGAGAGCTGGCCGCCGAGGATAAGGGTACGTTCTCCATGCTGCCGACTGACCTGATTGAAGCGCTGCCGCGCGTCTTCCTCTCTCTTGAGGAGCTGCGCCGATGAACGCCTATCCGTTGATCGACGCGGAATACGCGCGTCTGAAGGACGCAGCGCTCGCGGCGCTGAGACCCTGCGGCGCGTTCGTTCGCGCGGATCGCGGAGGCGCGCTGTTCGTCTCGGACGCACCCCGGCACGGGGTTGCGGCTGTGCCCTCGCTGGAAGCGCTGTTTACGCTGCGCTGGGATGGCAATCTCCTGTTCCTCTCGCCGCGGCTGCCGGACGTGCCCGAAGCGCTTCGCGGACTCTATCTCCAGCTTCTCAAGGCTGCGCCCGCAGTCCGCGACCGCGCGCTGCGCGAAGCGCTCGCCGAGTGTCTGCGGCTGCATCGCGCGGAGGACGCGCGATTTCTCGAACACATTTTCGAAGGAGGTATTTAAATATGAAGCTTCGTTTCAACGGCCACGCCTGCTTTACCCTCACGCTGGACAACGGCTTCACCTTCGTGACCGACCCATTCGACGCTTCCGTCGGCTATGCCCGTCCCACCGACCGGGCCGACGCGGTGACGATCAGCCACGCGCACCATGACCACAACGACCCCTCCTCGCTCACGGGGCCGAAGCAGATTCTGAGCACCGAGGGCGCATGGACGCTGGGCGGCGCGCGCGTGGAAGCGATTTCTTCGTTTCACGACGATGCGCGCGGCGCGAAGCGCGGAGGAAACCTGCTTTTCAAATTTCAGGCAGACGGCGAAACGGTGGTGCATCTGGGCGACCTCGGCCACATGCCGGACGCGCGACAGCTTGCGTTCCTCTCCGGCGCGTCGCTGATGTTGATTCCCATCGGCGGCTTCTACACCATCGATACCGAACAGGCGCTCGCCATCATCCGTGAAGCGAAGCCGAAGGCCGTCGTGCCCATGCACTACAAAACGCCCGTCATCGATTTTCCGATTGCCGACGAGACCGCGTTCGCCGCCGCGACCGGCGCGCGCCGCGCGCATACCCGGGAGCTGACGCTTCCCGCGCGCGATTTCGCCACCATCCTTGATTATTGCTGAAAAATTCCTCATAAAACACGTCGTCTGCGCATAAGGAATACCGTCACAATGGATGATGGGAGGAATTACCTGTGCGCAGATGCTCTCTTTTTCGCCTTCTGGCCGCCCTTCTACTTACGACCGTGCTCACCTTTACCCTGACCTCGTCCATCCGCGAGATTGAGCGCGCGCGGCGCGAGACCGAACGCATCTCCGGCGCGCTCAACGAACAGATGGCGCGCAAGCTGAGCGAATGCCAGCGTCTGGGACGGAAAATGGCCGTGATGGGCGCGGACATCCGCGGCACGCTTCTGCCGGAGCTCGATAAACAGCTTTACGCCTTAGAAGCGCTGAACGCCTGCGCGCCCGACGGCACAATCGAATGCCGTCTGCTTCTGCGCAAGATCTCGGATACCGCCACGCGCCTTTCGGCATGCTATGCCGCGGGAACGTCCTCGGAAGCGCTTGAGAGAACGCTGATCGAGTACCTTTCGCAGCTGGACGGCGTATTCGTTTCGCACGCCCTCGCTTCCACGCGAAACGAAAACGGCAGAAAATAGAACTTTGCAACATATTAACAACAAAATTTGCCGAGAAAAAATCGGAAAACGGATTCCATTTGGACGAGCTTTGCATTATAATAGAGAGGGCAGAGCGCGTTTGGGGAGGTGTCCGTTTGAATCTGTTGTATTCGCTGTGGTCGAGCATTTCGACGTTATATACCAATCTTTTCCAGCAGCCGGATTGGCGGAATTTTCTGGACATTTTCCTGATGGCCGTCGTCATCTACGAGATCATCCGTCTGCTGCTTCGCACGCGCGCCAGCGCCGTATTCAAGGGCATTGGCGTATTGCTCATTTTCTTCTGGCTGAGCGACATTCTGCAGCTGAACGTCGTCAACTGGATGCTTCAGCAGTTCATCAACACGGGCGTGATCGTGATGGTCATCCTGTTCCAGCCGGAGCTGCGCAAGGCGCTGGAGCAGATTGGCCGCACGTCTTTGATCAGCCCCTCGCAGCTGCGCGCCCAACGTTCGGCGGACGACTGCGTGACCGAGCTTGTTCAGGCCATGAGCAACATGTCCCGAAAACGCATCGGCGCGCTGATCATCATCGAGCAGAAAACCGGCCTTCGCGAATTCGCGGACACTGGCACGGCGCTGGACGCCGATATTTCCGCGCCGCTGATTGAAAACGTGTTCGAGCCGAACACGCCTTTGCACGACGGCGCGATGATCATCCGCAACCGGCGTATCCTCGCGGCCGCCTGCATTTTGCAATTGTCCGATGATCCCACCATCAGCAAGGAACTGGGCACCCGCCACCGCGCCGCGCTCGGCATCAGCGAAACCACGGACGCCGTCGCGCTGATCGTGTCCGAGGAAACGGGCATCATCTCCATGGCGCGCGAAGGCAAGCTGACCCGTTATCTGGACGCGAAGGCGCTCGCGCAGATTCTGACCGACCTGTTCCAGGCGGAGAGCGCCCGCAGCATTCCCGCGCGCTTGCAGCACAGATACGCCGTCCGCAAGCCCGCTCCCGCGCAGAAGGCGGAGGACACGTCCGGCGAAGCCGACCGGTCATAAGGAGGGATTCAGCCATGAAGGGGCTTTTTAAAAACCTGAACTTTCGCGAAATGGGCAAGCGCCTCTGGCACGCGCTGACCGGCCACCTGTGGCTGAAGCTTTTAAGCCTCCTTTTCGCCATCATCCTCTGGATCTACATCATCGACAGCACGCCCTCGCTCACGCGCAGCAAGCACATGTCCGGGCTGAGCATTTCCGTCACCGGAACCTCGTCCCTGAACGTGTACGGTCTCGCGCTCGCGACCGACGTGTATTCCGAATATCAGGGTGAGATTTCCGCCGTCGTCGAAGCGCCGCAGAACCAGCTTTCCCGCGTGACGCGCGGCAGCATCGACGTGTCGCTGGACGTATCCAACATCCGCGTGGAGGGCACCTACGACGTGCCGCTGCTCGCCGAATCGCGCTTTGGAACCGTCACAAAGCTGTATCCCGACAGCGTGACAGTGCACGTGGAAAGCCTTGACTCCCGCGACATGCCCATCGAAGTAAATTTGAACGGCATGGACACCGAGCACTACTGGTACAATGTGGAAACGGATTCCGTCAACCCGCAGCAGATCACCGTGTCCGGCCCCATGTCCGTCGTGCAGACGGTCTTTGGCATCCGCGCGCAGCTGGACGTGAGCGACCAGACGGCTTCGTTCCGCCGCTCCGCGCTGGTTTCGCTGCTCGATCAGTCGCGCGAAACCATTCCCACCTCGCGCCTGCTGAAAAAGTCCGCGTCCACCTGCGCCATTAAGGTGGATATTTATCCCAAGAAGGATCTGAGCGTCGTGCTCGATCCCTCTCAGCTTGGCGTGGCGGACGGCTATGAGATTACCTCCATCAGCTTCATGCCGCCCACGATTACCGTGGCCGCGGAGCCCGATCTGCTGGAAGACCTCGAGCACCTGCCGCTGAAGATTCCGGATAAGCTGAAGAACGCCTCGCCCACCAAGTCGTTCACAGAGACACTGTCCTTCTCGAACCTGTCCGAATTCAAATACGTCTCCTCCAAGCAGGTGTACATGACCGTCACGATTTCCGAAATTCAGGACACGAACCTGCTGAGCGACATTCCCGTAAAGACGTTCGGTCTGCCGGACGGCCTGACGGCGATGCTGTCCGCCGACCGCTTCTCCGTGCAGGTCACCGGCCCGCGTTCGCAGGTAGCCGAGCTGGAAAGTGGCGATGTGTACGCCTACGTCGATCTGACGGGGCTGAGCGCCGGAACCCATGAGCTTCCGATCGTCATCGGGAACAATCCGGAGCTTTCATACGCCTCATTAACACCATCCACAATCAAGGTTACGCTGGAGGAAGCCGCCGTCGCGGCTCCGGAGAACCAGACGGAGGAATAAAATGGGTCACGATCAGTTTGCGGGAAACGTGCTGGAAATCATGCTTTCGTGGTTTCGAGCGCTGATGAACGGCGTTTGGTCGCTGTTCACCGGCAGCAGCGGCGGCTCGCTTTTAAGCTGGCTTTCGGGCAGCTGGAAAAGTCTGCTCGTCGTTCTGCTGACGATCGGCGTGGTTACGGACGTCATCGTGTACCTGCTTCGCTGGCGGCCGTTCTGGTGGTGGTTCCGCAAAAAGCGCATGGTGGTCGACGACGCGATTCTGGAGCCAAACGAACCACTCCCCTCCGCCCGCCGTCCGGCGCCCGCGCGGCGCGTGCAGCCCTCCACGCGGATTCCGCGCCGGGAGAGCGACGTTCGCAGGGAACAGGAAGAAGAAAGCAGGGACGATCTGTTCATGGAGCCGTCTCTGTTTGATGTGAAGCCCGCGCAGCAATCCCACGCGAAGCCGGTTTCCTCGAAGAACAACGATCTGTTCATGGACGATGCCCCGTTCGACGCAAAGCCCGCGCGCAAACCCAACGCGAAGCCGGCGAGTCTGAAAAACGAAGACCTGTTCATGGACGATTCCCTGTTCGATGTGAAGCCCGCAAGGCCTAAGCCGCGCGGCGCTTCCTCGTCCCTGTATGCCCCGACCACGCGCGACGGCCGCTCGACGAAGCCCTCTGCGCGCCTGTTTGACGATGACTGACCTCTTTATCGGAATCTACCCGTATGTCGTATGCGCTCTCCTGCTCTACGCGCTCATCGTCGCGCTCCGACGCTATTTTGTGGGTGCGCTGAACCCTGCGGAAGCGCCCGCGTCAAAGCCGTCCGCGCCCGCGTTCGCCGTGCTGCGGACGATTTTGATTGCCTTTGTCCTCTCCCGCGCGCTCATCTGGACGGTCGGCTATGTGGGGAACGCACTTTCGGGCAGTCTGGATACCTATCTGAATAATCAGCTTTTTGTCTGGACGCAGTGGGACGCGCCACACTATCTTGGCATTGCCGAAAACGGCTATGTCACGGAGGGCGACGCGCGGCTGCACATCGTGTTTTACCCATTGTACCCTTATCTGGTGCGCGGTCTGCACGCGATTTTCCCGTTCCTGTCCATCACCGCGTGGGCGTTCATCGTTTCAAACGCGGCGCTTCTCGGCGCGGCCTATGCGCTGTTCCGGCTTGCGGAGAGTACGTATGGCTCACGGTGCGCCCGGCGCGCCGCATGGCTGTTCCTCTTCTGCCCCACCGGAATGTTCTTTTCAATTCCCTACACGGAATCGATCTTCCTTCTCTGCACGCTGCTCAGCGTGCTGTCGGCGCGCAGACAGCGTTTCCTGTGCGCGCTGCTGTTCGGCGCGCTCGCGTCGTTTTCCCGTCTTCCGGGCGCGGTGTGCGCCGTGCCGCTGTATTATGAGCTGATTCGCGCCGCGCGCAGGCGCGGAGACGGCAAGGCGCACGCCCTGCTTATGAGCGCGCTCAAATGCCTGCCCATTCTCTCCGGCTTCGCGGCCTATATGATCATCAACGCCGTCGTGACCGGAAACCCGTTCCAGTTTCTCATCTATCAGCGCGGGCACTGGGGACAGAGCGCCGGTTCCGTGTTCCGTACGGCACGCTACACCGCCTATTACCTCGTTCATCCAAACGTCGACTGGTACCGCTGGGGCGTATGGATTCCGCAGTCGGCCTTTCTGCTGCTCAGCGCCGTGATGCTTGCGCTCAGCGCGCGAAGGCTGAACGTGCCCGACCTCGCCTATGCGCTTGTATATGAAAATGTCGTCATCTCCCCCACGATGCTGATCAGCGGCCCGCGATACCTTTGCGCCATGTATCCCGCCTACCTGATTCTCGCTCGGATTCGCAGGCGCTGGGCGCGCGCACTCGTGTATGCGCTGCTCGCGGCGCTGTATATGTACTGCGTCTGGATGTACACGGTGAACCGGATTCTGCTGTGATCTTTACGTATATTTACGCTTTCATGCTTGTGAATGACAAACCTCGGTCTTATAATTTCCGTGAATAACGATGGAGAAACAAGAATGAACAAGCAAACACACGCAAAACACCCTGCCCATCGCAGGAAGAAAACCAACAAAACGATGTTTTACGCCACTGTTTCCATATTGGCCGTGTGCGTCCTAGCGCTGCTGATTTTAGTGCTCACGAGCATTCATCAGGCGAACGGCGACTATCAGGCGGAGGTGGATCGCACGCCCATGCCGACTCCCACGCCGGTTCCGACCGCCACGCCGACGCCCACGCCCGAGCCTACGCCCATTCCCACGGCGACGCCCACGCCCGAGCCGACCCCCGAACCCACGCCCGTCGATCTGGAATATCCCTATTTTATCGAGCTGGACAAGGGCAAGCAGGTAGTCACGATCTACACCATTGGCGAAACGGGCTATTACGATCTGGTCGTGAAGCAGTTCATCTGCTCCTCCGGCAAGAAGGACAAGGTGGAGGACGGCATGTACCGTCTGGGCACGTTCCTCTTCCATTCCTGCTGCTACTACACGCAGAACGCCGGACAGCTGAAGCACCACTACTACGACAAGCTGGGGCAGAACGTTTCCTCCGGCTGCATCCGGCTGACGGCGGGCGACGCGTACTGGATGTACGTGAACTGTCCGGAGGGCACGCCGATTCGCGTAATGAACAGCGGCGAACGGGACGAAGCGCTGCTTGCGTCTCTCAAGCCGCCCAAGCGCACGAGCAACTGGGATCCGACCGATCCCGACCCGAAGAACAAGTACTACGTCTCCCCCGCGCCGGACACCACGCCCGACCCGACCCCCGCGCTCGGCGTAACGCCCGCGCCCACGCCCGCGTGGACGGTGCATCCCGAGCTGAAGGCCTGGGGATATTGATCAAGAAGGTCTTCTCTAGGTAGCTCATGATAAAAATCTCCTGCAGGAGAATAAAAAACTGCAGGAGATTTTTATAGGTGAAAGTGCACGAAGATATACGAATATCCTACGCCTTTCGCCATTCATTAATTATATAACTATAGCAATATTACCATGTTGAAATATCCTTGATGAATGAAACGTTATTTTCTTTAAGACGCTTCCATTCCGCTTTCAACTCACTCCTCGGCAATATCTCATATAGAAAAACCCAATACTGATCAAATGTATCGAGGTCATCCTTGAGTGCTTTCGCAAACGTTTTAAGCTCCTTTAAGTCGTTCTTTCTATTGTTATATGTTGTGTATAGATATGCCATTAAAAGCAAAACGCCATCATTGGTTCTTATTACTTCGCTTATGTCAAAGCAATTCAGCTCAAATTTATATTTCAGCGCAAAGAAAATCGAAAATGAAACCTGTTCAAAATTGCGTGAAGCAAGGCCTGATTGATAGATTTTCTGTGCATACTCCTTAATGCATGAATGGGAGGGACACTCTGCACAACATACCGAAAATACATGCTTATCCAATATTGAAACCAGATACGGATATAGCAAAGCCAAGTTTAAAATAGTTTTTGCAGCGTATTCCCTTGCATTAGGTGTCAGTTTCTTTCCAAGCAATACCTTTATTGCGTAATTCAAAATGGCTGCATTTTCTCCATTTCTGTGTACAAGTTCAATCGCACAATCTATGTATGCACGCGTCAATAGGAAATTACATTCTCCGTAATAACCTGCCAATGGAGCGGCGTTCAGCTTTCTTTGCCACTCCTCTGTTACGGGCAAAGGAAGTTCCTTGATTGCTGTTTTCTTATGATTCAATGATAAATCAAATTCGCGCAATGCTGAACCCAACTCTGTCAAAAAGCGTTGAGCTTCTTCGTATGTTTCCGTGTAACACGTATAATCATCTATCGC
>SFHK01000020.1 GCA_004556395.1 Clostridiales bacterium
GCGACCATGATTTTCCCGCCAAAGCCTACGGGCTTGCGGGTGTTTTCAAAGAATGACATATCACACCTCCATTTTTACACACTCGGCATAGGTCAGCGGAAACGAGGCTTTCAGCACAGCGCTTTTCCGCACCGTCCAGCTGTTCTGCCTTAGGAAGCGCAGGTATTCCTCGCTCGTCCACCTGCTGTGGAGGGGAAAGCCCGCCAGCTTCATGAAAAACGCCTTGACCTTGCCGGTAAACGAGTTCCCTGCGTGGGTAAAGGTTGGCGCAATCAACACGCCATCGTCTTTCAGCACCCGGCGAATCTCGGCAAGGGCTTTCTCCGGCTGCGGCACGATGTGCAGTGCGTTGGACACGATCACCACGTCGAAGGATTTGTCCGCATACGGCAGGCGGAACATATCCTGCACGGAAAAGTACAGCTTTGCCGAGCGATTATCCCGCTTTGCCTCAGCGATCATCTCTGCGGAGGCGTCCGTCGCCTCGATGTGTGCCGCCGCGTTCACGATGTGCTTTGCGATCAGTCCCGTGCCGGTGGCCAGCTCCAGCACCGTTTTGGCTTTCACCACCGGACAGATCAGCGCATACATCTCGTCATACGCCGCCCGATCCTTTCGCATAAAGCGGTCGTACCGACCGGCATTTTTGTCCCAAAAGTCCTTGTGTTCCTGCATCGCTATCATTCCTTTCGATGTTAGATTCGCCTAACCGATACGCACAGTCACGCAGTTAGAGCATGCTAACCGCTGTGCCTCGGAAAAGCCGCATCTCTGCGGCCTTCCGCTTATTTAAATAACTCCCTGCAAGCGCCGTACACCAGCGTTTCCAGCACCTGCGGGTACAGTTCCCCAATCTGCTCCTTGTGGGAGACGGTCAAGATCAGTCCCCGTACCGTGGCGGCAGCCAAAGAGATGCCGCGATTCGGCACAAGGTCATATTTCTCCAAAAGCAGACGGATGTGCGTCTCGTCATCGTGGTAATGGACATTTTTGACGTCCTCCGGCAGTCTCTGCAAAAGCAGCTTCGCATCGTTTTCAATGAAAACCATGTCGCCGGTATCGGACAGCCGCCGGCAGACGGCAAGGACCGCCTTTGCCGCACGCTCCGACGGCGGCAAGCCGTTTGCTTCGCTCAGTGCATGGTCAGCCACTCCGTAAAGATCGGAGTGAACGTTCTCCAAAACCGCGAAGAAAAGCATTTCCTTGGATTCGTAGAATTTATAGAACGAGCCCTTCGCAATGCCGACCGCCTTCGCCAGCTGCTCTACGGAGGTTTTCTTCATCCCCAGCGTGACAGCACAATGTCTCGTTTCCTTCAGCAACGCCTTGCGGAGCTGCTCAGTCTCGTAATCGGTAAAAGCCAAGGTCGCACCTCCATGAAATATGACCGTTTTGGTTCTTCTGGTCATATTATACCGCGCTTTTTTCTGGTTTGCAAGGGATGTAGAGAAAAACATACGCATTTTAACAAAAATTATTTCCCAATAACACATTATTTCATGAAGGTGCTCCTCTTCCTTTGGCAAAGAACTGCACCCCCCCTAAAATCAAAAATGCACCCCCCCCTCCAAACCGTAATTGCACCCCCTTACACGGTTTCTATCAAAATTAGAGTCATTTGCTATGTGAGCCCGCATGAGACGCAGAACCCGGAGGAGTTCGTAACCGAGGTCTGCTACCAGGTTCGCAAAAAGAAATAAACGTGGCTGACGTGTAAATCCGCGCCGGGCAGGGAAAAAACGCCCTGTCCGGCGCGGATTCCGCGTTACTTTAGTGACGATCCTGAAGCATTTCTTCCAACAGCTGTGCGGCGGATTCCACAAACCGTACGCACGGGCGGGTTTTATAGTATTCCGGCGTGCGCGCTTCCGGCACGGGGGAACCCTCGTTTTTCAGTTCCAGCCCCGCAAGCAGCTCGCGGCAGATCATCGAATTCCACTTCTCCTGGAACGCAAGGCAGAACCGCATCACCCGGCCGTAATGATGGCTCTTCTCCAACGGGTCTTCGGGATCGCAATAGCCGTGCAGGCAGTTGTACACCAGCACCGCGCCGCTCACCGCGCCGCATACCTCGCGCATCCGGCCAAATCCGCCGCCGAAGCCCGACGCCAGACGCGCCGCCTGATCGACGGTCATGCCCATTTCCTCCGCAAACGCGCATGCCACCGCCTGCGCACAGTTGTATCCCGCGAGGAAGTTGTCTCGCGCTTTTTCCGCATGGGTTGCCATAGGTATTGTCTCCTTATTCGGGTTCCGCGCGAAAAAACCGTGCCGGGCAGGGAAGAAGAGCTCCTGTCCGGCGCGGTTTTTGCGTATGGGAACGTTATTCTGCGCTGGGAACCTTTACCCATTCGCCGGGACGGCGCTGGGCGGCCGCGGCGGCTTCCATCAAGGCCATGACGGCGAGCGTTTCCTCGCGCGGAGCGACGGGCGCGCCGCCGGCGAAGAAGCGGAGCATTTCGCCGATGAAATTCGGGAAATAGTCCACGGGGGTCAGCGTTTCGCCACGCTCGTCGCTCCATGCCACGTGGCACTGGAAGTCGAGCGAGGGCATCTGCGTCATGGAGGCGTAGCGTCCCTTGCCGTAATCAATGATCAGCTGGCGACCGGCATTGCCGCCGGCCAGCATCACGCGCTTCGCCTTGGAGCCCATCGCGCAAACGATCATTTCCAGCTGATGCACGGCGTAATTGTCCAGACGGCCGGGGCCGGTGACGGCGAAATACTGAATGCCTTCGTCGCCGCGCACACTGTCCAGACAGCGGCTGCAGCGCAGCGCGCTGGTGGAGCACAGGCGGGTGCCGTTGGCTTCAGCCAGCTCAAACATGCGAACGGCAGATGCGAGGTCGGGCGCGAAGGTCTTGTCCATGTAGACGGGCTTGCCGCTCATCAGCGCTTCGCGGCCCAGACGCTCGTGCTCCTCGGCGTTGTCCGGAGACAGCACGACGATTACGTCGGACTTCTCGCACACCGCTTCGCGGGATTCGAGCAGCTCAACGCCAAACTTGGCGCACCACTCCTTGCCGCTCAGGCCGCCCTCGCGCGCGTGGTCTTCCCATGCGTAAGCCACCTTGAAGGGAATGCCGAGAAGCTCGGACTGCTCCTGAATCCACTTGGGGTAGTTGTTGGCGTGCCACTCGTCCAGATAGAAATCGATGAAGCCGATTTTGATCATGCGTTTTTCCTTCCTTTCTTCGCGAAGCCTGCGCAGCTGCGCGTGGTCAAACCTGTCAAATTGGAGATTTCTCAGCATCTCCGGTCGACGCTCGAAGGTCGCGCGCAGGGCTTCATCCCTGCGCCAGCGGTTGATGTGCGCCTGATTGCCATTCAGAAGAACCGCCGGAACCGACAGTCCGCGGTATTCGCGCGGGCGCGTATACTGGGGGTATTCGAGCAGACCGCTGGAAAAGCTCTCGTCCACGCTGGAATCCTCGCAGCCGAGCACGCCCGGCACCAGCCGGGACACCGCGTCCACCAGAATCAACGCGCCGAGCTCGCCGCCGGTAAGCACGTAGTCGCCCACAGAGATTTCCTCGTCGATCACCAGATCGATCGCGCGCTGGTCTACGCCCTCGTAATGACCGCACAGGAGAATCAGCTCTTCTTCCTGCGCGAGCCGCTCCACGGTCGGCTGGGTCAGGGTCTTTCCGCGGGGGGAGAGATAGATGCGCCGGCCGTGGAAGTCGTCGCCCATGGCGGTTTCCACGGCGTCCACAATCGGCTGGGCGAGCATCACCATGCCCGCGCCGCCGCCGTAGGGCGTGTCGTCGGTGTTTTTGTGCTTGTTCTGCGAGTAGGGGCGAATGTCGATGACCTCGGCTTCAATCGCGCCGGAGGCGATGGCGCGCCCCAGAATGCTCTCGCCGAGCACCGCGCGGATCATGTCCGGAAAGATGGTCAGTATCTTAAATTTCATCGGTTACCGCCACTTCGCGCAGCCGTTTCGCGCTCATCAGCATCTGCCCGTTCGCCAGATCAACCTTCAGGATGGCCGTCTTCAGCGCGGGAACCAGCGTCTCGCGCCGCTTCTCGTCGCGAAAGACGTACACATCGTTTCCGCCGGGCTGCATGACGTCGACCAGCTTTCCGTACCGGCCGCCCTCGTCGTCCACGCCGTCCAGACCGATCAGGTCTACGATGAAGTTCGCGTCGTCGTCCAGCTCCACGGCATGAGCGCGGTCGACGTACAGAAGCTGGCCGCGCAGCTTTTCGGCCTGATCGCGGTCGTCGATTCCGTCAAATTTCAGATAGACGGCGTCGCCGTCGATGCGAACCGGCTTCACGCCGATGGACTCGAAAGCGTCGCCCTTTTTCAGAAGCACGTTTTCGAGCTCCTCAAAGCGGGTCTCGTCGCAGGTGATCGGGCGAACCTTCACCTCGCCGCGAACGCCCTGCGGCTTCAGAACCTCGCCGATGACCAGATATTCGTTCATAGCGTTTCTCCGTCCTCGCGCGTCAGCTCGACGGCGATGGGATAATGGTCGGACAGGTAGATGCCGTTCAGGTTCTGCGTCCACAGCTCAGCCGCGCCCTCGGCCTTCATGCCGCGGGTGAAGATGTAGTCAATCTGCGGCTCGTTTCCGCGGCCGTAGTCGTGCCACGTCGTGCCCAGTCCCTCCGTGCGCTCGGTCAGGCCGAATTCGTCCTCGCGGAGCAGGCGAATCGCTTCGCTGTCCGGATAGGCGTTGAAATCGCCGGTGAGCGCGAGGGGGAAGGGATGCGTCTTCTGATCTTCCTTCAGCTTTTCCAGCAGGCGCTTCGCGCCCAGCACGCGCGCTTCGTCAAACTCGTGATCCAGATGCGTGTTGTACACGTGGAACGGCTTGCCCTCGCCGATGGGGCGCAGGATGGTGTGCGTGATGATGCGCGGGCACAGGGACTGCTTTTCAAAGCGGGAGCCGGGCACATAGGGCGTGTCACTCAGCCACGAAACGTCCAGACCGATCAGCTCGTATTTGTCGGACAGGAAGGCTACCGGATTGTGCTCGCCCTGATAATCGGCCTCGCGCCCGCAGCCGACCAGCGTGTATTCCCGAAGATGCGTGCGCAGATATTCGTTCATGGCCGGGGTGATCTCCTGAAAGCCGATGATGTCGGGCTTCTCGGTTTCCAGCCGGTCGATGACGAAGCCGCGGCGATGATGGAACGCGTTGTTGCCATCGCACTTGCTTTCACAGCGCAGATTGAAGGTTACAAGCTTCATAGATGTTCTTCTTCCTTATATCAATTCTCCGTCCTCGCGCGTCAGCTCGACGGCGACGGGGTAGTGGTCGGACAGGTAGATGCCGTTCAGGTTCTGCGTCCATAGCTCGGCCGCGCCCTCGGCCTTCATGCCGCGGGTGAAGATGTAGTCGATCCGCGGATCGTTTCCGCGGCCGTAGTCGTGCCACGTCGTGCCCAGTCCTTCCGTGCGCTCAATCAGGCCGAACGCATCCTCGCGCAGCAGTCGAATCGCTTCGCTGTCCGGATGCGCGTTGAAATCGCCGGTGAGCATCAGCGGGAAGGGGTGCGTCTTCTGGTCTTCCTTCATTTTCTCCAGCAGCCGCTTCGCGCCCAGCACGCGCGCTTCATCAAACTCGTGATCCAGATGCGTGTTGTACATGTGGAACGGCTTGCCCTCGCCGATGGGGCGCAGGATGGCGTGGTTGATGATGCGCGGATACGGCGACTGCTTTTCAAACCGGGAGCCGGGCACGTAGGGCGTGGGGCTCAGCCACGTAACATCCATGCCGATCAGCTCGTATTTGCCAGACAGGAAGGCGATGGGATTGCATTCGCCGCGGTAATCGGCGTCGCGCCCGCAGCCAATCAGCGTATAGCCGTGCAGATGCTCGCGAAAATAGGGGTACATCGGCTGGGTGATTTCCTGAAAGCCGATGATGTCGGGCTTTTCGGTTTCCAGCTGATCGATCACGTAGCCGCGGCGGTTGTGAAACGCGTTCACGCCGTCGCAGGCGCTTTCATTGCGAATGTTGTAGGTTAGAAGCTTCATGTGCGCCGTCCTCACTCAATGCGTTTCAGGTAGTCTTCCAGCTCGCCCAGCTCGTCCAGCAGCTTGAACAGCGTGTAGCGCTCGCGGTAGTCCTTCGCGCAGCGCAGGGAGGTGTGCAGCGCGTCGGCGTCGATGCCGATTTCCGCCGGAGTCAGCGGCGCGCCCAGCTCGCGCATGGCGCGGTCGATGCGCTCAAACGGCGGCAGCGTCTTCAGCTCCGCGCGAATCTCGGCAAAGCGCGTCTTTGCCCGTTCCACGCGGCGCACAAGCTCTTCCTCCGTCAGGAAATCGCCGGGATTCTCGGCCATGATTTCCTCGGCGATCGCGTCGCCGTAGGCAAAGCGCATCCACTTTTCGCGCGCTTCGCGGGTCGGAAGGTTCTTCTTCGCCTTCTCCACGTCGAACGTCTCCGGATCGGCGTCCGCAAACGCCTCGAAGACCGGCCAGATCAGCCGCGTGGCGATGCCGACGGCCGTGCCGTGCGTCGGCTCGGGAAGCCCCTTGCGCAGCATGCGCATATCCCAGTAATGGCCGATGTTGTGCTCGACCGAGGCGACGGCGCGCGTGTGGCCGACGATCATGATCGTAAGCCCCGCCAGCAGCAGCGCTTCAATCAGAATCTTCGTGCCCTCGATCGTGCGGGCGCGAATGGCCGGAATGTTGTCCAGCAGGCGGTTCACCGCGTCCAGCACCATGCCGCAGCAGGTCGGGCAGCAGACCTCGTCGTTGATGATCGAGCCCAGCACCCAGTCCGCCTTGGCGATGTATTTGCCCAGTACGTCGCCCACGCCGGAAATGAACATGCCCTCCGGCGCGCGGGACATGACGTCCAGATCGCACACGATGATCTCCGGGCAGTTGGCCTTGCGGTGAATCTTCGCCCCGCGGAAGATCAGCGGCGCGACCACGGAGGTATAGCCGTCCATGGACGGCGCGGTTCCCACGGACACGAACGGGAGCTTTGCCGCCTTCGCGGTCACGCGGGTAATGTCCGTGACCGAGCCGGAGCCGACGGCAACCAGAAACTCGGTGTCCGGCGCGAGCGACAGCACGACCTCGCCGACCGCCGTTTCATCGGGCACCATTTTGCCCTCGCGGACGACGCGGCACAGCGTCACGGAAAAGCCATCCGCGCACAGCGCGGCTTCCACGTCGCGCCCGGCGACCTCGTAGGTGTTGTTGTCGCACACCAGCACGCACCGGGAGCCCAGCCCGCGTCGGCGGATGAAATGGGGCACCTTTCCGATCAGCCGCTGCCCCACGTAAATATCCTGCCGGGGCGTGGCGTGCTCAAGCGAGCAGGAGCAGGAAAGGCCCGAGAAAATCATGCGGCTGTCCGCGTCATAGGAAATCGAAACGCCCATGTAAACCGTCCTCCGTTTACGAAAACGCGGCCGGCGACAATCGCGCGGCCGCGTACAGAATTCAAAACGTCCTTGCGCGGGCTCGATTACAGCATGCTGCCGGCGGCCTCGTCCACCATGATGATGGTGTTCGGATGCGCCTTCAGGATGGAAGCGGGGCACTTGGGATCGATTTCGCCGTGCACGGTGTCATGGATCGCCTGCGCCTTGCCCTTGCCCAGCGCCAGCAGGATGACGGCCTTCGCCTTCATGATGCCGCCGATACCGAAGGAAATGGCTTCCTTGGGCATGTCGTCCTCGGTGGGGAAGTAGATCTTGTTGGCGTCGATGGTGGAGCGGGTCAGCTTCACGATGTTGGTGCCGTAGATGAACTTGTCGTTGGGCTCGTTGAAGCCGATGTGGCCGTTGTGACCGATGCCCAGCAGCTGCAGGTCGATGCCGCCCGCCGCTTCCACCGCTTCGTCATACGCGCGCGCGTCCGCCCAGTGGTCGGCACCGGTGCCGCAGGGTACGTGGGTGTTTTCCATCTTGATGTTGATGTGGTTGAACAGATTGTCGTTCATGAAGTAACGATAGCTCTGATCATGGGTGGGCTCAAGGCCGATGTATTCGTCGAGGTTGTAGGTGCGAACCTCAGAGAAGTCGATCAGACCCAGTCTGTTCAGACGAGCCAGCTCCCTGTAGGTGCCCACGGGGGTAGAACCGGTGGCGAGACCCAGCACGGTGTCCGGCTTCTTGGCGATCTGCGCGGCGAATACCATTGCGGCGGCCTGAGCGAGCTCTTCAGGGGTTTTAAACACATGTACAACCATTGGGAATTCCTCCTCTATTTCTGCGGGCACAGCCCGTTTCCTTACGGCATCTATTATAGCACCAGCCGGTTAAAATGGAAACACCTTTTACCAAAAATCTTACGGCTTCAGGTTCATTCGCGCCAGCGCCGCCGCCCCGGCCATGCCCGCGTCGTTTCCGCGGCTTGCGAAGCGCAGCGCGGCGCGGATTGTCTCCGGGGTGAAGTCGTAGGCGTTGGGAACGCTTTTCAGAATGGCCTCGCGCAGCGTTTCGCCCGCCGCGCTGATGCCGCCGCCGAGCACGATGGCCTGCGGCCGGAAGATCATGTACAGCGAGCAGAGTCCGATGGCGATTTCGCGGGCGTACGCGTCCAGCACGGCGAGCATGTCCGCGTCGCCGTCCCGCACCCGGTCGATGACGGTGCGCGCGCGAATGCCGCCCGCCAGCCGGGTCAGCGCGCCCGCCGAGGCGTACATCTCAAAACAGCCGTTCATGCCGCAGGCGCATTTCAGCCCTCCGGCATGGGTGACGAAATGTCCCAGCTCCGCGGCGGCGTTGTCGTGCCCGCGCCAGGGACGGCCGTTGATCAGCAGCGCGCCGCCGATGCCGGTGCCGAGGGTCAGATACACGGCGCTTTCCAGACCGAAGCACGAGCCGCCCGGCAGCGTCTCCGCCGCCAGCGCCGCTTCCGCGTCGTTGTCAATCCATACGGGCAGCCCCGTCTTTTCGCGCAGAAGCGCGCCGAAGGGAATGCCGAACCACTTCAGATTGCCGGAGTTGATCTTCCCGGACGGCCGAAAGACCGAGCCGGGCACGCCCGCGCCCACCATTTCTGCCGGCGTGGGGGATGCGGAAAGCAGCGCGGCAATCTGGCTGGCAATCGCTTCCGGGCCGCCGCGCGCGGTGCGCCGTAAAAGCGTGTATACCGGCTGACCGTTTTCGTCAAACACGCCAAATTTCAGGTTGGTTCCGCCGATGTCCACTCCCGCAACGTACATGAAATGCCTCCGATAAGTATGGAGACGCCCGTGGACGTCCCCATGATGTGTCAGATTTTGTGAAGAACCGGGTCAGGGGTTGCCGTCGGCAGAACCGGCGTCTCAGAAGGCGCTTCCGCACCCGGGGTCGGCGCTTCGGAGGGCGTGGCTTCGCTGCCGCTGGGCTGTTCGCCTTCCGGAAGGACGGGAAGCTCCATGCCGTCAACGGCGAAGGCGGCAAACAGCTCCTCCACCATCAGAGCGACGACCGTTTCCGTGCCGTCGGTTTCCAGCATGTAAACCCAGCCGCCCGTCGTTTTAAAGCGCTCGGGAACCACGTCGGGCCCGCCGACAAAGGCAGCCATTTCTTCCATGGCTGCTTCGATGGTCCGCGTGGAATCGCAGGCATACAGCGCCGCGCCGCAGACGAGCGCAAGCTTGTCCCGCGCCGAAATGCCCGTGATGATCACGCCGCCGATGGTCGAGTCATCCGACGCGATGGCGAGCATACCGCCATCGTCCAGCGAGATTCCATACGCGCCGTCGCCGATGTTCTGCACGTCCGCGATGGGCGCAAGCCCCGCCGATGCGGCGGCGGCGTTGTAGCGCGCCGCCCAGTCCGCAAGACTGTCCGCATACGCGCAGGCGCACAGCAGAAGCGCGCAGACGGCGAGAAAAGCCATTCCTCTTTGAAATCGCTTCAATGCAAGCCTCCTTGGTTAATGCTCAACGCCATTGACCGCGGTGACCGCGCCGCCGACGACGGTAAACCGGTACGCGTCGCCGAAGGTGTAGCCGTAGCGCAGCGTCTTCTTATTTGAGGTGTACTGAATGCCTACGCCGACCTGATAGTCGCCGTCCGGATAGCTGGATACGTCGATCATCGCGGTGAAGTCGCAGTCGGACAGGTTCTTGCCCTTGCCGTCATGCTCGCCCATGCCGGTGATGCCGGGCGCGATGGTGGCGTCGTATACGTGCATGCGGTTTTTGGAGTCGAGCACCAGAATGTACATCTGGCAGTGCTGGCCGTCAAAATTCGCGTCCTCCACGTAGCCCCAGCCGGTCAGTCGGATCAGGCGGGAGGAATTCGACTCGGGCAGCTCAAACTGCGTCAGGCCGTTGGTGACCTTCTTGCCGTCGATCTTCCACTTCTTCAGGCTCTCCAGATCCTTCTTTCGCGCGCTGAACGCCGTGTCGGGAATCGGCGTAGGCGCGGGCGTGGGGGTCGGGGTCGGCGTGGGCGTCGGCGTAGGAGTCGGGGTCGGCGTGGGGGTGGGCGTTGCGGTCGGCTCCGCCGGAGACAGCGTGTCCACCGGCAGCGGAATCGCGGCGGTCGTGCCGGAGACGGTGGTCGTCTGCGCCGGCTGTGTTCCGTTCAGCGTAAGCACGTTGTCCATCCGGGGCGACGAGTTGAACTCGCCCGTCAGCACAAATTCGTATAAAAGCCATACCAGAATCGCGAGAATCAATAGACCGATCAGAAAGCGAATGATCGCCTTGCCGATGTTATTCTTCCGCAGATGTAAGCGTCCCATGGAGAAGCCTCCTATCCTCATTCTACGTATATATTACCTTCCACGGACGAAAAAGTCAACCGAAAGATGTAAATTGCGTCCAGTTTGCGGGCGATTTTTTCATTTTCTAACCGCACCGTTGAAAAGCGGGCGGCAATCTGATAAAATAGCGGGCAGAAAGGGGCGATGAGGATGACGAATGCGCGGCCGGTCACCGTGGCCGATATGCTTGACGCGCGCGACCGGCGGGCGGAACGGCAGAAGCGCTTCCTGGAAACGTCGCCCGTGCTGATCTGCCTTACGATGAGTATTCCCGGTCCCATAAAGGCTTCGACGGAAATTCTCGCGGCGTTCCGGGAGGGTGTGCGGCGCGTGCAGAGCGCGGTCGGAGCGCGTCCCATTTTATATGAAGCGTTTACCGGGCCGGAGGCATACGTTCCGCTGAACGCGGACGCGGAAGCCGTCAAACGGGAAATGTGCCGCATAGAGGATGAAGAGCCGCTCGGGCGGCTGTTCGATCTGGACGTGCTGGCTAAGAACGGCGAAAAATGCTGCCGTTCGGCGCTGGGGCTTCCGCCGCGAAGCTGTCTTCTGTGCGGAAAGCCCGCGTTTGAATGTGCACGCAGCCGGGCGCATTCCGTGCCGGAGCTTTCAAAAGAGGTTTCCCGGAGAATCGACGAATGGCGGCGGGAGACGCTGCCGGAGCGCATCTCCGAAGCCGCCGTGCGCGCGCTGATTCGCGAAGCGGAAACCACGCCGAAGCCGGGCCTGGTCGATCGGCGAAACAATGGGTCGCATCCGGATATGAGCCTTGAAATGCTGCTTCGAAGCGCGCGCTCGCTGAAGCCGTACTTCCGCGAATGCGCGCGGGCGGGTATGAAGCTGGAAGAGGCCGACGCGTTTCCCACCCTTCGCGCGCTGGGCATGGAAGCCGAAAAAACCATGCTGAACGCGACAGGCGGCGTGAACGCGCATAAGGGAGCCATCTTTTCGCTGGGTCTTCTCGCGGCTTCCGCGGCGGCTTGTCTGCGGAGCTTTGAAGCCGACGCGGAGAAAATCTGCGCGCGGGCGGGTCGTATGGCCGCGCCCCATATGGAGGCGCATTTCCGCTCTCTGCGCGCGGAAACGGCAGGTTCCTTCGGGGACAGACTGTATCTCGAAACCGGTTTGCGCGGCGCGCGCGGCGAAGCTGCGGATGGTTTTCCATCGGTTTTGCGCATCGCGCTGCCCGCGCTCGACGCGGACATGTTAGGAAGTCCAATGAAGAAGCGGGAGACAGCCGGAAGCTTTACTACGTCTGGCTATCCGGAGGAGATGCGGGGGACGGTTGAGAATGCTGCCGCATTCGAAAATCCAGCGGAGATGCGGAAGACGATTGAAGATTCTGTCACGTCCGATACGGATGCAGCTGAAAGTACGGTGGAGACGAAGGAAAGAAATGAGATGCACGGCGCAGACATGCAAACAAGTACAGAAATCGACGCGGAGGAGCTTTCCGGCGCATACGCGCTATTGCGTTTGGCGGTGGAAATGGACGATACGACGCTGATACGGCGCGGAGGACGTTCACGCGCGGAGGCGTCAAAGAGGGAAATTCGCGCGCTTCTGGATTCTGGCCTTACACGGGAGAAGGTCGAGACGCTGGACGATCAGTTTATCCGCGAAAACCTTACCATCGGCGGCTGTGCCGACTTGCTTGCCTGCGCGTATTTTTTGAGGGCGGTAAGGGAGATATAAAGAAGAAAGCGCTTCGGAGAAGAGTGAAGTTCATTCCATCCGAAGCACTTCCTTACCCTGTTGTAGTGGAAGCGTTATTTACCTTAGCTCGGGTAAGCGGCGGGATTGGGTTGAATGCCGTCAAGGCTCTTCAGGGAGTTGAAATCGCGCCGGCGCAAAAAAGCAGCGCCGGTGCGGAAAACGGCGCTGGAATACGGTTGCTTGAGAGAGAAAGTTCAGTTCGCGGCGGGGGACTGCTGCCACGCGTTCAGAACGGTGTCGGTGATCAGCTGATAGCCGGCGGGGTTGGGATGAATGCCGTCAAGGCTCATCAGGGAATCGAAATCGCGCTGGCGCAGGAAAATGCTGCGCAGGTCAAAAACGGGACAGCCGGCGTCGCGGGCGGCCTCCATGGCGGCGTAGGCATAGCGCTCCTGCCAGCGATAGATATACTGCGCGCTGCCCAGATACTTCAGAATCGCGTTGCCGTCCAGCCCGCGGGAAATCCATTTCAGATAGCGCTCCGCCACCACGGGCAGCGGCGTGACGACGATGGGATGCATGCCCAGCGCGCGGGTCTTTTCGATCATGCGTCCCATGGACGCCTTAAAATCGGAAATCGTAACGACGGCCTCGTGGAAAATGTCCGGCGTTTCGGCCACGTCCTTCCAGATCAGGTCGGAATCGTTTCCACCGAACTCGATGGCGGCCACCGCGCCATCCGCGGCTGCGCTACGCTCCAGAATGTCCAGCGCGGCCTTGCTGGTGCAGCCGGGCTTGGCGTAGTTGCGCACGTTCACGCCCAGCGTTTTCAGCGCCTGATCAAAGGTTTCGCGGCATACAGTGTAGCGCTCCTTCATTTCGTCATACATAACGCCGCGGGCAATGGAGTCGCCCCACACAAAAAGATTCTTGGAAAGCATGCGGTTTTCCTCCGGTTTCGTGATGCTTCGGCGCGTCGGCGCCGTCGATGGTTGTATTATAAGGGCTTCGGACGCGGATTGCACCCTATTGTTGGCCAGTTCAACTCTACCGTGCGTAAAAGCATGCTTCTCACGTGCGGAGAGACGGAGGGCTTGCATTTTACAGTAAAATCAGGTACAATAGAGGTGCTTCTACGGGGAGGAGACCGGCCAAAACGGCCACTCTACTGTGGGGAGAGTTCAGAAATAGGGGGTGCGCGCGTGCAGCAGGAGACGTGGCGTCAGGCCTTGGCGGAGAATCTGACGAAAAATCGCCGGGACAAGGGACTTACCCAGGCGGAGATCGGCGCGCAGATCAACTATTCGGATAAATCCGTTTCCAAATGGGAGCGGGGCGACGGCGTGCCGGATCTGAGCGCGCTGATGCAGCTGAGCGAACTGTATGACACCACGCCGGACGCGCTGCTGGGCTGCGTCCGGGAGGAGCCGGAAGCGCTTCCCGAGAAGAAGACGGGGCGCATCGTCGACCATACCCTGTTTCTGCTTTCGATGGTCAGCGGCATCTGGCTGCTGGCCGTGATCGCGTTCTGCGTGCTTCGCTTCGCGTGGCCGTCGATGGAGCATGGCTGGCTGGCGTTTATTTACGCGCTGCCGATGACCTTCGCGAGTCTGGGCATCTCGTTTCTGGTTTGGAGAACCTATCCATGGGCGTTCGGCGCGCTTTCTGCCGCCGTGTGGACGCTGTGCCTGTCACTTCAGCTGACGCTGCCAACGGAAAACTCCGGCATGTTCTACGTGTTCGGCGGCGTTTTGCAGCTGACGGCGATGCTGGTCGCAGGCATCGTTACGCGCGAACGGTGGAAGAAGAAGCTGGGAAAGCCGAAAGCGGAGTAAGGAAATATTTGCTGTGTTGTTGTGGACGCGGCAGGAAACGAAGAAGATGGTGCTCACATTGGGATGGTGTTGGCAGTGAGCGCTCTAATGATTGCATCAAACTATGTCATCTGAGAAAGGATCGCTTAGCGACAGGATTTCCGTGTGCTGAATTCGAGAGGAAATTTTAATGACGAAGATGATTGTTGCGTTCAGCGCTGCGTTTAGCACTTATTGTTTGATCAATATGGCGGTTGCGCTGAGAATTTACCGCTCGGAGAAACAGGGGCTTGTGAGCCATTATAGAAGACTGACGATGGCTGCGGCCGCTGTGTTTGCAGGGGTATTTTTGGCGATGTGATATTCGGGGGCACACCTGAGCGCATGAGTATTTTTATGGGATTGTTCTGTGGGAGCTTGATGAGTTTGTATACGGCGATGGGAGCTGGATAACATGTGGTTTGAACAGCGTTGTTTTCCGAACAGGATTGCTCGATGACGCATCGCGATAGGCGGAAAAATTGAAAGCATCAAAATCAACGCACGCATTGACGCGGGTGAAAGCGGGAAATTGAGAAAAATGCGGAATTCACGCAAAAAAGTATGAAAACTTGCCTTTCACGCTATGCGAACGCGCAAAACTATGCTATAATATTGAAAGAAAGGTCGGCGCGGAGCGGCTGGCCGGAAAATTTCGTCGGCGGGCGGCGTGCAAAACGGTTCGCGGGGACGATGGAGGGTAAACGAGCATGGCAATGGACAACTTCAAAGAGGAAATCGTAGTCAAAAGACACAGCGGCGCGGTGAACGCGGCGTATTATCTGGCGTGGGTTCTGCTGGTCATCTCCGGCATAATCGGCCTTCTGATGCTGAACTTCGCGATTTCTTCCATCGGCAATCCGGAGTATGGTTTCCAGTGGCAGCAGCTGGTGATCGGCGTTCTGTTCGCGGGCATCGCAGTGTTGATCTGGCTGAAGAAGGACGGCCTGCGCGTGGAATATGAATACACGTTTACCAACGGCGTGCTGGACGTGTCGATGGTCATGAACAATTCCAAGCGCCGCTATCTGATGGAGCTGCCGCTGAAGATCGTTGAAAGCTGCGGAAGCGTCAATCATCCATCGTTCAAGCGCTATCTGAGCGATAAAACCATCAAAAAGCACAACTGGTTTCTCAATCGCGACAACAATCTGGTATATTTCTTCTTTAACAAGAACAATGTGAAGCATCTGGTCGTGCTCGAGCCGTCGGATGAAATGCTTGAGATGATCAAGAGCCGGAACTACCTGAACTTCGGCGTCTGGCAGAACTGAAGCAGGGGATGAAGGCCGGGGGACGCTTGCGCGGCGCAGGGAACGAGGGCTGCGCGAGAAAAGCGTCCCCGCTTTTTCATGTAGAAAGGATCGTTTTTCATGCAGGCATATCTGGACAACAGCGCGACCACGCGGCCGACGGACGGCGTGATCGACGCAATGGCGCGCGCCATGCGCGAGGATTTCTATAATCCCTCGTCGCTGTACGCGCCGGCCATGATTCCCGAAAAGCAGATGAACCTGTGCCGCGATAAAATTCGAAAGGCGCTGCACGCCGTGGACGCGCGCGTGATTTTTACCTCCGGCGGCACGGAGGCCAACAATCTGGCGCTGTTTGGCTCCATCGGCGCGATGCGCCCGCCGTACCGCGCGGCGGTGTCGGCCGTGGAGCATCCGAGCGTGCTTGAAGCGTCGCAGCGGTTGGAGGAGATGGGCTGCGAGGTGTTCCGGATTCCCGTGAACGAAGCGGGCGAGCTGGACTATGACGCGCTGGCGAGCTTCCTTCAGGGCGGCGCGAGCCTTGTCAGCTGCATGCAGGTGAACAACGAGACCGGCGCGAAGACGGACGTCGCGCGGCTTTCCAAGCTGGTGCGCGCGCTTGCGCCCGACGCAAGGCTGCATGTGGACGGCGTGCAGGGCTTCCTGCGCGAGGAGATCGATTTCCGACTGATCGACATGTACACGCTGTCCGGCCACAAGATTCACGCGCCCAAGGGCGTCGGCGCGCTGGTGGTTCGCAAGAATCTGCGTCTCAAGAGCACGCATGTGGGCGGCGGGCAGGAGGAAATGTACCGCAGCGGCACGGAAAACACGCCGGGCATCGCGGGGCTTTCCGAAGCGATTGACGAAATGCGGAAGCGGACGGACAGGCATGAAACGCTGATGAGCCGGAAGCTTCGTCTGGTGGAGAAGATGCGCGAGGCCGTTCCGGGGCTTCTGATCAACGGCCCGAAGCCGGAAGACGGCGCGGCGCATATCGTGAACTTCTCGTTCCCGGGCGTGCGCGGAGAGGTAATGCTGCACGCGCTGGAGGAAGCGGGCGTGTACGCGTCCACCGGCTCGGCGTGCTCCAGCAAGAAGCGCCATGTAAGCACCGTGCTGACCGCCATGGGCATTCCGGCGGATCGCGCCGAATGGGCGCTGCGCTTCAGCCTGTGCCCGTACACCACGGAGGAAGAAATCGACTACGCGGCGAAGGTCGCCGGGGAAAAATACGAAATACTGAAGAAGTTTCAAAGGAGATAGATACCCGTGCGTAAGGTATTGCTTGCCCGCTTCGGCGAAGTGCATCTGAAGGGACAGAACCGGCCGTATTTCATGCGCGTGCTGGTTGACAATGTGAAGAAAATGGTCGCGCCCATCGGCGGGCACGTGTGGCTGTCTGATTCGCGCATTTATGTGTCCGATTTTGAGGACATGGACGAGTGCGTCAGCCTTGTGACAAAGGTGTTCGGCATTTATTCCGTGAGCCCGGCTTTGGAAATGGAAAAGGATCTGGACAGAATCGCCGAGGAAACCGTGCGCTGGATGGACGGCGTGACGGGCACGTTCAAGGTGATGTGCAAGCGCTCGGACAAACGCTTCCCGCTCAATTCGCAGGAGCTGGCGGTGGAGCTCGGCGGGCGCATTCTGGACGCGCATCCGGAGCTCAGGGTGGACGTGCATCATCCGCAGACGGAGATGTGGGTGGAAATTCGCGACCACGCGTATCTGTACAACACCGAAATCATGGCCGTGGGCGGCATGCCGATGGGTACATCCGGCAAGGCGGGTCTGCTTTTGTCCGGCGGCATCGACAGCCCGGTGGCGGGCTATCAGATCATGCGCCGCGGCGTGAACATTCAGGCGATTCACTTTGCCAGCCCGCCGTACACGTCCGAGCGCGCGCAGGAGAAGGTTCTGTCGCTGGCGCGCATCATCGGAAAGTACGAGTATGGCATGCGCGTGCACATCGTGCCGTTCACGAAGATTCAGATGGAGATTCACGAGAAGTGCGAGGAGGGCATGGGCACGCTGATCATGCGCCGCTTCATGATGCGCATTGCCGACCGCATCGCGCACGACAACGGCCTGCAGGCGCTGATCACCGGCGAATCGCTGGGACAGGTGGCTTCGCAGACGATGGAAGCGCTCGGCTGCACGGACATCATGACCGACCTGCCCGTGTTCCGTCCGCTGATCGGCCTTGACAAGCTGGAAATCATCCACATTGCCGAGAAGATCGACACCTATGAAACCTCCATCCTGCCCTATGAGGACTGCTGCACCGTGTTCACGCCCCGGCATCCCGTCACGAAGCCGAAGCTCGCCAACGTGGAGAAGGAAGAGCGCAGGCTGGACGTGGACGCGCTGGTGGAGGAAGCGGTCGCGAACGTGAAGACCGTTCTGGTAAAGGACTGATGCAAGTGACGCTTTCGGAATTCGTTTGTGCGCTGAGGGACGATCCCCGCTTTATGGAGAACGTGACGGAATGGCGCGTGCTTCCCGCGAGGGAGGCGAAATACGCGCCGTTTCCGCAGGAGCTGGACGCGCGCATCGTGCAGGTGCTGAAGGCGCGCGGGATTGAGCGTCTGTATACGCATCAGCGGCAGGCGCTTGATTGCGCGATCGCGGGGCGCGACTTCGTCGTCGTCACGCCGACGGCGTCCGGAAAAACGCTGTGCTATAACCTGCCTGTGCTGAACGCGATTCTGAAGGATGACGCCGCACGCGCGCTGTATCTGTTTCCGACGAAGGCGCTTTCCAGCGATCAGGTGGCAGAATTGTATTCGATGGTGGAGGCGCTGGGCGCGGACATCAAGGCGTTCACCTATGACGGCGATACGCCCGCGTCCGCGCGCACGGCGATCCGGCAGGCGGGGCATGTGGTGGTGACGAACCCGGACATGCTGCATCAGGGCATTCTTCCGCATCACACCAAGTGGGTGCGGCTGTTTGAAAACCTGAAATATGTGGTCATTGACGAGATTCACGCCTACCGCGGCGTGTTCGGCTCGAACCTCGCGAACGTGCTCCGGCGGCTGGAGCGCATCTGCGCGTTCTACGGCGCGCATCCCACGTTCATCTGCTGCTCGGCGACGATTCACAACCCGAAGGAGCTGGCGGAGAACATGACCGCCCGCTCCATGACGATGATCGACGACAACGGCGCGTCCGCGGGGCGACGGCATGTGATCTTCTATAACCCGCCGGTGATCAACCGGCAGCTGGGCATTCGCGCCGGCAGCCTGCCGACCACGCGCGACATTGCCGCGCGGCTGGTGCGCGCGGGCGTGCAGTCGATCGTGTTCGCGCGCTCACGGCTGGCGGTCGAGGTGCTGGTGCGCTACGCCAAGGACATTGTGCGCGACCCGCTGGGCAACGCCGGGCGCGTGCGCGGCTACCGCGGCGGCTATCTGCCTACGCTCCGGCGCGAGATTGAGCGCGAGCTGCGCGCCGGGAATGTGGATCTGGTGGTTTCGACGAACGCACTCGAGCTGGGCATCGATATTGGCCAGCTGGACGCGTGCGTGATGTGCGGCTATCCGGGCACCATCGCGAGCACGTGGCAGCAGGCCGGGCGCGCGGGGCGGCGCTCGAATGAGTCGCTGATGATTCTTGTGGCCAGCTCCAACCCGCTGGATCAGTACATCATCGGCCATCCCGATTATTTCTTCGGCCAGTCGCCGGAGCGCGCGTTCATCAACCCGGACAACCTGTATATCCTGCTCAACCATCTGAAATGCGCCGCCTACGAGCTGCCGTTTCAGGAGGGCGAGAAGTTCGGAAATGTGGAGGAGACGGACGAGCTTCTGCATTACCTCGCCGACCAGAATATCCTGCGGCTCGTTTCCGGGCGCTGGTACTGGATGGCGGAGGAATTCCCGCAGGCGGGCGTGAACCTGCGAAGCGCATCCGACCAGAATTTCCTGATTATCGACATCACAAATCCGAAAAAGCACCGCGTGATCGGCGAGATGGATCGCTTCACCGTGCCGATGCTGCTGCACAAGTACGCCATTTACATGCACGAGGGGCGGCAGTATCAGGTTGAGGAGCTGGACTTCGACGACAAGAAGGCGTACATCCGCGAGGTGGACGTGGGCTATTACACGGACGCCGACCTGACGACGAGCCTGAAGGTGCTGGATGAATTCGAGAGCGAGCCGCTGGGGCTGCTTTCGCGCCACCGCGGCGAGGTGCTGGTAAGCTCGATTGTGACGCTGTTTAAGAAGATTCGCTTTGATACCCATGAGAACCTCGGCTGGGGACCGGTGACGCTGCCGGAGCTGGAAATGCAGACGACCGCCTGCTGGTGGACGCTGCCCGCCGGGATGGAAGCGAAGTATGGCAAGGACGATATGAAGACGGCCATGGTCGCGCTGGCGTATCTGATGCGCCATATCGCGCCCATGTATCTGATGTGCGCGTCCACGGACATCAGCGTGGTCTATCACGTGAAGGATCCCTTCAGCGACCAGCCGACCGTGTATCTGTACGATCACATTCCCGGCGGCGTGGGGCTGTCCGACCGCGTATATGAAATGAACATGGAGCTGTTCGTCGAGGCCAGACGCATGCTGGCCGCCTGTCCGTGCGAAAACGGCTGCCCCAGCTGCGTGGGCGCGGAATCCGTGGGCGGGAAAAAGACGCTGATCGCCATTCTGGACGAGCTGATCGGAGATAGCCATGCGGACGCTTGAGCTGACGCGCGCACAGGCGCGCAGAGGGCTGACCCGTCTGCATTTCGGCGAAAAGACCGGCGTGCTTGAAACCGCGCGGCGGCTGCACAGCGTGCAATACGACCCGCTGAACGTGGTTGGGCGAAATCCAGATCTGGTTTTGCAAAGCCGCGTGTGCGGGTATACGCCTGAAAAGCTGTACCGGGAGCTGTATCAGAAGCATGCGCTCGTCGAGGGCTTCGACAAGATGCTCTGCCTGTTTCCGGCGGAGGATTTTCCGTATTTCGCGCGCACGCGCAGAAGCACCGCGCGGGCGTATCGGGAAAATCCGGACGTCGCGCAGATGGAAGCGCGTCTGCTGGAGGAAATCCGCGCCCGAGGGCCGCTGTGCTCGGACGACGTGGCATCTGAAACACGGGTGCGCTGGCCGTGGGGTGAAACGAGCGCCGCGCGCGCGGGGCTTGAGAGCCTTTGGATGGCCGGGCGGCTTGTACTCGACCATCGGGAAGGCGCGAGGCGGTATTACGACCTGGCCGAAAGGCACATTGCGCCGGAAATTCTGAACGCGCCCGAGCCGAATCCGACGGACGAAATGTATTTCCGCTGGCAGGTCATGCGCCGCGCGGAGAGCATCGGACTTTTGCGAGAAGCGTCGGGCGACGCGTTTCTGGGCGTGGACGGCTTCAAGGCGGCGGAGCGAACGCACACATTTGAAGGTCTTTTAGAGGAAGGAAAGCTGCTTCGAGTCGTGATCGACGGAAAGCGTTATCTGATTCCGAGCGCCTTTGAAGCCCATTTTATCAAGGAAACACCGCCGCCGCGCGGCGTTCGCATCCTCGCGCCGCTGGACAATCTTCTGTGGGATCGCAGGATGATTTCGGAAATCTTCGGCTTTGACTATCGCTGGGAGGTCTATGTGCCCAGAGAAAAGCGCAAGTACGGCTACTATGTGCTGCCTGTGATGGACGGAGACCGCTTTATCGCGCGGTTCGAGCCGGAGGCCTTTCGCGGAGGAAAGCTGAAAATCCGCGCGTGGTGGTGGGAGGACGGCGTGAAGCCCGCACCCGCATTGCTTCGCCGGGTGGACGCGTGCCTTGTGAAATTCTGCGCCTATCTCGGCGCGGAGGGCTATGAGGAATTTCCACTATAAAGATGAAAGACGAAACCGCCGTCGCGGCCATGCCGGCTGACGACGGCGGGTTTCGTTTTACTTAATTTGGAATACAAAATAAGGGCGTTCGAAGCAGTCGGGGCGGAGAAGCTCGCAGTCGCACCATGCGGCGCAGCCTTCCATGCGCACCTTTCCGGCGCGGCCGGGAATATCGTAGCGGCCGGGGCGGTACATAGGGTCGAGCACGCGGAACTGGTCGTCCTGAAAGCGCTCGAGCAGGATATAATGCCCGCTGTCGGAAAACAGGCCGACGTAGCCCTCGCGGTCGCCGCGCGTGTTGGCGACGGTTTTGGCGGAGGGGTCGGCGCGCATCAGGGCGAGAACCTCGTCCAGATCCTCCGTGCAGGTCATTTTCAGATCAAAGCGCCCGGCGAGCGCGCCGCCAAGGATGTAGAAATTTGTGCCGAAGCGGTCGCGCGCGCCGCAACGCCGGGCGAACCGGACGGCTTCCTCCGGCGGGAAGGAAATGCCGGGCAGGCGCTCGATCAGCATGGACGCGCAGCACACGCCGCAGCCGCTGTTCGCGACGGTGCGGCCGTCGCCATGAAAGGGATAAGGCAGGTCGGGATAATCAAGCTGGCAGTAAAAGGGCTTCATGCGCGTCTCCTTTCGCGGAAAGCCGATCAGGCGAGCGCGCCGCCTCGGAACGCGGCGATTGTCGCGGCATCCAGACGGCGGATGACAGCCTCGGCGAGGTCGACGGCGTGCGTAAAGTCGCTCAGCGACGCAATGCCCCAGTGGCTGTGGATGTAGCGCACGGGCAGGCCGATCACGATGGTAGGCACGCCGTCGTTTGAAAGGTGAATCGGCGCGCCGTCGGTCGAGCCGCCGGAACGCACAGATTCCTGTGCGGGGATGCCAAGCTCGCCTGCGAGATCGAGCGCGTAGCGCTGAAAGCGTGGGCTGGTGATCATTCGTTTGTCGATGTGGCGAAGCATCGGGCCTTTGTGAATCGCCGTCTGCGCCAGATAGGGCTCGACAACGGTATCGTCCGCCGGGGAACCTTCAAAGGCAATGGCGAGGGCGGGCTTTACCGTGCGGGCTGTCACCTCGGCGCCGCGCGTGCCGACCTCCTCCTGCGCGGCCAGCGCGCCCACGGGGTCGACGGCCAGCTCGTCCATGCCGAGGCGCTCAAGCGTCGCAAGCACCGCGGCGCAGCCCAGACGGTTGTCAAACGCCTTGCCGAACATCAGATCGTGCGCTTCGTCATAGGAAAACTGCACGTCCGGGGCGACGGGCGCGCCGATGCGAACGCCGAAATCCTGAATCGCTTCCTCGGCGGAGGACGCGCCGATGTCGATGCTCATATCCTCGATTTCCGGCGTGCGACCCTTTTCCGCTTCGCTCATGAAGTGCGGCGGCTTGGCGGCCACAACGCCGGGGATCCACGTGCCAAAGCGCGTGCGCACGCGCACCCTGTGCGCGGGAATGTTGCTGTTTACCCAGCCGCCCAGCGCGATGAAGCGCAGCGTGCCGTTGGGACGGACGGCCTGCACCATGAAGCCCACCTCGTCCGAATGCGCGTCCAGCTGAAGAACGGGTTTTGCGCCGTCCGCTTTTTCGCGGCGCAGATACAGGTTATTCAGCGCGTCGCCCGCGAGGGCATAGCCCGCAGGCGCAAACTGACGGACGGCGCGCAGAGCGTCGTCTTCAAAGCCGCTGGGGCCGCAGGCGTTGGAAAGAGCCGAGATCATTTCGAGCGTTTGCATGTTCAGAACCTCCCGTAAGCGCGAAATTGTATGCGCATATTATACTCGATTTCCGCCGGGAATTCAACCGTGTTTTCAAGGAGAATCCGTCAGAAAGCATAGGAAATGAATTGACACGCGAAGAAATTGAACGTATAATTGAATTGTAAAAATAAGGGAAGATGGTGCGCTCGATGAAGAAATGGAAAAACGTGCTGTATGCGGCGATTGCTTCCATGTTCGCCATGACTGCGATTGTGGTGGATTTGAGCGCGCTTCCAAAGGAAACCACGAGCCTGAAAGCGTATCTGTCGCACTGTCTTTTTACGGATTCGCTGGTTGACGCGTGCGTGTACGCGTTGATGTTTCTTCTTCTGCTTGCGGGCGCGAAGCGCAGGACGAAGAGCGTTCACTGCTCGGTGTGCGCACTGGCGATGGCGGGAATTCATATCGTTTCGGGGCTGTTTCTGAACGGAAACGTCTCCCTTCCGACGGGAAGATTCAATCTTATAACGGTTTGCGTCGCGTCGCTGGGCGCGTATGCGTTTTACCGGGCGCTGCTTTCTCTGGTGGTGAACGGGGTGGAGGTGCTGACGGACGCGCCTTGCGCGTGCGCAAGATGGAAGTGTGCGCTGGTGCTTTTTGTCTGCATGCTGCCGTATCTGCTTTTGAACTGGCCAGGCGTGGTTCATCCGGACAGCTACGACCAGATTAAGCAGGTGATGGGCACGCTGTATCCGGGCAAGCTCTCGTCCGTGACGGCCGATATGAGCACGTTTCCGTCCAGCGGTGTCCTTCTGAACGACGCGCAGCCGGTTTTGCACACGCTGCTTGTGGGCGGGCTGTACGCGCTGGGGCGCAGGCTGGGCAGCATGAACGCGGGCGTGACCGCGTATTGCGTTTTGCAAAGCGCGCTCGCGGCATGGATGCTCTCGGGCGGAATCCGGCTTGCCGCCCGGCTGGGCGTGAAGAAGCCGGTTCTGGTTGGCGTGACGATTTTCTACGCGGGATTCCCCGTGTATCCGGCGTATTTCAGCGGAATCATCAAGGACTCGGCGTTCGCGCTCGCGATGACGGGCGCACTGATCTTCGCTGCGGAGCTGTGCGCGTTTCCCTCGGAAACCGTTCGCAAGCCGGGACGCATGCTCGCGGGCGCGGCGTATATCGCGGCGACGGGGCTTCTGCGCAAGTTCGGAATTGCCATTGCGGCGGTGGCGGTGCTTTTGTCCATTTTCTATGTGTGCCGGGAATACAGAAAGGGATTTGTGCGGGCGCTCGCGTTCTGCGGAGGCGGGCTGGTAGTCTGCTTGGTGCTTACATATGTTGTCTATCCGCTGTGCGGCGTTGGAAAGGGGCCCAAAAGCGAGGGAAGAGCCGCACAGATTCAGCAGGTGGCGCTCTATGTCTCCGAGCATGAGAAGGAAATCAGCGAAGAGGACTGGCGGGTTCTCGAACGCTATTATGGCGACCGGCAGATTCGCGCGCGATTTAATCCCGTAAACGCGGATAAAATGAAGAGGAGCTTGCTTCCATGCAGGGAATGGAAGGACTTCGATGCGCTGTATGCCCGTCTGCTGAAGAAGGACGCTTCGCCGTATGCGCGGGCGGTTTTAAGCATGGGCGCAAGCTACTGGTCGCCGCGCGCTGTGGAAAAAGTGGGGGCGGGCATCGTTTATATGGGCGACTACGGAACCTATACGGCTTCCGGAGAAACGCGACAGCGGAAGGCAGAGGGCTATGTGGAGCCGCATTATGATTCGCAAAGGCTTGTATGGGCGGAGGGTGTGCAGAGCCTGATAAGGAACTTTGCCGAAGTTCCGCCGTTCACGCTGCTGTTTCAATCGTCCCTGTATCTGTACGCCGTTCTCTTCACGCTCGCGAAGATGGGCGTTCAGCACAGGCGCGGCAGGGGGGTTCTGCTGATTTTGCTTGCCTATGGGGTTGGGCTGTGCTTTGTTCCCGTAAGTGGCAGCATACGCTACGCGTTTCCCCTTTTCGCCGCCGCGCCCGTGCTCTGCGTGCTTGGGCTTGGAATGCCGAAGCGGGAGCCGTCCGCGAAGTGAGGCCGGCGCATCTTTGTTTTGCAAAGCTAACCGCATTTTCACAGGGAAACCCGATTGAATTTTTACATCCGTCCGATATAATAGGAGCGTATGACCAAAGGAGGAGACCATGAAGTACGACATCATTATTATCGGCGGCGGCCCGGGCGGCATTTATTCGGCCTATGAGCTGGTAAAGGGCAATCCCGCGCTGAAAATCGCCTTGTTCGAAGCGGGTCATCCGCTGGAGAAGCGCCATTGCCCCATTGACGGGGAAAAGGTGAAAAGCTGCGTCGGCTGCAAAAGCTGCTCCATCATGAGCGGATTCGGTGGCGCGGGCGCGTTTTCGGACGGAAAATATAATATCACGAACAGCTTTGGCGGAACGCTGCACGAATATATCGGCAAAAAGCAGGCGCTGGAGCTGATGAAGTACGTGGACGACATCAACATGCGCTACGGCGGCGAGGGTACGAAGCTGTATTCGACCGCGGGCACGCATTTTAAGACCATCTGCATTCAGAACAAGCTGAATCTGCTGGATGCTTCCGTACGCCATCTGGGCACCGACAAGAACTATGTGGTGCTGGAGAACCTGTACGAGCTTCTGAAGGACAAGGTGGACTTCCATTTTGACACGCCCGTGCAGATGATCCGCGTGGTCGACGGCGGCTACGAGATCGAATGCGAGAACGGCGTGTACACCTGCGAAAAGTGCATCGTGTCCGTCGGCCGCAGCGGCAGCAAGTGGATGGAGTCGGTGTGCCGGGCGCTGGATATTCCCACGCAGTCCAACCGCGTGGATATCGGCGTGCGCGTGGAGCTTCCGGCGGTCGTGTTCGAGCATGTGACCAGCGAGCTGTACGAGGGCAAGATCGTATACCGCACGGAGAAGTTCGAGGACAACGTTCGCACGTTCTGCATGAACCCGCACGGCTGCGTGGTAACGGAGAACACAAACGGCATCGTGACCGTGAACGGCCACAGCTATGAGGACAAGCAGATGCAGACCGAGAACACCAATTTCGCGCTGCTGGTGTCCAAGCACTTTTCTGAGCCGTTCAAGGATTCGAACGGCTACGGCGAAAGCATCGCGCGGCTGTCCAACATGCTGGGCGGCGGTGTGATCGTGCAAAGGTTCGGCGACCTTGTGCGCGGGCGGCGTTCCACGGTGAAGCGCATCGAGGAAGGACTGGTCATGCCTACGCTGTCCGCTACGCCCGGCGATCTGAGTCTGGTGCTGCCCAAGCGCATTCTGGACGGCATTATCGAGATGATCTACGCGCTCGACCGCATCGCGCCCGGCACGGCGAACGACGACACGCTGCTGTACGGCGTGGAGGTGAAGTTCTACAATATGGAGGTAGAGCTGAACGAGCATCTGGAAACACGTTATCCCGGCCTGTACGTAATCGGCGACGGCAGCGGCATCACCCATTCGCTGTCCCACGCGTCGGCCAGTGGCGTTTACGTCGCGAGACAGCTTCTGTAAGCAGAAGAAGAGCAAAAGCGCTCGGAGGAAAGTCCTTCGGGCGCTTTCTTTAGAGATAAGAACGACTTAGCTGTGAAGTCCGTTCACGGCCAGCTGCACGAGCCGGGCGGCGCTGTCGCGTTCAAGGGGCATGACGCGCCCGAAGTACATGTAGTAGTGCAGCATCGACCAGAAAACCTCATAGCCGCCGCGGTCGTATTCCTCCGCGGTGGGCAGGTAGCCGGTGCAGCCGTTGGTGTAGCCGCCGAGGAAAGCGAGATCGCCGCACTGAGCGCGCACGTCCAGCGCCAGCTCGCACATGACCTCATTCGGAACGCCGATCAGCGCGCCCTCGTCCAGCTGGAAAAACTGAAGCTCGACCGGCTCGCTCTGGCGGGTGACGCCGGCTTCGTTCAGCCGGGCAACCTCGTTCAGCCAGTTCGTGCCGTCGATTCCGGCCATCTGCGCGGCTTCCTCCGCAATGGAGCGGGCGCGGGAGGGGGTGGGGACGTCGGCGTACAGCGTGTCGCGCACCGAGAACATTCGAAGCGTGGACGCGTCGTGCGGGCGGAGGGAATCGAACAGCGCCTGCGTGTCGCGCAGCACCGTGCGCCCCATCTCGTTCAGCGCATCATCCGTTCGGATAAACCGGCCGCTCGTGTCGTCCGCGTCGGGCGGATCGATTTTCGAGCAGAAGAAGCGCGGAGCGACGTTCCCGGCCGCGCCCTGCGTGAGCATCACGGGACAGCCCCAGCTATGCGAAAGAATGTCGCGCGCCGCGCCGAACCAGTCGGACGAAATGCGCGCGTTATCGCTCTTGAGCGAATTGCCATGTGCCGTCAGCCGCAGGAGCGCCAGTACGGGCGCGCCGGTTTCCGCATCCGCGACCTTGAGAAGCCCCGCGCGGCGATCCAGCGCGCCGCCGCTTCGGCGGTTCACGCCGATATGCGTGTCGGCGCAGCCCCATGCGACGCGAACGGGCCGCATCGAGGTCAGCGCCGCGCGCGCCGCGTCCAGTATGCGCGCGTCCACGAGGTTTGCGTACGCGGGCTCAAGGCTGTCGTTCGGCGCGGCATGCGTGTGGGAGAAGCAAAGCATCACGTGCTCGGCGTTCGTGCCGGTCAGTGCGCCCAGCGCGTCTCGCAGGCGTGCGGCGTGCTCAACGGCAAAGCCGATGTGATCGATGGTTACCAGCGTGCAGCAGGCGGTATCCGATTGCCAGATGGATACCTGCGCCCGGAGCGGCCGCTCTACGCCCTGCGATTTCGAGGACGAGCCGAAGCCGATCAGCTGCATGGGCGCGTCGGGAGTGATGTCGGTTTCATGGAATCCCAATTTGATATGCGTCATAATATATGCCTCCGCGTTTTTATGCGCGGATCACGGCGCAGCGACGCGGCGGCCCATTCCTACGCCTCGGAATGCGGCCATGGATTTGCGCGCGTATCACCGGTACCGCCGTTATCTGTGCGCGCTGGTTTCAGGCGCACGGCAAAATATAGAGCGGGAAGCCCTTCGGTTTCCCGCCTGTTCATTATAGTACAATCGGTCTGTCAGAGCAAGCTATTGAATGGAAATCGTGTAGGTCTGGCCGCCGGTCTCCTCCAGCACGACGCTGCCCTCGACGCACTGATGACCCACATATTGCGCGGGCGCGACGATTGCGCCGGTTTCGTCCACGAGACCGCAGCGGTAGCTGTCGCCATAGATAGCGATCGGGTCATAGGGCGTGTCCCAGTCTTCCGCGGGTGTGGGCTGCGGCTCGACGGCGGGATCGAAGGTTTCAAACAGGAATAAACCCTTGCCGTTCGCCCACACGAGCGGGATCAGTGACTGGAAGTCCAGCGAAATGCGCACGCCGTGATTGTCCGCGAGATACGATTTCACGTCCGCGTCCTCGCCGCGCGTGATTACAAGGCATTCCGGAAGCCCCTCAACATAACGGAAGGAGCCGTTGGCGTTCAGCGGTTCGAAGGAGGGCTGTGCAAAATCGCGCGCGTCCTGCCGGATCATCAGGCTGAACAGTACGTCGCCAGTTTCCATCGAGCACCAGGAGCGCTTCGAACGGTTTTCCACCATGAACAGCGCGGGGTTGACGAAGCTCGCGCGGAGGTAGGAATCCACCTCGGTATAGCGGCCGATGGTCTCCAGCGAGTCGCAGTCGAGCACCGTAATGCCGCCGTCGATGGCCGACGTGCAGAAGAACGGCGCGCGGTCATAGCCCGCGTATACGTCGCTCTGGTCGCGCGTGATCTGCTTGAAGGTGGCTGGAACGACGAACAGTCCCCGCTGGTCGACGATGCCGAAGCTTTCGCCACTGCGGGCGACGGAATAGGAAGCGCCGTCAAAGCCCTCAATGCTGTCCACCCGCGCCAGCACCTTCCCGCCGACGCCGGCGATCAGGTAGCGGTGCACGTAGGCCTCGGCGCTGTAGCGCACCACGATGCTTCCCTCGAGCGCCTCGGTGATGAAGCCGTGCGCGATTTTCGTTTCGTTTCCGGCGGCGTCCACATAAACCACCAGCGGCTCGGAGTACGCGCCGCCGAAGCTGCCCTCATCGCCGAAGGCCTGCGCTTCGCTCGGTACGTAGGCGAAAAAGCCTTCCCCAGCGGAAACCGCGTCGGTATAGCGCGATTCCGCGAACGCGGGCAGCGCCAGCGACAGAACCATAAGCAGCGCAAGAATTCGTTTGAGCATGGCGGACACCTCCGGATGAACGCAAACACTAATCCAATCATTCGACGAAAAAAGCGGGAGAGTGGTTCCCGCTTTTTGGAATTTGTTTGGATTCTTTTTGCGAAAACGGTTCAGCAATAGCCCTTTTCCCGAAGCCAGCGGAACGTATCGCGCAGGGTATCCGCGAATTTTCGGGGCGAGTAGCCCAGATCGTGGGTCGCCTTGGCGTGGGAGAAGTGCCCGTTGGACGCGAGCACGGCCACGGAGCAGGGCGTGAAGCACGGCTTTTCGCGGCGCAGAAGGCTGAAGCCCTCGGCAAACGGGGAAAGGATTTTCGCCAGCACGGTGGGCACGAAGGCAAGCACGCGTTTTCCGCGCGATTCTGCCTGCAAGCGTCCCAGCAGTGTTCGAATGCTGACGTATTCGGAGGAGAGAATGTAGCATTCGCCGGGCACGCCCTTTTCACAGCAGGCGAGAATGCCGGACGCAACGTCGCGCACGTCCACAAAATCGTAGCCGCCCTCCACACCCAGCGGCAGGCGTCCGCGGCAGTAGGAAATGATCATGCTGCTGATGCTGCCCAGATTGTAGTCCTCCGGCCCGACGATGCCGGACGGATGGACGACGCAGGCGTTCAGGCCGTTCTTCGCGGCGGCGAGCACCAGAGCCGTGGCCTCGGCCTTGGTCTTGGCGTAGGGGCCGGAGACGGCCTGCGGCGAAAATGCCGTGGTCTCCGCCATAACCGCACCCTTTTTCGCTTCCGGTATGGCGTGAACGGAGCTGACATAGATCAGCTTGCCCGCGCGGTGCGCCTGACAGAGGGCGACGATGTTCGCCGTGCCGGTCACGTTGATGGCGCGCAGCCGCTTGCCCGGGGTCGTGCGGATGGAGATCATGCCCGCACAATGAATCACGCAGGTCTGCTCATCGCAGGAGGAAAAGAAATCCGCGAGACTGTCCCTGTCGGCGACGTTTCCGCAGGAAACGCGTACGCCGGCGGGAAGACGCGCCGCGGACGCGTCGCCCTTCAGCACCAGCGCCGTAACGTGCTCGCCGCGCGCTGCCAGCATGCGAACGACGGTCAGTCCCAGAAAGCCCGTTGCTCCGGTAACCAGATAGTTTGTAAACATCGTTTGCCACCTCCCGTTCACCATATGGGTGTTGCTTTTCTTACACGTGTATATTATAATGGAATCGAAAGCCAGAATGCAACCATCAGCTTTGGCGGATGTGTAAGATAGGCAACAACGACGGGAAATCCGTTGAGAAAACCAAAAAAGGGGAGAGAGCATGAAGACGGACGCGCGGGTGCGCTATACGCGGCGGGTGATCAAGGAGTCGCTTCTGCGTTTGCTGGAGGACAGGCCGGTGAACCGCATCACGGTGAAGGAAGTCTGCGAAGCGGCGCAGATCAACCGCGCCACGTTCTACGCGCACTTCACGGACTGCTTCGACGTGCTGAACCAGATGGAAAACGACCTGCTCGCCGACTTTGAACGCTCGCTGTCCTTTGCCAGCGTCGTCGACGTGGTGGATATGATTGAGCGAATCTACGCGATGATCGATCAGAACGCCGAGGTGTGCCGCGTGCTGATCTTCCAGAATAAGGATTCGTCGCTTACGGCCAAGATGATCGCGATGGCGCACGACAAGACCATCGTCTGCTGGAAGGAGCAGCTGACGCGGGCGACGGAATCGGACAGGGAGATGCTGTTCACCTGCCTGTCCAACGGGCTTCTGAACGTGATTCTGACGGGCTATTCGAAATACGAGCGGGAGGAAGTTGTGAAATTTGTAAGCGAAACGGTTCGGCTGCTGATTACGCCGTATCTGTAAGCGGCTTCCTGAAAACGGCCGTCGGCTTCGGAATTGATCGAAGCCGACGGCCGTTTCATAGAATAGAGCCTGTCAGATGGGCGCGCCGCCCGCCTTCAGGATTGCGCGCACCTGCTCGACGTCCACGCCGCGCAGCGACGTGTGCGTGCGGCAGGCTACGCCCGCGGCCGTGCCCGCGGCTTCGCCGATGCAGCAGACGATGGGCATGATGCGGTAGGAGGCCTGCGCTTCGTGGGTGGAGGAGATGCAGCGTCCGGCGACGAGCAGGTTCTTCGTGCCCACCGGCAGCAGGCAGCGATAGGGAATGGTGTACCACGTGCCGGGGGCGAAGAAATAGTGGCTGGTGCCGCTGCCCTCGGGGTTGTGGATGTCGATGTCGTAGTTGCCCGCGGCGATGCCGTCCGGGAAATGGACGCAGTTCTTCAGATCTTCCTGTGTCAGGCAGTATTCGCCGTCGATCATGCGGCTCTCGCGCGTGCCAATCTGAATGGCCGTTGAAAGCACGCGGCTGTTTTCGAAGCCGGGAATGTTGTCGCGCAGGAAATGCCACAGCTCGTATACCTGCTCGCGCGCTTCGATTTCCGCCAGCGTCAGATCAAAGGAATCGGTGGGATTCCGGCGCACGATGCGGGTGGAATTGAAGTGCAGAATGCCGTCGTGCAGCGTGTCGAAAATCAGCACGTCCTCGCGGATGTTCTTGATTTTGCCCTCCTGCTGGAACTGCCTGTACAGCGGGTTGATCCGCGCGCGGTTCTGCTGGAATTTCTCCTTGTCCACCTGATCCATGCGGAAGCACAGCGTCATGGGCTGGCAAAGGTGGTCGCCCTCGCGCCCCAGATGGAATTGGCAGCCCGCCAGCATGGAAAGCGTGCCGTCGCCGGTGGCGTCGATAAAGGTTTCCGCTTCCAGCGTCACGGGGCCGCCGGGCGTGGCGCACAGCACAGACCTGATCACGCCGTTCTCCGCTTGTACCTGCGCGATCTGCGCGTGGAACAACAGCCGCACGCCGGCCTTCAGCGCCATGCGGTTCAGAAGCAGCTTGAGCGCTTCCTCATCAAAGGTCATGCCGTTTTCGCCCAGCGCGTTCATTTCCCGAAGCCCCGCGAGCACCTCGGCAAAGATGCCGTTGCACAGACTGCGCGCCTTTTCCTCGCCGGGAAGGCTCGTCCAGAAAGGCATGAACGGGTTTACCAGCGAGCTGCAGGCCGCGCCGCCCAGACAGTTGGTTTTCTCAATCAGAAGCACCCGCGCGCCCTGCCGCGCCGCCGCGATGGCCGCCGCCGTACCCGCGAAGCCGCCGCCCGCGACCAGAAGATTAAATCGTTCCATGTCCCATTTCCGCCCCTTCGTTTTTTCTTCATTATAGCGTTTTCCGGCCGGGGATTCCTCCACAAAACGGACGAACGATTGCACAAAATGGATTTATATGCTATAATACACGCAAATTCAGTTGTTTTGGAAAAGGTGAAAAGCGATGGCGGAGACGCTGCTGCCGCTTCGGCAGCTTTTGGAGGGATTGTGCCGCGGGCACGGGATGCACATCTGCGTGCACGATATTTCGGGCGTGCTGAGCAGTCCCATGCTGGCGCTGCCGTATCGGTTTCGCACGCACGACACGACCTATTGCGACGCGGCCAAGGGAACGCCGCGGGGCTATCGGTTCTGCCTGCGCTGCAAAACGCTGGCCAACGACCGGGCGCAGCGCGAGCGGGCGCTGTTCTGCGGCCCCTGCTGCTATGGCGTGTTCAAGGTGGCGCAGCCGGTGGAAATCAACGGGCGCGTGGCGTGTATCGTGTATCTGGGCAACCTGTCGCTCGACCGCGCGCGGGAAGCGATGCTGCGCGAGAGCGCCTGCAGCTTTACCGGCGTTTCCGCGGAGCGCCTGCGCAGGGAAGCGGAGAAGCTGGAGCCGGTGGAAAATCTGGAAATGTATCTCTCCGTCGCGAGGCTGGTGGCAGGGTATATCCGCGCACTGTACCGGCAGAGTCGCCCCGCGCCCGCCGCGAGCGCGCATTGGGCGGTGGAAGCGATTCGGCAGTACGCCGAGGTGTCGTGGCAGCAGACGATTCGGTTGGAGGACGCGGCGCGGCTGTACCACATCAACCCGCAGTACGCGGGGCGGCTGTTTCGCCAGCAGATGGGCTGCACCTTTCACGAATACCTGAACACCCTGCGCCTGACCCGGGCGGCGGAGCGGCTGCGCAGGGAGCCGGAGAAAAACGTGCTGGAAATCGCGCTGGACTGCGGCTTTCCCACGGTGACCTATTTTAACCGCCTGTTTCTCCGGCAATTTGGAAAAAGCCCGACGGCATACAGACAGGAGGAATGAGAATGGACACGCTGGCACAGATAAAAAAAGCGAATCTGCGAAGCCATAGAGGAAAACCGGGATGCGTTCATTGAGCTGGGGCATCGAATTTTAGTGGAGCCGGAGACGGCGTTTTCGGAGTGTCGAACGGCGGAAAAGGTGCGGGCGGCGTTTGCGTCGCTGGGGCTTTCCTGCCGAACGGAGCAGGCGATAACCGGCCTGACGGCGGATGTGCGCGGACGAAGCGACGAAGCCACGATCGCGCTCATGGGAGAGCTGGACGCGATTCTTCTGCCCGATTATCCCTATGCCGACAAGGCCACCGGCGCGGCGCACGTCTGCGGACACAATGTGCAGCTTGGCGCGCTGTACGGCGCGGCGATTGGGCTTGTGAACAGCGGCGCAATGCGGGAGCTGGACGGAACGGTGCGGCTCATGGCGGTTCCTGCCGAGGAGGGCATCAACATAAGCGGCCGCGAAGCGCTGATTCGGGCGGAAAAAATAAAGACCTTCAACGGAAAGCAGGAGTTTATCCGGCTCGGGCTGTTCGACGGCGTAAGCGCCGCGCTGATGCAGCATACCTCGCAGGGCGACAAAGTTTCCGCCGGCGGCGCGGGCGGGCTGTGCGTTGTGCCGAAGCTCATGCGCTATCGGGGAAGGTCCGCGCATCCGGTGAACGCGCATATCGGTGTGAACGCGCTGACGGCGGCGCGAATCGGTCTGGACGCGGTAGACCACGTGGTACGCCTATCGCCTGAATGGAATGCCTGTCTGGGCGTTCCATGGCCTGCTTGACGAGACGGTTCCCGTGGAGGAAAGCGTCAAAATGGCGCGCGCCGCCCGAAGAAACGGCGCGGACGTGCGCCTGACCATCGATCCCGATGCGCACCACGAAGCATGGGAAAAGGCCTACGCCAGCGACGCGATGTGGGAATGGCTGCTGGCGCAGAAAAAGAACGGATAAGGACGATCAGACCGTTGCGCGGAAGCACTTAGCAGTCGCGCGGCGGTCTGGTTTCGGTTTCGTAGAGCTGCTAAAAATCGATTCGATATTCAAATTCGGCGATGCTTCTATAAGAACATAAAATAACGAAAAATAAATCAAAGTACACCGTTTTTTTTTTTTTTTTTTTT
>SFHK01000003.1 GCA_004556395.1 Clostridiales bacterium
GGACGAAACCGACCGCGCCTACCTTGCCCTGCAGGCGCTTCACCCGCTTCGGCTGGAGGAGGTGCTCGGACTCAAGTGGGAGGACGTCGACCGCGAACATATGCGGCTGCATATCTGCCGGGCTGTTACCCATCCGACGCGAAATATGCCGGAGGTCAAAATGCCGAAAACGAAGGCGTCCATTCGAACAATCGGGCTGTCCCGTATCGCGCTGGAGTTTCTCGGCGAGGGAAAGCCGGACGAATTCGTAATCGGCGGGGAGAAGCCGTTCAGTTATACGCAGGTTCGCAGAATGTGCGAACGAATTCGCCGCGATACCGGCTTCCAGGATCGGATCACCCCTATCCGCTTCCGCACCACCGTGCTGACGGACATTTACGATCAGACCAAAGACATCAAGCAAGCGCAAGCCGCCGCAGGCCACACCACTGCTGCCATGACACTCAAGTATTACGTCAAAGGCCGCAGCGGAACACATGAGGCCACAAGCGCCGTCGAGCGGGCATATGGCATTGGCTGATGCGGAAATTGCTCGGAAAGTTGCCGCGTGAACCAGCCCAAAAAGCCTTATATTTCCTGCCTTTTTGACCCCTTTTCGCGTGTCGGAATTGCCCGAAAAGTTGCCGCGAAAACCTGAGGTCAACGAAAATGCAGGATCAGAAAGCATTTCTTGCATTTCTATTGCAAAATCGCCCCAAAACGTAAGAAAAAACCGCCACTTCTGGCGGTTCTTCCAAGCTGATGACCAGATTCGAACTGGTGACCTCATCCTTACCAAGGATGCGCTCTACCGACTGAGCTACATCAGCGCGTTTCTTGAACGCGAGAATTATCATACCACACAGGCACTGGATTTGCAATAGGATTCAACAAATATTAACACAGGAAAATTTCAACGGCAAGCCGCTGTTTTCCATGAGATGTGGAATCCATTGGAAAAACCGGCGTGGGGCGGGTGGTAGGTTAATTGTAAAATCAAGTTGGACACTTGAAAAAATCCATAGGCGGGTGGTATAATCGGATCATACAGAACGCGGGAGCGCGTGCAATTCGGCAGAGACGCAGGGAGGTTGATGATATGGCAGGATCGGATCGAATCATTCGCTACAACGGCGACATGGAGACGCTCGCATGGAAATATCCGGCGCAGAAGCTGATGACCTCCATGAGCGTGATGGTCAACAATTCGCAGGAGGCCGTGCTGTACGCGGGCGGCCGGGCGTGGGATTGTCTGGGCGCGGGGCTTCACGAGCTTTCCCTGCACAAGCTGCCGCTTTTCAGCAAATACAAGCCCCTGCCCGCGGACGGGCTTACACCCTTCACGGCGGAAATCTGGTATGTGAACAAGGCGGCGACGCTGGAGCCGCGCTGGGGCACGAGCTCGCCCATTCAGGTACAGGATCCCAGGCTGGGGCCCTGCAGCGTTCGCGCGAACGGTCAGTTCGGCGTTCAGATTGCGGACAGCGGCGTTTTCCTCACCCGTCTGGTCGGCACCCTGCCCTCCTTCTCCATTCAGGACGTAACTCGCTACTTTCAGGGCATTTATACCACGGAAATCAAATCCGCCATCGCGTCCTACATCGTGCGGCGCTCCATCAGCGTGCTGGAAATCAACGCGTATCTGAAGGAGCTTTCCCAGTTCGTTCGCGGCGAGCTGAACCTGCGCACGCGGGAATTCGGAATTCAGGTCGTCTCCTTTGAGGTGAACGCCATCAGCGTGGACGAGCGCAGGCTGGAGCCCCAGTCGGCGGCTTCGCGCGAGTTCTGTTCCGGCTGCGGCGCGCAGCTCTCCCCCAGTGCGTCCTTTTGCCCGGGCTGCGGAAAGCGCATTCGCCGCTGCCGCCGGTGCGGCGCGCTTCTGCCCGCGTCGGACGCGAACTTCTGCCATCATTGCGGCAATCAACTGCCGACTCAGGAGGGATAATTCATGAAATCGAGCACAGCTACCGGACTTGGAAGGTTCAAAACTTCTGCTTTGAAATATCTGGGATGGTTTCTCGCCTTTGACGGTGTATGTCTGCTGATTAACAGCATTGCAAACTGCGGAAGTTCCGGCGATGAGGCGCTTTGCAATGGATTTTTGATTGGAGGCATTTTCACTCTCGGCATCGGCGTCGCTTGCCTTCTCAGCCATCGCCGTTCGTCCCGCCTGCTGGCAGACTTCCGGAAGTACAACGCCATTCTGGCTTCCGACCCCGTGAAGACGATCTACCGCATCGCGGAGATGACGGGCGAAACGGTGGAGAACGTCCGCAAAAATGTGAACCGCATGATTGAAAAGGGCTACTTCGTGAATGCCTACATCGACCAGAGCGGCAGAATCGTGCTGGCCGACAGGGAGAAAATGAATGACGTGGTGGCCAACAACGATGACCGGAAGGATTTCGTCACCATCACCTGCCCCAGCTGCGGCGGTGTGAACCGGCTGGCAAAGGGGCAGATTGGCAAGTGCGAGTTCTGCGGCGCGTACATCAGCGACAAAACCTGAGTGGTTTTCCCCGTGTCTCCCGTTAACCATTTCAATAATAATTATGGAGGTGTCACCCATGAAAAAGCGAATCTGCACACTGCTCCTGGTTCTCGCGCTGCTGCTTTCCAGCGCCGCACTCGGTGAAAAGGAATCCTTCACCATTTCCTCTCAGAGCTACCCCGTTCCCAATCCGATGAACGCCTGGCAGCAATTAGGGAATAACGCGCGTTTCAAACTGATCGAGCATGGCGAACTTGATGCGGGCAACCTGCGCGGCAATGCCTACACCATCCGTTATGTCGGTAGTGACGGGGAATTTAAGGCCAAGGTTGAAGAAGCGCCGTACATAATCTTTCATCAGCAGTATGTCGCGCTTAAAAATCTGCTTGGCATCGAAATCGAGAACAAAACCGTATCTGTGAACGGCACAGACGCAGAGCTGTACGTTTATCCGAATGGCGGCCGGGTACTGTACGCCGCCTTTCTTCCCGACACAGAGCCGCTGATGCTCATTGAAAGCAACTGCGGACTTATACTGGATGAAGCCGTTGAAAAAGAAAGCGACTTCGTTGTCTCTGAGATCTCGCCCACTGCGACTCCCGCTCCGAAGCCCGCAAAGAAGTCCAAAGCTTATCCGCCCGCGTTCGGAAAAAGTGGCACAATCGGCTTTATGGGGCAAACTTTAGTAACCTTTAATTATTCCGGCACCAATTTGGACGTTGCGGACTATATCATGGCGCTAACCGATGCCGGTTATAAAATGATAGAGCAAAAAGTCGATGACAGCAGTATTACCATGACATTCCGCAACGATGAGGAAGACATTGAGTTGGAGATTCATCAAATACTTTCCAGCTTTAGCAGCTCCTCCACCATTTTGATTACGTATTTTTACGTCTGCCCGAGCGGTGAGATCATAGACGGAAAAATCGTTACGAAGCCCTCCGCATCATCGGGTTCCAACGGAACCTCGATGGCTAAAGCGACCGCTTCACCCACGACAAAAGCAGCGTCCAAAGCGCCGGTTATCACTGCGCCCAATACCGCCCTTCGCTGCAGCTATTGCAACGGCACGAAAACCTGCCCCGTCTGCTACGGTCGAAGGAGATATTACATATCCGGCTACGGTGTTGGACAAGGCAGTTACGTAAACTGTGCCGGCTGTAACGGCAGCGGACGCTGCTCCTACTGCCGATAGATGCATCTTTCAGGGGGTTCCCGGGCGGGAGCCCCTTTTCTTTTGCCCGTTTGGAACAGTTTTCCTGTCCGCGCTTGATTGTATGGCGAAAATCGTTTATAATAGGCAGGCGAACGCAGGAAACGGGCAGAGAAGAGGAGCACACATGAGCAACAAACGATTTCACGGCGTAATGCCGGCGCTGTACACGCCGATTACGGACGAGAACGAGCTGAAGGTGGACGAGACCCGCGCGCTTCTGGAAAAGGAGCTGGCCGCGGGCGTTCACGGATTTTATCTGTGCGGCGCGACCGGCGAGGGCCCGCTGCTTCCCGAAAAGACGCGCATGCGCATGGCAGAGGTCGCGAAGGAGCAGGTCGGCGGGCGCACGGCGCTGATCGACCACGTAGGCGCGTGCGACGTGAAGAGCGCCATCCGTCTCGCGCGTCACGCCGAGGAGGTTGGCATGGACGCCATTTCCTCCGTTCCGCCGACGTTCTTTGTGAACTACGACGAGGACGCGGTGTTCCGCTATTACAAGCAGCTTTCCGAAAGCTGCAATCTTCCCCTGCTCGTATACGCCAACGCGATGTTCAGGCAGGGCGACATTGTGAAGTTTATCGATCGCGTGATGCAGCTGCCCACGGTCATCGGTCTCAAGTTCACGCGGTACAACTATTACGAGATGCGCCGCATCGTGGAGCTGAACGGCGGCGACATCAACGTGATCAACGGGCCGGACGAGATGCTGATCTGCGGTCTGACGATGGGCGCGGACGGCGGCATCGGCTCCACCTACAACATGATGGGCCCCGCCTTCGTGAAGCTGTACAACGCCTTCACGGAGGGACGGTTTGAGGACGCGCGCCAGCTTCAGTTCCGCATCAACCGCTGCATCGAAATCATGCTGCGCCACGACGGCTGCATGAAGCAGGTGCTGTCCGAGGGCGGCATCGACGTGGGCAAGCCCGCATTCCCGGGTCGCGTGTACACGCGCGAGGAAATGCGCGGCATCATGGACGAGCTGAACCGCGTCGGCTATCAGGAGCTGACCTGACACGGAATTTCCCTTGACATTGGCAGGGAAATTCTATAAAATAGTATGCGATGATCTGAAATGAAATCCAGGAGGTGTCCATATGTATAAGGAAAAAATCGAAGAGGCAAAATCCAAGATGGAGAAAACGCTGGTCGCGCTGAAGAAGGATTTCTCGACGCTGCGCGCCGGCCGCGCGAACCCCCAGATTCTGGACAAGATCACCGTTGATTATTACGGAACGCCCACCCCGCTGAGCGGCGTGGCGAATATTTCCTCTCCCGAACCGCGCATGCTCGTCATCTCCCCCTGGGAAGCGAAAATGATCGGCCCCATCGAGAAGGAAATTCAGAAGTCCGATCTGGGCATCAACCCCTCCAACGACGGCCGCGTGATTCGTCTGGTCGTGCCGGAGCTCACCGAGGAGCGCCGTAAGGATCTGTGCAAGCAGGTCAAGAAGGCCGCCGAGGAAAGCAAGGTCGCGATGCGCAACGTGCGCCGCGAGACGATGGACGCGTTCAAGAAAATGAAGAAGGATTCTGTGATCACCGAGGACGAGCAGAAGACCGCCGAAACCCAGCTGCAGAAGGTTGTGGACGAGGCCATCAAGAACGTGGACAAGATTGCCGCCGAGAAAGAGAAAGAGATCATGGCCGTATGACGCGCCCGGTTCTGGGGCTTCCGCTGGAGGACGCCCTCGCGGCGCTTGCGGCGGATCCCCGACAAATTACCATTACGGAAATCAGCGCGCCGCGGGGAGAAGCACCCCGCGGCACGTTGCGCGTAGTAGCGGTGCGCGATGACGGCAGCACGCTCGTCGCCGCGCGCTTTCCGGATCATATCGCGGAGGAAATCATTGAAGAGAATTGACTGGGCGCAGCTTGCGTCCCTTCTGAAGGCTCGCCGCTTTTCGCGCGAGGAGCCACCCGCGCCGGAGAAGCGTCCCCGGCACATCGCATTCATCATGGACGGCAACGGCCGCTGGGCGCAGAAGCGCGGTCTGCCTCGCTCGGCCGGGCACGCCGCGGGCACGGAGGCGCTGCGCGCCATCATTCGCGCCTGCGACGATTTGAAAATCGAATACATGAGCATCTACGCCTTTTCCACGGAGAACTGGAATCGCCCGGTGGATGAGGTGAGCACGCTGATGAATCTGATTCTGCGCTATTTCGTTTCCGAAATTGACGAGCTGGACGAGAAGGGCGTGCGCATTCGTATTCTCGGCGACATGCGCGCGTTCCCCATCGAGCAGCGGCAGGCGCTGGAACAGGCGCAAGTTCGCACGGCGCACAACGACGGACTGAAGCTCAACATTGCCCTGAACTACGGCGGCCGTGCCGAGCTGGTGCGCGCCGCGCAGAAGCTGGGCGAGCAATGCGCGCGCGGCGAAACGCAGCCGGATGCCATCGACGCCGACGCCATTTCGGCGCAGCTGTATACCGCGGGGCAGCCGGACGTAGACCTTTTGATCCGCACGGGCGGCGAGGAGCGGCTTTCCAACTTCCTTTTGTGGCAGACGTGGTACGCCGAAATCATCTTCGATTCCACGTACTGGCCGGACTTTGACCGGGCGCGGCTGATTCACGATCTGAATATTTTCGCGTCGCGCGACCGGCGATTCGGGCGGGTGAAGCGCGCATGATTCGAAACGTTGCCATTCTGGGCGCGACCGGCTCCATCGGCACGCAGACGCTGGACATCCTCGCGCGCTACCCCGACCGTTTCTCCGCCTGCTGTCTCTGCGCGCGCTCCGACGCGGAGGGGCTGTTCCCCGCCTGCTGTCTCTGCGCGCGCTCCGACGCGGAGGGGCTGTTCCAGCTGGCGCGAACGTTCCGTCCGCGCACCTGCGGGCTGGTCGTCGAACCGAAAGAGATTCCGGACGATCTGCGCGGCATCGAGTGGTTCTTCGGCGAGGATTCCGCGTCTCGGGCGCTCGCGGTCTCCGGCGCGGACGACGCGCTGTGCGCCGTGGTGGGCATCGCGGGACTGGACGCGGTGCTGACGGCGCTGGACACCTGCGAGCGCGTGCTGCTGGCCAACAAGGAAGCGCTGGTCACCGGCGGGCATCTGGTAACGGAAAAGGCGAAACGCCTGCACCGCGCGCTGCTGCCCGTGGACAGCGAGCACAGCGCCATCTATCAATGCCTGCAGGCGGCGCGCGGCAACGTGCCGTCCCGGCTGATTCTCACCTGCTCCGGCGGCGCGCTGCGCGAATTCCCGCGCGAGCAGCTGGCGAACGCGACGGTGAGCGACGTTCTGAAGCATCCCACGTGGCGCATGGGCAGCAAGATCACTGTGGACTGCGCCACGCTGATGAACAAGGGGCTGGAAGTCATCGAGGCCTACCACCTGTTTGGGCTTCCGGAGGAAAAAATCGAGGTCGTCATACACCCGCAGAGCGTCATACATTCCATGGTGGAGTTTGCCGACGGCGCGGTGCTGGCGCAGCTTGGCGCGCCGGACATGCGCGTGCCCATCGGTTACGCGCTGGGCGAGCCCGACCGGCTGGCCTTCGGCGGCGAGCGGCTGGACTTCACGCGCATGGGCGCGCTAACCTTCGCTTCTCCGGACACGGAGCGTTTTCCCTGTCTGGCCTACGCCCGCGAAGCGCTTCGGCTCGGCGGCAGCGCGCCGGTCGTGCTGAACGGCGCGAACGAGGAAGCCGTGGCGGCGTTCCTGCGAGGTGAGGCGAAATTCGGACAAATTCCGCTCATTGTGCGGTATGCGCTCGATCACGCGGAACTTAAACCCATTTCGTGCGCCCAAGAGGTGTACGAGGCGGATGCGCGCGCCCGTTTGCTTGCGCGCGCGTGCCTTAGGCATTTGTAATCGGAGGCGTTCATGATCAATCTGCTTTATATCCTGCTGGCGCTGGTGCTGCTGGGCGTCATCGTCACCGTTCACGAGTTCGGGCACTATCTCGTCGGACGCGCCTGCGGCATCGGCGTAATCGAGTTTTCCGTGGGCATGGGGCCGAAGCTGTTCGGCTGGGAGCGCAAGGGCATTAAGTACTCGCTCCGGCTGCTTCCGCTGGGCGGCTATTGCAGCTTTGTCGGCGAGGACGAAAATTCGGACAATCCGCACGCGATGAACAATCAGCCCGTCTGGAAGCGCATGCTGACGGTGCTGGCCGGGCCCGCGGTCAACCTGCTGCTGGCCGTGATCGTCGCGACCGGGCTGATCGCCGGCGGCGTCATTGTGAATCCCTTTGAGGTCGACAGCCAGCCGGTTCTTTTGTCCGTCGTGGAAAATTCCGCCGCGGCGGAAGCCGGACTTCTGCCCGGCGACACGATCGCCGCGATTGACGGCGAAGCCATCTCCTGCGACAGCGCCGGTATGGAGCGCGCGCGGGAAATCATCGGCGCAACGCCGGCGGGCGGTACGCTGACGCTGACCGTGAAGCGCGGCGGGGAAACGCTCGACGTTACCCTTTCCCCCCGGTATTCCGAGGAGGACGGACGCACGATGATCGGCGTCTCGTTCCAGTCGTTCTATCGTTCCTACGACCTGAACGTGTTCGAAGCGATTCCGGAGGCGTTCAAGCTGACATGGCGCGTGGTCGTGGAGACGGTGAAATTCCTGAAGAACCTGCTGGTCGGCCTGTTTACAGGGCAGGGCGTGCAGGACGGCGCGGTGCAGGGCGTGGTCGGCATCGTGTCCACCGTGTCGGATGACATGAAGGTCGGCTTCGGCACGACGTTTGTGGACGGCCTGTACTCGATTCTCTACTGGCTGATGATCATCTCGATGAATCTCGGCATCATGAACCTGCTTCCGCTGCCCGCGCTGGACGGCGGCCGGATGCTCTTCCTCGTGATCGAGGGTCTGCGCGGCAAGCCGTTCAACCGCGAGCGCGAGGGGCTCGTGAATCTGATCGGCTTCGCGCTTCTGATCATGCTGGCCATTTTCATCACCTATAAGGATATTGTCGCGCTCGTTCACTGAAGAAAGAAGGATTACAAGTGCTTACCGAACATCTGCACGCGCACACGTGGCGCTGCCACCATGCCACCGGAACCGAGCGGGAATACGTGGAGGAAGCCATTAAAAAGGGCCTGAAGCGCTTCGGCTTTTCGGATCATTCGCCCTATGTGTTCGAGGGCGACTACTACTCCACCTTCCGCATGCGTCCCGACCAGCTGGAGGACTACGTGAAAACCGTCCTCGACCTGAAGGACGAATACAAAAACGACATCGAGCTGCACGTGGGGCTGGAAGCGGAATACTATCCGCGCTTCTTCGAGGGCTTTCTGCGGCTGATCGAGCCGTATCCCATCGAGTATCTGCTGCTGGGACAGCACTTCCTGCACAACGAGATGGACATGAAGGTGCACAGCACCATGACGACCAACGACGAATCGCTGCTTTCGCTGCTGGTCGACCAGACCAGCGAAGGGCTGCAAACCGGCAAGTTCGCCTGCGTCGCGCACCCGGATCTGATGAACTTCACCGGAGCGGACGACGTGTACGAGAAGCACATGCGCCGGCTGTGCGAAAACGCGCGGACGGCGGGCGTGCCGCTGGAAATCAACCTGCTGGGCATTCGTTCGCATCGCGCCTATCCGCGCGAGCGCTTCTGGAAGCTGGTTGGCGAGGTAGGCAACGACGTGGTGCTGGGCGGCGACGCGCACGCGGCGTGCGACGTGGTCGACAACGCGTCCGAAGCAATCGCCATGGGCTGGGTGGAGAAATACCACCTGAACTGGCACCCGGCGACGTGGGCGCTGAACAAAAAGAGGCTTTGAGAGGCACAGACATGACGAAGCAGGTACAGGTCGGCGGCGTTGCCATCGGCGGCGGCGCGCGCGTGACCATTCAGAGCATGACCAACACCGAGACGCGCGACGTTCCGGCCACGCTTCAGCAGATTCGCGCGCTGGCGGACGCGGGCTGCGACATCGTGCGCGTAAGCGTATACGACGAAGCCTGCGCCCGCGCCGTGCGCGCGCTGGTGGACGGCAGCCCCGTGCCGCTGGTGGCGGATATTCATTTCGATCACAGACTCGCGATTCTGGCGCTTGAAAACGGCATCCAGAAACTGCGCATCAATCCCGGCAACATCGGCGGCGAAGCAAACGTCAAAGAGCTGGCGGACGCGCTGAAGGCGCGCCGCGTGCCGGTTCGCATCGGCGTGAACAGCGGCTCGGTGGAAAAGGATATTCTGCGCAAATACGGCGGCCCCACGCCGCAGGGCATGGTGGAAAGCGCACTGGGACACGCGAGACTGCTTGAAAAATACGGCTTCGACGATCTTGTGCTGTCGATCAAGGCGTCGAACGCGCGCGCGACGGTGGAAGCGAACCGGCTGGCTTCGAAGGCCTGCGATTATCCTTTGCACATCGGCGTGACCGAGGCTGGTTCCCCGGGAATGGGCACGATCAAGTCCGCCGTGGGCATCGGCGCGCTGCTTGTGGATGGCATCGGCGACACGGTGCGCGTGTCGCTGTCCGGTGATCCGGTAAACGAGGTCTACGCCGCGAAGGAAATTCTGAAGGCGGCTGGCGTTCTGAACGAGGGCGTGGACATCATCTCCTGCCCCACCTGCGGCCGGACGCAGATTCCCGTAGCGGAAATCGCCGAAAAGGTGCGTCTGGCCACGCAGAACCTGCGCGTTCCACTGAAAGTCGCGGTCATGGGCTGCATTGTGAACGGCCCGGGCGAAGCGCGCGAGGCCGACATCGGCATCGCCGGGGGCAAGGACGGCGGCGCGCTGTTTGTGAAGGGCGAGAAGCCGCGCGCGGTGCGCGGCGATCTGGCCGAAATTCTGATTCATGAAATCAACGAAAGGTACGGAAACTAAATGAGCGAAGCCTGGACGCAGCTTTTGCGCGACGTGGACAACGGTCTGACCCGCGCCATCGATCTGGAACGCGTGACGATTTCCCGCTCGACCGGGAACATGCACGCGTATTTCACCTCGTCCAGACTGCTCTCGTCGCGCGAGCGCGGAATCATGGAAAGAGCCATGCGCGCCGGGTTCCCAAAGGTGGAGCTTGCGACGAGCGTCCGCTATCCGTCTCTTCGCGAAAAGGCGCTGGCCGACATAAACGCCTACAAGGGCGCGGTGATCGAGCTGGTGACGGCGGAAAGCCCCGCGTCCATGCCCTATCTCACGTGGTCGGACGGCACGTGGCAGCTTGACGGAGACCAGCTGACGGTCAATGTGAACGCGAAGGAGGGCGCGGAATTTCTGCGCATCCGCGGCGTTGATCTGATGATCGCGCGTTTTCTGAAGGAGCTTTTCGACATTGAAGCGCGCGTGACCATCGCCGTCACGGGCAGCGAAGCGGAGCGCATCCGCCGCATCTCCGAGAAGCGGCGCGAGGAGGAAGCCCTCATGGCGCGCGCGGCGCGGGAAATGACCACCCAGCACGAGGTGGAGGAGCCCGCGCCCAGTCTGGCCGTGCGCGGACAGCCGTTCACCGACCCGATCATCTCCATGGGCGAGCTGACCGAGGACGCCGGGCGCGTAGCGCTGATGGGTGAAATCGTCAAGGTGGAGATGAAGGACACCAAGAACACCGAAAGCAAGATCCTGCTTTTCACGCTCACGGACTACGACGGCAGCGTGGAATGCAAGGCGTTCCTGTCGCCCAAGCGCGGAAAGAGCGGCGTATCGCTGGAAAAGCAGATCGAGGGCGCGAAGGAATACGTCAAGGAGGGCAAGTGGCTCAAGATTCGCGGCGTATACAAATACGACGACTTCAGCCGCAAATTCATGCTCATTGCCGACGACATCCTGCCCGCCGCCAAGCCCGTTCGCCGCGACCACGCGAAGGAAAAGCGCGTGGAGCTGCACCTGCACACCCAGATGAGCGCCATGGACGCGTGCGCCTCCCCCACCGACCTGATCAGGCAGGCGGCGGAATGGGGACATCCCGCCATCGCGATCACCGATCACGGCGTAGTGCAGGCGTTCCCGGAAGCGTTCTCGGCCGCCAAGAAGGCGGGCATCAAGCTGATTCCCGGCTGTGAGGGCTATCTGATCGAGGACTTCCCCGAGATCGTTCAGAAGGCCGACGGCCGCAGGCTGGACGAAACGAAGTTCGTGGTCGTGGACGTGGAAACGACGGGCTTGAGCACCGCCGAGGACAAGATCACCGAAATCGGCGCGGTGCGCATCGAAAACGGCGAAGAAGTGGACAGCTTCTCGATGCTGATCGACCCGGAGCGCGTCATTCCCGAAAAGGTGACGGAGCTGACCGGCATCACCGCCGCCATGCTGCGCGGGCAGCCGACGATCGAGCAGGTCATCGGCGATTTCGCGAAGTTCTGCGAGGGCTGCGTGCTGGTGGCGCACAACGCATCGTTCGACATGGCGTTCTTCCGGCGCGCGTTCCGCGACGCGAACCTTCCCTTCGAATACCCGGTTCTGGACACGCTGACGCTTTCGCGCAACTTCTACAAGGGGCAGAAGAGCCACAAGCTGGGCGCGCTGTGCAAATTTTTAGGCGTTTCGCTGACGAACGCGCACCGCGCCGTGCACGACGCGCGCGCCACGGGCGAGGTGCTTTTGAAAACGCTGGACGCCATGCGCGAGGTAAAGCCGCTTGAAAGGCTTGAGCAGCTGAACGGCTGGTTCGAAACGGACGCGGGCGGCGAGAGCCGTCACATCATCCTGCTGGCCACGTCGCGCGACGGCATGACGAACCTGAATCGCATGATTTCCGACGCGCATCTGAAATACTTCCACCGCACGCCGCGCATGCCGCGCAGTCTCATTCAGAAGTGGCGCAAGGACATCATCGTGGGCAGCGCCTGCGAGGCGGGCGAGCTGTACCGCGCCATTGTGGCCGGAAAAAGCGAAGCGGAGATCGAGAAAATCGCCGCGTTCTACGATTATCTGGAAATTCAGCCGCTGGGCAACAACGAATTCATGGTGCGTGAGGGCATCGTGAAGGACGAGGAGGCGCTGAAGGACATCAACCGCTATATCGTCCGGCTGGGCAAAAAGCTGGGCAAGCCGGTTGTGGCGACCGGAGACGTGCACTTCAAAGAGCCGAAGGACGCCATTTACCGCGCCATACTGATGGACACCAAGGGCTTTGAGGACTGCGACCATCAGCCGCCGCTCTACTTCCGCACCACCGACGAGATGCTGAAAGAATTCGCCTATCTGGGCGAGGAGGAAGCGTACAACGTGGTTGTGAAGGCGCCGAACGAAATCGCCGCCCGCGTCGAGCACATCCCCGACCTGTTCATGAAGGCGCCGGACGGCGGCGACACGTTCCAGCCGTTCTGGGAGGACGCGGAGCAGAACCTGCGCGAGCTGTGCGACAACCGCGCGCATGAAATCTTCGGCGACGAGATTCCGGAGATTGTCCGCGCCCGTCTGGACAAGGAGCTGGGCTCCATCTGCGGCTACGGCTTCTCGACGCTGTACATGATCGCCGTCAAGCTGGTCAAAAAATCGCTGTCGGACGGCTACATCGTCGGTTCGCGCGGTTCGGTCGGCTCGTCGTTCGTGGCGAAGATGGCCGGCATCACCGAGGTGGACGCGCTGCCGCCGTATTACGTATGCCCCAAGTGCAAGCATTACGAGTTTGACGTGCCCAAGCAATATACCTGCGGGCTCGACCTGCCGCCCAAGGATTGCCCCGTGTGCGGCACACGCATGGACAAGGACGGCTTCAACATCCCCTTCGAGGTCTTTCTGGGCTTCAAGGGCGACAAGGTGCCGGATATCGATCTGAACTTCTCCGGCGTATATCAGCCGCGCGCCCACAACTACGTGAAGGAGCTGTTCGGCTCCGAGAACGTGTTCCGCGCGGGCACGATGGGCACGGTCGCGGAGAAGACGGCGTTTGGCTACGTGCTGAAATACGCGGAAAAGCGCGGGCTGAACTATTCCAACGCCGAGAAGGAGCGTCTGGCCAAGGGCATCACCGGCGTAAAGCGCACCACCGGCCAGCACCCGGCTGGCATGGTCGTTTTGCCGAAGAACTACGAAATCTACCAGTTCACGGCCATTCAGCATCCCGCGGACGACGTGAACAGCGAAACCATCACAACGCACTACGATTTCACGTCCATGCACGACGTGCTCGTGAAGCTGGACATTCTGGGACACGATGATCCCACGATGCTGCGCAATCTCCAGGACCTGACCGGCATCAGGCCGCAGGCCGTGCCGCTGAACGACGCGGAGGTTTTCGGCAACATTCTCTCGCTGTTTTCCAGCCCCAAGGCGCTGGGTCTGACCGAGGAGCAGCTGGGCGTACCCACCGGCACGCTGGGCGTGCCCGAGTTTGGCACGAAGTTCGTGCGCGGCATGCTCACCGAGACCAAGCCCACCACGATGGAGGAGCTGATTCGAATTTCCGGCCTTTCCCACGGCACGGCCGTGTGGCTGGGCAACATTCAGGACATTCTGAAGGCCGGGCAGACCGACCTGAAGCACGCCATCTGTACGCGCGACGACATCATGAACCAGCTGATGGACTACGGCGTTCCGCCGAAAATGGCGTTCACCATCATGGAATTCGTGCGCAAGGGCAAGGCCGCGGCCGGCAAGGGCGGCGACCTGAAGCCCGAAATGCTGGAGGCCATGCAGGCGGCGAAGGTGCCGGACTGGTTCATCGGTGCTTGTCGGAAGATCGAGTACATGTTCCCGAAGGCGCACGCGGTGGCATACGTCACGATGGCGCTGCGCATCGCGTATTTCAAGGTGTACTATCCGGGCGCGTACTACGCCTGCTTCCTGTGGCGCAACGCCGAGGACTTCAACGGCGCCACGATGGTGTGCGGCGAAAACCAGATTCGCGGCCGAATGGCGGAAATTGACGGCATGGAGAAGGATGAAAAGGAAAAGAGCGAGGGAGAATACTCGCTGCTGGAAACGCTGCTGGAAATGAATCTGCGCGGCATTTCCCTCCTGCCGGTCGACCTGTACAAAAGCGACGCGGAAAAGTTCCTGCTGGTGGACGACGCCCACATTCTCCCGCCGCTGTCGTCGCTGCCCGGTCTGGGGCTGAACGCAGCGATCAATCTGGTGAATGTGCGCGAGGGCGGGCCGTTCATTTCCCGCGAGGACATGATTCGCCGGAAGGTGGGAAAATCCGTTGTGGATACACTGGCGGCGGCGGGATGCATCAACGACATCCCCGAAAGCAGCCAGGTAAGTCTTTTCGAGCTTTGTATGTGAGGTGAGACGGATGAAAAAGCTGGTGTGTACGCTTGCGGCGGTTCTGCTCGTAAGCCTTTTCTGCGCTTCGGCGCTCGCCGCCATTCCGGTGAACGCGAACGTCGCGGCGCTGATCGGCGAGGACGGCACGGTGATCGTCGAGCCCGGCGAATACACGCAGTTCATCGACTTCGGCATGCCCGGCCTGTTCGCCGCGCAGACGCCGGACGGCAAATTCCTGATCGTGGACGAGACCGGCACATGCAGGGGCGACGCCACCTACGATTATCTGGAAAACGTGAATGGCACAATTCTCTACGCCCGCGGCGAGAAGTACGGCGTGCTGGACGCGGAGCTGAACGAGCTGGTTCCCTGCGAATACACGTGGCTCGTGTCCAACGGCGAAGGCGGCTTTCTGGCGCTGCGCACCGACATCTGGGACGACAGCCCGGACGGCGTGTACCTGATCGACGAAAGCGGCTACGTATCCCCCACCGGCGTAAAAATCGCCTCGATCCTGTGGCCGTTCTCGGGCGGCATGTCGCAGGCGCTGTCCGTCGACAACGGCCGCTACGGCTATCTGAACGCCGACGGGCAATGGCAGCTTCAGCCCCAGTACGCCTACGCCGACCAGTTTGTGAACGGGCTGGCCGTGGCCACACTGGACAGCGGCAGCGGCGTGATCGACACGCGCGGCAACTGGCGCATCATGCCCAAGTACGACTTCATCGACCGACCCACGGGATCGGACGGCCTGATCGCCGCCGTGAAGTACAACGAACTGGTCGACGTGTTCCGCGCCAGCGACCAGTCGTACCTGTACACGCTGACGTGCGATACCGTGGGCGCCTACACGGCGCTGAGCGGGAAAATCCTGCTCGTGTTCTCCGCCGACAGCGTGCGCGCCGTGAACGAAACCGGGAAAACCGTCCTTGAGGTGCCCGCCAGCGGCTCCATTACCTCGGCGGGTGAAAACCGCCTGTTCGTCTACCCGGACGAATGGGGCGCGAAGAGCGCCTATCTGGCCGACATTGACGGAAAGCAGCTGTCCGATACGTATCAGGACTTCGGCCTGTTCGCCACCGTGGACGGACGCGACTATTTCACCGTGAACGCGTTTGACACCGAGCTGACGGACGACGGCCTGATCTGGCTCAGCGATACCATGCGCTGCGGCCTGATCGACGAGGACGGCCGCGAGATTCTTCCCATCGTCTACAGCGAGCTTTCGTCCCCCGCGCCGGGCTATATTCAGGCGAGCGACGAGGAAGGCGTTCATCTGCTCAAGCTGGACGGCACGGAAATCTGGTCGTATAGGGAATAACCGCTTCAGCGAAAGCATCGGCTCCGCGCGCTGCCTGCGTGCGGAGCCGATGTTTTCATTTATTTTCTCAACCTCTCGATCACGTTCCGGCACCGCGCGCGGTCATAGATCACCGGCACGGGGTACACGGGATTGGCTTCCTTCAGCGCCCATGAAACCATCGTGTCCATGTCCTCGTCCCGAATGAAATCAAAGCCGTCCGGAATGCCCATGCGCGCGTTCATGGCGCGGATTTCTGAAATGAAGCCGCGCGCCTTTTCCGCGTCGTTCGCGCCGCGGACGCCGACCAGCTCAGCCAGACGCGCCAGCTTCGCAAAGACCGCTTCGCCGTAATCCTCCAGCACCACGGGCAGGATCACCGCGTTCGCCAGCCCATGCGCGGTTCCGTACAGGCCGCCCAGCGTATGCGCGATGGCGTGCACATTGCCCACGCCCGCGCGGGTAAACGCGAAGCCCGCCTTGAACGACGCGTTCAGCATTTCCTCCCGCGCCGCGAGGTCGCTTCCGTCGGCATAGGCCTTTTCCAGATTCGCGAAAATGGCAGCCACGGCTTCCTCCGCCATGCGAAGGCTCTGCCGGGTGTTGTACGTCCAGCACAGGTACGCTTCCACCGCGTGGGTCAGCGCGTCCATGCCGGTCGCGGCGGTCACCTGCGGCGGCAGTCCCGCCGTCAGCACGGGGTCGAGCACCGCGCAGCGGGGAACGAGCACGAGGTCCATCATCGCCGCCTTATGGTGCGTCTTTGAATCGGTGATCACCGCGGCGATCGTCGTTTCGCTGCCGGTTCCGGCCGTGGTCGGCACGGCAATGAACGGCGGAATCGCCCGGCGCACCTTCAGAAGACCCGAGAGCGCCCGCACCGTCTTGCCCGGCCGCGCGACCAGCGCCGCGGCCGCCTTGGCCGCGTCCATGGGACTGCCGCCGCCGACGGCCAGAAAGCTGTCGCAGCCGGACGCGAGATACGCGTCCCGGATTTTCTCGCAGGTATCGGATGTCGGGTTGCTTTCCACGTCGCTGAAAATCTGATACTCGATTCCCGCCGCGTCCAGCTCCTTCAGAATCTCCGGCAGAAGCAGCCGCCGCACGCGCGGGCCGGTGACGATCATCGGCCGCTTCGCGTTCTGCCCGCGCAGCAGCGCCGGAATGCGTGAAACGCTGCCCACGCCGCTTTCGACGGACGGCATGCGCCACTTCAGGAGCCGCGCGCCGAGGTTGAACACAGACTGAAACGCGCGGCAATACATTCGCGTCATCGAAATCACGCGTTTCCCCCCGCTTCCATGCGATCAAAGGACAGCGCGATTTTCCCATTTTCCGGCTGAATCACCGGCGCGTCGCCCTCTGAAATCTCGCCCGCGTCCACGCACAGCGCGTATTCCCTGCCGCCGTGGGCAAAGAGCAGCCGCCGCCCGTCCCTGCGGACGAACGCGCGCTTTTCCATCTTCCAGCGGAAGCACAGCGCCGCGCCGCCGGTAAACTGAAGCCCGTCCGGCGTCAGCAGCAGCTCGCCCGCGCCATAGCCGACGCGCAGCGACTCTCCCTCTTCCTTTACCTCAAAACTCCCGATTTCCTCCGCGCGCAGCCACGCGCCCGCCCGAACGCCGCCCCCGCTCATGCGATTTCCGTCCACGATGGGCAGGTTCTCGTATACGAGGTATTCCGTTTCGCACGCGGCATGCAGATAGCGCTCCTCGCGGCGTTCGTCAAACAGCGTAAGGTCGCGCAGCCGCAGGCCCTCGCCGTCGCGATACAGATTCGCGCGATAGTGCACGCAATCGTACCACACGGACTGCGCCCGCCTGTCCTCATACGGTTCCAGCGCGCACACCGCCGTGGCGGGCGTAAGCGGGAACTGGCGTTTGAACCATTCGCCGCTCTCATCCAGCCGTTCCACGCGCAGCGCGCCCTCGTCGCGCAGTTTCGCGAGCAACGGGAACTGATATTCCAGCCCTGCCTTCATCGCCGGCCAGCCGAACGAGTTTTCCTGCCCGGCCTGCGCGTAGGCGAACGCCAGACTGCCGCCCCGGAAATTCTGCCGCAGGAACCAGTCCACCCACGCGGGCTTGCCGCCGCCCGCCGCGTACACGGGTTCCAGCGATTCCACGCCCTGCAGTTCGGTTGCGCCGTTTTCCACCGACAGTCCCAGATCGTACTGCGACACCGGGTCGCTGCCCAGCATGCGGAACACCGGCACGGGAATGCCGCCCGCTTCCGTCTGCGCCGGACACAGCGCGTTTCTGCAGCTGGGATAATACGCCTGATTCCAGTAGCCGCCCCAGATCGTATAGCCGTCCGTGCCCCACTGATCCTTGCAATTGCAGCTGGCAACAATGCCGTATTTATCGGCCATATACGCCAGCGTGTGCGCGTCGATCATCCACGAGCCGACCGAGCGCGCGTCCCTTCCGAAGCACTCGCGGAATTTCTCGAAGATCACGTCCGTCAGCTTCTCGCGTTCCTCCGGAAGGTAGCCCACCGAGAAGCCCACGTTGGCGTGCCAGTCCCACTCGAAGCCCGGCCGCCCGCGCCATTTCAGCCCCGCGGCCTCCACGTGCGGCTGGTTCATTTCAAACCAGATGCCCAGCTCGAACTGCTCCGGATCCAGCGGCTTCAGGAGCGAAAGGATGTCCTCGCGCAGCATCGCGTCGTATTGCACGAGAAACGTGCCCTTCAGATGATTTTCCTTCATCAGGCGAATCTGCTCGCGCACCGGCTCCACCAGATCGATCCAGCGCCGCCGCGGCTCCGCGCCGCGAATGAAATTGACGATATTCACGATGTTTTCCATCCGAACTTCCTCCCGTTTCGGTTCTGCCCTGCCAGCATTATAGCATCCGCCCCGGCTCGCTTCACGAATGCGACAGATTTTAACATGCAAACCCGCCGCATGGCGATATAATGGTGATAAACCAATGCAGAAACGGGAGGAATGCCCCATGAAGATCACCCGCACCACGCTGGACATCGGTCTGCCCGCCCCCTTCACCGCGCTGCATCTGAGCGACACCCACGTCGCGCTGGCCGACGAACGGGACGACGAGCGCAAGCGCGCGCTGGCCGTTTCGCGCAGTGCGTACTTCAATCAGCCCACCGGCGACAACCTCGCCCTGTTCGAGCAGCAGATCGACTATGCCTGCACGCACGGGCTGCCGGTTCTGTACACCGGCGACATTCTGGATTTCGTATCCTTCAAAAACCTCGAATACGCCAAGGCCCAGCTGGACAGGGTGGACTATTTCCTCTGCGCGGGCAACCACGAATACAGCCAGTATGTCGGCGAAGCGTTTGAGGATGTGGCCTACCGCATGCAGACCTACGCCCTTGTGCAGGCGTATTTCAAAAACAACCTGCTCTGCGACAGCCGCGTGATGGGCGGAATCAACTTTGTGGCCATGGACGACGGCTACTACCGCTTCGATGCGGGGCAGCTTCGCCGCCTGAAGCTGGAGGTCTCGCGCGGCCTGCCCATCGTTCTGCTGCTGCACAACCCGCTACACACGCAGAAGCTGTATGATTACGCGATCAATGTGGATAAGCAGCCCTGCGCCTATCTGACCGGCACGCCGGAAGCCCTGATGACAGGCTACAGCGAGGATCGCCGCGTTCAGCAGAAGCCGGACGACGACACGCTGCACTTCATCGATTATGTAAATCACGAGCCCGCCATCCGCGCCATCCTGGCCGGGCATCTGCACTTCGATTTTGAAGACGCGCTGCCCTCCGACATTCCACAGATCGTTACCGGCGGCGGCTTCCGCGACTGCGCCCGCGAAATCACGTTCCGCTGACGGCGCGCCTTGAAATTTGCCTTGAACTATGGTACACTATACGTGTAAAAATGGCGGCTTTCCGCCTTACGAAGGAGATCACACATGAGCATTGATCGTCTGCCCGCCCTTCCGCTGATTGCAAACGACCCCTATTTTTCCATCTGGCTGCCCGGCGACACGCTGACCGACGCGCACCCCGTTCATTGGAGCGGAGAAGTGAAGGACATGACCGGCGTCGCCGAAATCGACGGCAGGCGCTATCGCTTCCTGAGCGGACGCGTCAATATTCCCGCGATGAAGACCACCGCCCTGCGCGTGACGCCCACCGCCACGATCAGCGTGATGGAGGCCGCGGGCGTTGAGCTGACCGTCACCTTCCAGACCCCCGCGCTGCCGGACGATCTGGACGCGCTCTCCACCCCCATCACCTTTGTGCGCTTCGCCGCGCGCGCCGTGGACGGAAGGACGCACAAGGTCGCCGTGCGCATGAACGCTTCCTCCACCCTGTGCTATAACGACTCCCTGCAGCCCATGCTGAGCTTCGATCACTACGTGATCAGCGGTCTGAACGTCGCCTTCGTCGGTCAGACGCAGCAGCGCGTGCTCGGACACAGCGGCGACCGCATCACCATCGACTGGGGCTATCTGTACATTGCTTCCCCCGACCCGGTTTCCGTAAACGCGGACGGCGTAGGCTATGAAGCCGCTTTCACCGTTTCCGGCGATACGGTTCACCGCTACCTCATGCTGGGCTATGATGACATCGCTTCCATCAATTACTTCGGCGCGCTGTGCCGCGCGTGGTACGCGCGAAACGGAAAAACCCTCGTTCAGGCGCTGGTTGAATTCGCCGCCCGCAAGGACAGACTGTCCGCCGCCTGCGACGAGCTGGACGCGCGCGTGCTGGACGAAGCCATGGACAAGGGCGGCGCCGACTACGCGCTGATCGCCGCCGCGGGCTGGCGCCACACCTTCGCCGCGCACAAGCTGATCGCCACGCCCGAGGGCGAAATGGCGCTGCTTTCCAAGGAAAACGACTCCAACGGCTGTATCGGCACTGTAGACGTGAGCTATCCGTCCATCCCGATCTTCCTGAAGTACTGCCCGGAGCTGGTCAACGCGCTGTGCCGCCCCGTGCTCGCCTTCGCCGAAATGCCCGTCTGGGGCGAGGATTTCGCGCCGCACGACGTGGGCCGCTATCCCTACGCCACCGGTCAGGTGTACGCCGCCGGTCACATCCGCAACGGCAGCACGCCGCTGCCCTACTATCTCTATCCCGCCGGCGTGAAGGTGTACAATCCCCGTTATCAGATGCCCGTCGAGGAATGCGGCAACATGCTCGTGATGCTGGAAACCGCCGTTTCCTTCGGCGCAAAGGACGATCTGCTTCGCAAGCACGCCGAAACCCTGCGCAAGTGGGTGCGCTATCTGGACGAGTTCGGCGAGGATCCGGGCGAGCAGCTTTGCACGGACGACTTCGCCGGTCATCTGGCGCGCAACGTCAACCTGTCCGCCAAGGCTGTGGTCGGCATCGCCTGCTACGCCCGCATCCTGAAGCGGCTGGGTCACGACGCGGAAGCGCGCAGGTGGGACAAGCGCGCGCACGCGATGGCGAAAAGCTGGCTTGAGCGCGCGCGGACGGGCGACTTCACCGCCCTGACCTTCGACCGCACCGGCTGGAGCATGAAGTACAATCTGGTGTGGGATCTGGTTTTGAACCTGAACCTGCTGCCGGTCGACTTCTACGCCCGCGAGACGGACAGCTATCTGCCCCGCGTCAACGAATTTGGTCTGCCGCTGGATTCCCGCGCGGACTACACAAAGAGCGACTGGCTGATCTGGACAGCGTCGATGGCGCAGAGTGCCGCCACGTTCCGCGGCCTGATCGCGCCTCTCGCGCACTGCCTGCGCACGACCGATACGCGCGTGCCGTTCTCCGACTGGTACGACACCAGGTCCGGCCGGTTCGTCTCCTTCATCGCGCGCAGCGTGCAGGGCGGCCTGTACATGCCGATGCTGGTGCCGAAGAAACCCTGAAGCCATACCGCGCAATGAGGCGGCCGGCGAACGCAGATTTCAAAGGTTTGCCGGATGTAAATCAAGGAATCTGCACGACGGAAAAGACGTTATCCGCCGCGCCGCCGAATTGTGCAATGCTGCCCGAATGCCCGCCTACGAAAGGAAGCTTTTCCATGCCTTACCGGGATGAAAGATATCGCCGCCGCGCACGGAAGCGCAATCGAATCGTGACCATCGTGGTGCTGGCGCTGCTTGTTGAAATCATCGTGATGATCGTGCTCCTGTCGCACGGCTGCTCCAGCCGCCGCGGCACGCCCGACATCACCAGCCAGCAGACCGCGCCCACCGCCACCGAAACGCCCGTGCCCGCGGATACCCCCGCTCCAACCGAGGAGCCCACGCCGGTTCCCACGCCTGCCATGCGGAGCTATGCGGTGGATGGCTATCTTCCCATTTATCAGAAGCTTGAAATGGATGAGAAGATCATTGCCATCACAGTGGACGACCTTGGCCAGCCCGAAAATCTGAAGCAGATCTGTCAAATTGCCGCGGATTCCAATGCCAAGCTGACGCTTTTTCCCGTTGGTAAGATGCTGGAGAACAGCGAAGTGCGCAGCACCGTCAAGCATGCTTATGAGGACTTGGGGTTTGAAATTGAAAATCACACCTACGGCCACAACAAATTGTACATGCTGAGCGATTCTGAAATGGCCGAGGCAATCTTCAAACAGCAACAGATGGTAAGCAGCGTTCTGGGAGTAAACTACCAGATGCATTTCTTGCGCATGCCCGGCGGCAATGGCGAAACAGACCCGCGCTCCCATCAGTATTTGGATCAGCTCGGCTACAGAGGGATTGTAAACTGGAGCTACAGCAGCGGCGGCGTCAACATCAGCACCATGAAAAAGCACCTGCGTCCCGGCATCATCTATCTGTTTCACACCACAAGCAAGGATCTTCGAATGTTGAGCGAATTCATTCCCTACGCCGTAAGTCAGGGCTATCGGTTAGTAACCCTCAATGAACTGCTCGGGTTTGAGGAAAACCGAACCACCCCGCTTACGACAGATCCGCTCAGCGTTCCCATGCCTTCGCCCTCGCCGTATGTATACGATACGTATATTCGCATACGGCCAAAGGTGAAGATGTATGCTGTGCGATTTCTACAGGAGCGCCTGATCGAGCTGAAGTATTTACCCGCAAACAGCGTCGTAGACGGGGACTACGGCGTTGGCACTCGCGCGGCCGTCAAGGCCTTTCAGCAGGCGGCCGGACTGGAAATCAGCGAATATGCCGAGCCCGAAATGCAGGCTCTGCTTTTCTCGGACTCCGCGCCCGTTAATCCGAACCCCGTATCCTCGGATCCTTCCGTTCCGCAGGCAACGCCCAGCGCATACGAAGAAGATACTACGGGCGAATCGTAAGTCGGCGCTGCCGGAACGAAGACACGCAATTTTTCATCCGTCTCTGCGGTTTTGTTCATGGAAGTGGGCAAAACCGCTTTTTTTATTCCTTTTCCTGTGAAATTCCCTTTGATCGACATGTACGCCTTGAAATTTCTTTTGTACTATGATAAAATTATATACGGAGACGGAGGATTAATCTGTCTCCACACCATCTACGAAAGGATGCTTTTTCATCATGCCTTACAGGAATGAACGATATCGCCGCCGTAAGCAGAAGCGCACCGCAATTATCGGCATTGTAGTTGCGGCACTCCTGATCGAAATCGTTGTGGTGATTGTGCTTTTGTCCCGCGACTGCTCCGGTCGCCGCAGCACGCCCGACCTTACCAGCCAGCAAACCGCGCCCGCCGCCACCGAAACACCCGTGCCGGAGGATACCTCTGTGCCGGCTGAAACGCCCATGTCGGTTCCAACGCCATCCCCTGCTCCCGCCAAGCAAAGTCATGCGGTAAATGGATACCTTCCCATTTACGAGAAGGTGGACACCTCTGAAAAGGTTATTGCCGTCACCGTAGACGACCTGCTGCAGCCCACGAACCTGAAAAAAATCTGTCAGCTTGCCAAGGATTACAACGCCAAGCTGACGCTTTTCCCGATCGGCAAAATGCTGGAGCGTGAGGATATCCGTTCAACCGTTAAACGAGCCTACGAAGAGTTGGGCTTCGAAATCGAAAATCACACCTACGGCCATAATCGTCTGTATATGGAAGACGAAGCCGGCCTTGCCAATGCCGTCTGCAAGCAGCAGATGCTGGTGAACGATACGCTGGGCGTAAAACTATCAGATGCATTTTCTGCGCATGCAGGGCGGCAATGGGGAAAAGGATCCTCGCTCTCATCAATATCTGGATCAGCTCGGCTATTGGGGAATCGCGAGCTGGTCCTACAGCGGCAGCAATGCCGACATCTCTGCCATTAAAAAGCATCTGCGCCCCGGCGGTATCTACCTGTTCCATACAACAAACACAGATCTCAAACGGCTTCAGGAGTTTATCCCCTATGCCGTCAGCCAGGGATACCGACTGGTAACACTCAACGAGCTGCTCGGCTTTGAGGAAAACGAAACAACACCTCTTACGACGAACGCGCTTGAGGTGCCTATTCCTTCGCCTTCCCCTTATGTATACGATACATATGTCGTCATGGGCCCCAAAACGAAGATGTATCCTGTGCAGCTTCTCCAGAAACGTCTGATTGAGCTGAAATACCTTCCAGCAGACAGCGCTGTGGACGGCGACTATGGTACTGGCACGCTGGCAGCTGTCAAGACCTTTCAGCAGGTTGCCAACCTGAAGGTCGATGGCTACGCTGGTGAGCAGACACAGGCGCTGCTCTTCTCCGATTCCGCGCCTGTCAATCCGAACCCTGTCTTTTCGAGCGCCGCTTCGCCGCAGGCGACGGTCAGCACTCGCGAAGAGGATACCTCCGGCAAACCGTAAGCGCGGCGCTTTCGCAAATATCTCCGCATGGTAAACGGCTCCGTTCCCTGATCGGGCGGAGCCGTTTTCTGTATGTGGGTGATCGGACGCTGGCTTCTCCGTCGCTCATGCCGCTTCAAATAAAGGTATCCGCAGCCGTCTCCCCGATTCCGTCTGTGCGGATTTGCCCGTCAGCCCCGGGCGCGGAGCGTTTCGGGAACCCAGCGCGCGGCGGGCGTGTGCGCGGAGGTTGACTTCTCCGTCACACGCCGCCACCCATGGCGTTTCAAAAGCATATAGATGTACCCGCAGCCCGTCTCCCGGCCGCGCGCCTGATCGAAGGCCGCCTTGATTTCCATGGCCTGCACCGGCTGACCCGCCACGGCCGCCTTTTCAAAGCGCGACAGGATCCGTCTTTCCTGCTCCTCGCTCAACGCCCGATGGTTGCCGCCGTATTTGTTCGTCGCGAACGATTCCAGCCCTTCCTCCCGGTATCGCTGGCACATCTTGAAAATGCTGTCGATCTGCAGCCCCGTGCGCTCCGCGATTTCCCGCACCGTGTACCCATCGCAGCGCATAAGCAACACATTCAGCCGACGGCGCACGGTTTCGTCCTTCGTCGTCCTTGCCGCCGTGCGAATTGCTTCCCTTTCCTGTGCGCTCATCTGAAACCGGCTCACCTTCATCCCCCATTTCCTTCAAAACGCTCGTTCAGGCCTTCGTTTGAAACCTGCGCTACGTGCCGCCAGAGTACCTGTCGGAACAGGCTTCCCGTTGTCACCGCAGCAATAACCCATCCGATCGGCCACGCGAACCACACACTGAACGCCGTGCCGAACACCGCCGAGCAAACCGCCGCCGTCAGCGCGCGCAGCGAAAGGTCGAGAAAAATCGTGAACACGACGTGCTTCATCTTGTCCGCGCCGCACAGCACGCCGTCGCACATGATTTTGACCGCCGGCGCGAAATAGAACGGCGCGGCGATGCGCCGAAAATCCACGCCCGTCTTCAGCGCCTTGTCGGATGCGTCCGTCAGGAAAACGCGCACCAGCCGCCCCGGAATCAGCTCATAAATCAGGCACATCGTAAGCGCAATCGTCCACACCAGCCAGACGGACGCGCGAAACCCGCCGCGAAGGCGTTCCGGGCGCGCCGCGCCAAGGTTCTGCGCGGTGAAGTTCGAAACGCCGCTGCCAATCGTCGAAAAACAGGCCGTCACAAGGTTGTTCATCTTCACGGCGGCAGAATAGCCCGCCATCACCGCCGCGCCGTAAACGTTGACAACGCCCTGAATCGCGATGTTTCCAGCGGCGACCACGCCCTGCTGCAGCACACCCGGCACCGCCACGCGCACAAATTCCCGCAGCACCGGCCGTTCGAACGCCGGAGCCGCACCCGCTTCAAGCTTTTTGATTTTCTTCACCAGTACAATCGCGGCCGGTATGCAGGCCGCTCCCTGACAGAGGAACGTCGCCCATCCCACGCCGGACACCTTCATGCCCAGCCTCGCCACAAACAGAATATCCAGCGCGACATTGGCGCAGGAGGAGACGACGAGGAACAGAAACGGCGTTTTGGAATCGCCGAGCGCGGAAAAGATACCGTTCGTCACATTATAGAAGAAGACGAACGGCAAAGCGGCCGTATAGATTTTCAAATAGGTAATGGAATCTCTGAACGTGTTGCTCGGCGTTCGAATCGCCCTCAAAAGCGGCGCGGCCAGCGCCATTCCGGCCAGCAGCAGCGCGACGCAGACGACGCCCGTGGCAATCAGCGCGGTAAAAATGGCGGTTTTCACGCGGTCATACCGTTTAGCCCCAAAGTAACGGGCCACAACCATGGACGCGCCCGTGTTGCAGCCGAGCGCAAAGGCCAGATAAATCAGCGTAAGCTCATAGCTGTTTCCCACCGCCGCCAGCGCCGCTTCGCCGATAAACCGTCCAGCCGTGAAGCTGTCCGCCAGATTGTACATCTGCTGGAAAAAAACGCTTCCAAACATCGGCAGGCAGTACGCTCGAAGAATTCTGCCAGGCTCTCCCTTCGTCAAATCGCGGTTTGCCATGTTTCGCCCCTCCGAATCACGGATAAAGTGCCATTACGCTGGCATTTTACCGCATTCGAAGGCCATGGCGCTATGCATATCGCGCCGTTATATGGTAGAATCCTGCCAACTCCGTCGATACTCGGTCGGCGTCGCGCCAAAGCGCGCGCGGAAAACCTTACCGAAAAAGCTGGCGCTGCCAAAGCCGCAGGCGAGCGCGATTCCCGTCACGGACTCGCTCCCCTTCGCGAGCCGCGCGCACGCGTGGCGCAGACGAACGTCCGTCACGTATTCCAGCGGCGACGCGTGCAGCGCGTCGTGGAACGCGCGATAGCATTCCCTTTCGCTCACAAACCCGGCCGCGGCCACATCCCGGATGCGGAGCGGCTCGGCATAGTGCTCCTGAACATAGGTCATCATCTGCTTGAGCGCGCCGTTTCCGTCGTCCCGGCGCTCCGCTTCCGCGGGAAACAGCTGAAACAGGTCAAGCCATATGCCCGTCAGCGCTTCGCGCAGCTTCAGCTCGTAGCCAAGCTCGTCCTCCGATAGCGCAAACGACGCGCGCAGCTTCGCGAGCGTCTCCGCATGCGCGGGGTTCTCCGGGGAAAGCGCCAGCACCTCCGGGCGTGAAGGCGAAATCAGCGGCAGAATGTACCGGCGCATGATTCGCCCGCCCGGATGATCCGCCAGCAGCGACGCGTCGAACAGATGCAGAAGCTGCATTGTTTTCTGCTCCCGGCTCTGCGGCGTGGTTCGGTGCAGCACGTCGGAATTGATCAGCCCGCCCGATCCCTCCGGGAAGAACACGCGCCCCTGCGGCGTATAATAGGTCAGCGCGCCGCTTTCCATATAAAACAGCTCCACCGCGCCGTGCCAGTGCCAGAACACATCCCGGTTGTTCAGGTACACCCGCGAGCACTGATACGGAAATTCCGGCGTAAATTTTTCCAGCCATTCCTCATTGCTGTTTTCCCGAAACCGCGTGCTGCTCCGCTCCGCCATCCGCGCGTCACCTCCGCATCTTCTTTATTTCAATATACGTCAAAACCGCGCGAAATGCAAGCGAAATCGCATTTCTTGACTTCGCCGCGCGCGCATGCTATAATCTTGAAAACATAACGAAGGAGTCTCCCATGATCTATTACCAGGACGAAGCGATCACCATTCGCGACCTGTGCGAAGCCGACGCCGAGACGATTGCCCGGGAAGAGGTGCTGCAGGGCTGGCTCGGCGCGAGCCCGGAAAAGTACCGCATGCGTCTGCGCGACCGCGACGCGGGCAAGGCTATCGCGCTGGCCGCGGACTTCCACGGCAACGTGGCGGGCTACATCAACGTATATCCCGACGCGCAGACTGGCGCGTTCGGCGGAAAGGGGCTTCCGGAGATCGTTGATTTTGGCGTGCTGGAAAAATTCCGCAGGCGCGGCGTCGGCTCCCGGCTGATGGACGTCGCCGAAACCATCGCCGCCCGCTATGCCGACACGGTATACCTCGGCATAGGTCTGCACAGCGGCTACGGCGCCGCCCAGCGCATGTACGTCAAGCGCGGCTACATCCCCGACGGCAGCGGCGTATGGTACAAAGACCGCGTATGCGAATCCTATACGCCCTGCGAAAACGACGACGATCTCGTGCTCTATCTTTCCAAGCGCCTGTAAGAAACCGCGCCTCCGATCATGCTGGTCGGAAGCGCGGTTTTCTTATTTCTGTCTGAGGATTTCCACCACGGTGAGCGTATCTCCCTCCACTGTGAACCGCACGTCGAAGCCCGCGTACAGGAATCCGTACACGCGCGTCAGGTCGTGCTGATAGGCCGGGCGCGGGTCGCCCTCCAACGCCGCGATCAGCGCGGGGCGCTTCTCCGGCGGAATCGGGCGAAGCAGCGCTTCATCCGCGATTACGCGCAGGCGATAGTCCTTCATCCGCTCGCCAAAGCCGCCGCTCGCGTCCTGTCGGCTATCGGCGTATGGCAGGTAGGGCTTAATATCGTAGATGGGCGTTCCGTCCATCATGTCCGCGCCGGACACGAGCAGCGCGCACGTGCCGTCCTGCCTGTCCACGCCCTCCAGCTTCACCAGCGTCAGCCCCAGCGGATTGGGGCGGAACGGCGAACGGGTCGCAAACACGCCCACGCGCTCGTTTCCGCCCAGCCGCGGCGGACGCACCGTCGCCGACCAGTTTTCCTTCTCCGGAACGGAGAACCCCCAGATCAGCCACAGATGCGAATACGCCTCGATGCCCCGAACCGCGTCCGGGTTGCGATACGCCGGTTCGAACACGATTTTTCCCTTCAGCGCGTCGTTCAGGCCGCTCTGTCTGGGCAGACCGAACTTCGTCGGGAAATCGCACCGCAGGCGCGCGATTACCTTGAGTGCGTCCATTTACGCGAGCATTTCCTTCAGGTTCTTGAGATCCGCTTCCAGCGACGTGATGCAGTCCTCAATGCCCTCGAATTCCACGCTCAGCCAGCCGTCGTAACCGGCCGCGCGCAGCGTCTTCAGGCACTCGGGCACGTTCACCGCGCCGTGGCCGATGATGGTTCCGCGCAGTGCGTTGCCGCCGCGGGTGCCAAACCAGCCCTGACCGTTGGGAACATATTCGCCCTTTTCCTTATGGAAGAAATCCTTGGCGTGCGCGTGCACGGCCATGGGCGCGGCAATCTTCACGGACTCGACGGGCTTCTCGTCGGCGCACATGAAGTTGCCCATGTCCATCAGCCAGCCGAAGTTCGGATGGTTGACGGTTTCAATCAGCTTCTTCACGCGGCAGGCGTCCTGGAAGAAATAGCCGTGGTTTTCGATCATCGTATGTACGCCCAGACCCGCGGCGAATTCCGTCACGCGGCGATAGCCCTCGGCCACGATCGGCAGCGCCTCTTCCACGGACACGGGGTTGTCGTTCGCGTCGCGGCCGCCGGTGGAATCGTGGCGCATGCGCGGCGCGCCCAGCAGCGCGGCGACTTCGGCCTCGCGCTTCAGGCGCCCGACCTCGGCGTCCAGACCGTTGCGAATGAAGTCCGCGCCCACCATGTAGGCAATGATCGGCATGCCGTACTCCTCGCTCTGCGCCTTCAGCTTCGGAGCCATCGCGCGCATCTCTTCGTCCGACCAGCCGCCGCGAACGATCTCCACGCCCTCATAGCCCATTTCCTTCGCCTTGGGGATCACGTCCATGATCGTCATGCGGCCGTCGCGCATGGCCTGACTGAAGCTGTAGGAACTGACTGCAATTTTCATGAGAAAAAACATCCTTTCATTACAATTTTGGGTTTGACTGTATTGTACCATCCGCGCGCCGGAAACGCAAGCGAAAATTCATCCGCGGTGGAATTCCGACAAACATCGGGCAACTTCTCGATTCTTTTCTCAATTTTATCAGAAAACCTTCCACGCGGGGAACATGCGCATGCTATAATGGAATTCCAGTAGAACGAATGGAGATGTTTGACGTGAATGAAGTGCCTTCCGGAGTCAGCTGGAAACCCTTTGAAACCCGCCCCATCGGCCCGCTTGGAATCATCGCCATGGCCGGCTGTGAAGCCATCGGCCAGCGCGTAGACCAGTACCTGAGAGACTGGCGCGAGGGTCGGGGCGAGCAGAGCGAGGATCTGTATACCTTCCCTGGCTACAACCTGAGCACCTTCCTGCTCTCCGCGAAGTGCCCGCGTTTCGGCACCGGCGAGGGTAAGGGTCTGCTTACGCAGAGTGTCCGCGGCTACGACATCTATATCATTACCGACGTCACCGCCCACCAGATTCAGTACACCATGTACGGCAAGCCCGTTCCCATGTCGCCCGACGACCACTACGCCGACCTCAAGCGCGTAATCGCCGCCATCAGCGGCAAGGCGCGCCGTATCAACGTCATCATGCCCTTCCTCTACGAGAGCCGCCAGCACCGCCGCACCAGCCGTGAAAGCATGGACTGCGCGCTGATGCTGCAGGAGCTTTCCTCCATGGGCGTTGAAAACATCATCACCTTCGACGCGCACGACCCGCGCGTGCAGAACGCCATCCCGCTGACCGGCTTCGAATCCTTCATGCCCACGTACCAGACGCTGAAGGCGCTGTGCCGCAAGGTGAAGGATCTGCAGCTGGATAAGGAGCACATGATGATCGTCTCCCCCGACGAAGGCGCCATGTCCCGCAACATCTACTATTCCTCCGTGCTCGGTCTGGATCTGGGCATGTTCTATAAGCGCCGCGACTATTCCACCGTCGTCAACGGCCGCAACCCCATCCTTGAGCACGTCTACATCGGCTCCAAGGTCGCGGGCAAGGACGTCATCGTCGCCGACGACATCATCTCCACCGGCGACAGCATGATCGATCTGGTCAAGGATCTCCACCGCCGTCACGCGCGCCGCATCTATATCGCGGCCACGTTCTGCTTCTTCACCAACGGCATCAAGACCTTCAACGACCTGTATAAGAAGGGCTACCTCGCCGGCGTGCTCGGCACCAACCTGTGCTACCTGCCGCCCGAGGTCACGAGCGCGCCGTGGTTCATTCAGGTGGACATGAGCAAATACATGTCCTACATCATCGCAACCCTGAACCACGACCATAGCCTCGATAGCCTGATTAACCCCCTCAACCGCATCGTCAAGCTTCTCGACCGCTATAAGAAGGGCGAGGAAATCTAACCGCATCATCAATGAAGCCGCGGCTCAAAACCGCGGCTTCGTGCGTTTTCACATCTCATCCAGTGTTCCCACGCGTTCAATCGTATACAGCTTGAAGCAGCACAGCCATATGCCGATAAAATCGTTCATGTGCCCCCGACTCTCGCGCGGATTGCTCCGATACTTGCTCCATACCGTCTGCGCGAAGCATTCATTCTGCGCGCCCGCCGGACGCTCCATGCCGTGAAAGTGCATTCCCTGCTTTCCGGCCAGACACTGCGTCGTATTCGCCCAAATCATGTGCGCCGCCTGCTTCCAGACCGCTTCCCCTGTTTGCGCATACAAGTCCAGTAAATCCGGCACCGCCACGGACGCATACGGATCGATGCACTGGTGCTCCGCGGAGACGACCGTTCCTCCGCTGGTGAAGTATCCCATTCGGGCAAAGTCGCTGGTCTCTTCATAGGCCGCGTCATAGCAGAACATCCACGACAGAAAGTAGAACGCCGCCTGCTCCGCCATTTCAAGGTATCTCCGCTCGCCCAGTTCTTTCCAGAGTGCCAGGCCGGAATAAATCAGCGGGAAGGCCGACTCTTTATCGACACTGTCACAGTCAATCGCGCCCGCGGAGCAGCGGAAGAAGCGCAGATCGCGTCGGAAGTACGCCTCATACGCCTTTCGCGCGCATGTAAGATAGCGCCCGTCTCCGCAAACCTCGTACAGCTCCAATAGCCCCTTTGCGACAAACGACCCATTGCAGCCACCCGATGCCTTCTTTTCTCCATCCAGCGTCCACAGCCTGCCGAACGGATCCTCTTCGGAAAAATGCTCGACAAAGAAATCCGCAAGCTTTCGAGTAAATGTCAGAAAATCCGGACATTCCATGCCGCGCTCTGACAGCAGCGCATAGATTTTGGCCATCTCACCCATGCCCCACCCAAGGCTGGACGGGTCGGCTTCCTCGCGCTCCTTTGGATACCATAGCGACACCAGTCCGTTCGGGCGCTGCATACGCACCCAGTTTTCCAGAATTTGAAGAACCTCGTCTGCCTGTTCTTCATTTCCTTCATCCAGCGCGTCTCTGAGCAGCATGCGCAGAATCATCATGCCCTGCGACGAAAAGCCCATGCCCATTCCGCACGGCTTATACATCATATGGTTGAGCGACGGATTGGCTTCGATTGCCTCCAGCGTGATTCCTTCCCATGGCCCGCCACGCTGGTCGTTGCCAATCGGATGCGTGTAGTCCCTGCATTCGGCACCAAAACTCACTGCCCCCATCGTCTCGTTGCGGGCGCTTTGCAGATAGTGCAGACATACCTCCCGCACGTCCGCCGTCGCCATCGCCGGCAAATGCTCATGATGCAGCACGCTCAGTGCAACCGGAAGCACCGAAGCAAAGCCGTAGCACTCCCAGCGCGGCCGCCCTGAATAGAGAAAGCAGGAAAGCTCGACGCTGCCGCCGGAGGGAAGATCAAAATACTCGCGAAAGCCTTCCGTCATCCGATTTTTCCCGGTATAGCTCAGCGGCGCTTCCATCGTCGGATAAATCAGCTTATGTATGAAGAAGCCCTGGATCGCATCGGCTACGACAGCATTCCGGACACCATGGAAGGCATCGTAGACATGCTGCGCGAGTTCAAAAAGCTCGACGGCGTGATCCCCTGCGAATTCAACAAAAGCGTCAACATTTCAAACCTGATCTTCGCCTCGGCGGGTCTTGCCACCAGCGGAAATACCGGTTTCAACCCGGCCCTGAAGTACACCGACGGACAGGAAGCGGAAGTGGTTCTGTCCTATGCCGACAGGGACGTCTACACCTACTATCTGACCACCATGAACACGCTGTTCACGGAAGGTCTGATCACAGACGACTACTACACCCAGACAAACTCCAACCAGATCAAGGCCAACGTCGCGGAGGGCAAGTCCGCCATGATCTGCCACAACCTGAGCGTCTACGGTATCAGCGATTATGACGCGTATACCGGTTGGAAGGCCGTCGCTCCGCTGACCAGCGCGATTAACAACCACAGAATCTGGCCGGAGGTTGAAAACAACCTCACCACCGGCGGCGTGGTCGTTACCTCGCATTGCAAGAACGTTGAGTTGGCCTGTTCCTTCATCGACTGGTTCTACGATGCCAACAACCTGTTTACGGCCGAATACGGCTTCCCTCACGGCGACGAGCAGAACTACGAATACGGCGGATATATGATCGACGACAACGGCGTTCTGTCCCACTACGATTACACCGTAAATCATATGGACGAAAGCGAGAGCATGTACGTTTACACATACAAACAGGGCTGGGACAATGGCGTGTTCGGCTATCAGCCGGCGGACTACACCCGTCTCGCCTACACGACGCTCGACAAGGAAGCGCTGTTCAAGCCCGATGACAATTTCAACGACTCCACCGCCAACGGATACGTCAACATGCTGTACGACGCCATCCTCGCCGAACCCGGCGTCGGCGTAAAGCAGTATCCAAACATCATTTTCTTCACGCCTGAGGAGACGGAGGCTGTCATGAACCTGAAGTCCATCATCGAAGACTATGTGTCCAGCGAATCCGCGAAGTTCATCACCGGCGTGCGTCCGCTGAACGAAATTGACAATTTCTTCGATGAATTGGATGTACTGGGCGTGCAGGAATTACTCGGCTATTACAAGAATTACTACGAGAATATCCAGCACTGATTTCGCACGGATTCCAATCGCGGAAGAGCTCCAGCCGGGGTTCTTCCGCGTCCGTAAATACGAAAAAGGAATGCCATCACGATGAAAGAACACAAGCGAAGAAATCGCAGCCTGTTTCAGAATTATCTTGCTTCATACGTGGGAATTGCCTTTATTTCCTGCGCCTTGATCGGCATGCTTCTGTTTTTCTTTTCCGTGCACGAACTGAATATCGCCCAATACAGAAGCACCGAGCACAAGGCGCAGCTGCTGATGGACGAGCTGAACAACCAGTATCGCGCCATGCAAAGCATCGTGGACGACGTTACCGTCGACATCATTTTCAAGCCCACGTACTATCGGCGCAACAAATACTATGAAATTTCCATCGTCGAGAAGCTGAAGCAATACAATTTCTGGGAAACCTTTATCGGCGAGCCCTTTCTCGTCTATCGCGACAGCGATTCCATCTTTCATCAGTCCGGTGTGCAGACTCCCCGGACGTTCTTTCGCTCCACCCTGCATACCGAGGAAAACGGCCAGCTTTCCGTCATTCAGGCCATTCAGACGCAAACTGTTCTTCCGCTTGAAGACAGCGACGCGTTCCTGCTGCTGTTTCCCGTACACTCACTTCCCCTTCGCCAGCCCTATGGCGACATCATCGTCTGCTTTTTTGTGGACCGCTCCGAAATGCTGAGCCGACTAAACGCCGCAAGCGGCAGCATTGAAGCGGAGCTGCGCGTCTTTTTCGGCTCCGAATGCGTCGTCGAAACCGCCGGCTCTCTCGGAAATCCGACGCCCGACTGGCTGCTCCGCGGTCAAGCGTTCTCCATTGAGGTCTACAGCCGAAACAGCGAATACGGCTTCGTCACATTTTTAAGCCAGCTCAACCTGTGGGCCATCCTGTTCTGCGTCATATTCTCTCTGGCGCTTGCTGTTTATCTGGCATGGAGATCCTATCGTCCCATTCAGGATATTGCCCGTCGCTACGGAAACGGTGAACCCGACGCAAACGAGCTGATTCATCTGGAAAAGAGCATCAAAACCATTCTGCAACGAAACGCAAACATTTCCCGCCAGATTGCCGAACAGAATACCTATCTGCGCCGGCAGCTACTAGAGGTCGTTGTGAAGGGGGCGCAAAATTCCGAAACCTGCCGCCAACTGGCGAGTCTTGGCTTTCGCACGGACGATAACTACTATATCGTATTCATCCTGCGCTCCACATCCGCGCTTTCCGACACACAGCAGGAAAGGCTGCTCACGCTGCTGGAGGACTTGTCGGATGAATCCCGCTGCATTTCCGCCTTTTCCCCTCACGACGACCCGCAGACGATCGCAATCGTCAGCAGCGCATCCCGCGCAAGGGTAGAAGAAGCCGCCGAACTGATCAATGATCTGACCAGCACCTTCTCCGAAGGCATCCAAATCACCGCAGGCGATGTCTGCGAATCCGTCGAGCGCATCTCCGCTTCGTGGATTGAAGCCGATATTGCCAGCCGCTGCTACGATTCCGCCAACCACATTGGCCTCGACGTTCTGGGCTTTCACTACGTTCTGGCCAGAAACCTCGTCGACGCGGCTTCCCGCTGCGATTCCAATACCGCGCACACGGCCCTGCAAGAATTTGTCCACACACTGGAAACACTCAGCCGCCCCGTCATGCGCTACAGCTGCGCGAATCTGCTGCGGATGCTCATCTCCGCCAACGCAGAAAGTCACCGCACGCTCTCCCAGTCTGAAATGAACCGTGCCCTGACCGCCTTCTCGCCTTCCATCTTCGAAGAAGCCTGTGGCAATCTAATCGATCAGATGATCCAGCAGATTGCCGAGGAACAGCAGCGTCTGAGTCAGGATACGTCTGCCGCGATCATCCACTATATCCACCAGAGCTATGCCAACCCGGATCTGAACGTCGCCTACCTGGTCGAACATTTCCGTCTTCCTGCACGCGAGATTAACCAGTTCTGCCACGATCAGGTTCACGCAAGCACAAAGGAATACATCATTACCTACCGAATTGAACAGGCCAAGCGCAAGCTGGTAGAAGAAAATCATTCCATCGCGGAAGTCGCCCTTGAGGTCGGCTATCAAAATATATCCCTGTTCATCAAGGTGTTCAAAAACAAGACCGGCGTAACGCCCTCCGTCTATCGAACGGAAGCACGCGCAAACGCCGTCCTCCTGCCTCAATAGTGCTTTTTCTCTAATGAAAGCAAGCCGAAGGTCTCTGAAAACAAAGACCTTCGGCTTGCCTTGCAACGTCCCCGGCGCGATTCGAACGCGCGGCGTTCCGCTTAGGAGGCGGACCCTCTATCCTGCTGAGGTACGGGGACAAAAACCAACATTAAAATATTATATTCATCCCCGCGTCTTTGTCAACCGAAGCCTTGTAAATTTCGCCGTGCAAAGCTTCTGCGGAAGCGCCGAAAGGTATCCATCTTAGAGATGGCGCCGTTTTATTTCCTGAAAAAGTGAAAGTCGCAGCAATCATCGCCGCAGCCCAGTGTTTTGGTGCGGGCGAAGCCGAGTTTTTTCAGGCCGCCGTATGCCACGTTATCGGAATCGCAGAACAGGCGGCGCAGCTCCGGGCAGCCGTTTTCTGCGCAGGCCGTATGCCACAGGCATTTTTGAATCGTGACGTCGAAGAAATTTTTCTCGCGCCGCTGCGTGCTTTCCCACAAGTCGCTCTTGCGCATGACGTTCAGAAAGATACGGCTGTAGATTGCGTAGAAGCCCGGCACGGCTTCCATTCCCGCCATGGAGGCATGCTTTTGCGCGGCGGCCTTATCCAGCATGTACGCTCGCATATACACATAGGCGGCTTCCTGCGAAAGGCCGTCTGTAGAGAGCGTCTTATACAGCGCTATACAGGGAAGGATTGTCCCGGCCAGCGTTTTCATCTGCCTTGCGGACTTGTTTTTCTGAGTCTTGATCAACTCGTCAAGCGTTTTCGTCTGTTTGCCGAACAGCTCGCCGCCTTTTTCTTCTCCGAATTCCTCCACCAGAAAGGCTTTTATCTGCTTTTGCCGCTTTCCGTTCATCGCCGTCACGCTCCTTTTCAGCGGTAGGATACCATGCCTGCGTAAAATCGGCAAGCCAAATCACGGCTTCACTTTCTTTAGGAAACCGCTTCAGAATCCTTCAGACTCCGACCACGTTTCGCCCATGGTTTGTACGCGGGGCATATAGATTGTTCGATATAATGGCATGCGTCACAGGAAACGAAGCATAGGCTGTTTCCATACATTTTTATGGGAGGCGAGGGCATTGATCACGGTCAGTCACTTGACCAAGCGATACGGCGCGCACACCGCCGTATCCGACGTAAGCTTCACCATTGAGAAGGGCAAGGTATACGGGTTTCTCGGGCCGAACGGCGCGGGCAAATCGACCACGATGAACATCATCACCGGCTGCCTTGCCGCCACGGAGGGCGAGGTTACGATCGACGGGCACGACATCTTTGAAGAGCCGCTGGAAGCAAAAAAGCGCATCGGGTATCTGCCGGAGATTCCGCCGCTGTACACCGACATGACGCCCACGGAATATCTGCGCTTTATCGCCCGCGCGCGGGGCTTTTCGGGCGCGGAGGCGCGAAAGCAGATGAACGCCGCCATGGAGCGCGCGCGGATAACCGAGGTGAAAGACCGGCTGATTCGCAATCTTTCCAAGGGCTATCGCCAGCGCGTCGGCATTGCGCAGGCGCTGATCGGCAACCCGGAGGTGATCATACTGGATGAGCCCACCGCGGGTCTCGACCCCAGACAGATCATCGAGATTCGCGAGCTGATTCGGGAGCTCGGCAAAAACCACACCGTCATCCTTTCCAGCCACATCCTGTCCGAGGTTTCGGCCATCTGCGACGAAATCCTGATTCTCTCCGGCGGGCGTCTGGTGGCGGACGACACGCCGGAAAACCTGACCGCGCTGTTCGCGGAGCAGAACGGCATTCATCTGACCGTGAAGGGCGCACTTGCCGACGTGCTTTCGGCGCTGAATGGGCTTGAGGGCGTGGAAATCGCCGATTCCCGCGAGGAGGACGGCCGGGCGCGGCTGACGCTGCGCGCGCAGGACGCGGACGACGTCTGCGAGCGCGTGTTCCGCGCACTGGCGCAGGCCGACCTGCCGATTCTGGAAATGGCGCGCGAGCGCGCGACGCTGGAGGACGTGTTCCTCGAGCTGATCGGCAGCGACAAGGAGGAAGAAGCCGTTTCCGCTGAAGCGGAGGAACCCAAGGAGGAGGAAGCCGCCGCGGACGGCGGAAAGGAGGAAGCAGACCAATGAGAGCCGTGTATCTGAAGGAGCTGAAGCTCAATTTCACCGGCTTTACCGGCTATCTGTACGGCGCGTTTATCCTGCTGTTTGTGGGCATCTACACGATGGCCATCAATCTTTCCGGCGGCTACGCGCAGTTTGAATATGTGCTGGAATCGATGGCGTTCATCTATCTGATTGCCTGCCCGGTTCTTACCATGCGCGCGTTTGCCGAGGAAAAGCGCAGCAAAACCGATCAGCTGCTGTATTCGCTGCCCATCCGTCTGTCGGACGTGGTGGTCGGAAAGTACCTCGCCATGCTCACGGTATCGCTTCTGCCGGTCGCGGTCGTAAGCGCCTATCCGCTGCTCCTGTCCGGCTACGGCCATGTGGACATGCGCTCGGCCTACGCGTCCATTCTGATGTTCTTCCTGCTGGGCGCGTGCCTGACGTCCATCGGCATGTTCATTTCCTCCGTCACCGAAAATCAGGTGACCAGCGCCGTGGTCACGCTGGTGATCATGCTGATCACGTATTTCATGACCTCGCTCGCCAGCTACGTATCCACCGCGTCCTCGTCCTCGCTGATTGCGCTGAGCGCGCTGGCGCTGGTACTCGCGGCGATTGTGTATCTGTTCACGAAGAATTTATCGGTCGCGTTTCTGACCGCCGCGGCGCTGGTCGGCGCGCTGCTGATTGCCTACGCCATCGACGCTTCGGCCTTCTCCGGCCTGTTCCCGGCGCTGATGAAGAAGCTGTCGCTGTTTGAACGCTTTTATGGAACCATCGGCGGCATGTTCGATCTGACCGCCATCGTGTACTACCTGTCCATCATCGGCGTGTTCCTGTTCTTTACCACGGAAACGCTGGAAAAACGGAGGTGGAGCTGATGAACGCGTTTTTCAAAAAGCACTTCGGCAGTCGCTCCGTGCGCGCGGGCGGTTATGCCGCGGTCGCGTCGGCGATTGTGGTGGCGATTGCCATTGCCGTGAACCTGCTCGTTTCCGCGCTGCCGGAAACCGTCACGCACCCGGATTTCACGGAAAACCAGCTGTACACCCTGTCCGACCAGACGAAGCGCATCACGAACGCGCTGGAAAAGGACGTGACGCTTTCGCTGATCGCTTCGTCCGGCAACGAAAACACGACGATTCTGAGCCTGCTCAAGCGCTATGAAGGCGCGTCGGCGCACATCACCGTTGAGACGGTCGACCCGGTTCTGTATCCGAACTTCGCCAGGCAATATACCAGCGGCACGGTGCGCTCCAACAGCGTCGTGGTTGCCTGCGGCGACCGCTCGCGCTATGTGGATTATTCGGACATCTTCAAGCAGATGAAGTCCGACAACTACGATACGTACTATTATTATGTGCAGATGGGCTATTCGCAGTATTACGACTATCTGTACGACACGGTGTTCGACGGCGAAAACGCGCTGACGGCCGCGATCAACTACGTTTCCAGCAATTCGCTGACGAAGATCTACACGCTCTCCGGCCACAGCGAAGCGGAGCTGAGCGAAACCTTCACGGAAGCCATCAAGGCGGACAACTTCGAATTTGAGTCGCTGCACCTGATGGACGTGGAAGCCGTGCCGGAGGACGCAGGGCTGATTCTGATCAACGCGCCCGCGTCCGACCTCAGCGAGGATGAAGCCGCGCTGCTGATCGATTATCTGGACGCGGGCGGCAACGTCCTGCTGACGACCGACTGCATGGAGTCGGACAGCATGAAAAACCTGCTCTCCGTGTGCGAGCACATGGGCATGACGCTGACAGACGGCATGGTTGTGGAGACCTCTCAGAACCGCTACTACCGCAATCCCGTCTACCTGCTTCCGGAAATCGGCGAAACCGAAATCACGCAGGCGATTCGGGACGGCGGCTACTACATCCTTTTCCCCATCGCGCAGGGCATCGTCTCTGCCGGCGACGGCTTCTCCTACACGCCGCTGCTTTCCACGTCCGATTCGGCGTTCTCCAAGAAGTCCGGCTACGGCATGACGACCTATGACAAAGAAGAAGGCGACACGGACGGCCCGTTTGACGTGGCGGCCGCTACCTCAAAGGACGAAGCGCACATGGTCTGGTTCGCCTCCGCGCAGTTCGCCACCGACAACGTGAACGCCATGGTGTCCGGCGCGAACGCCGACCTGCTCGTCAACGCCATCAACTGGATGGCGCAGCAGGAGGACAAAATCTCCATCCGCTCCAAGTCGCTGGAGACCGGCTATCTCACCGTCAGCGCCGCCGACAGCCGCCGCTGGTCGATTCTGCTGGTCGGCGTGATTCCCGCGGCATTGATCGCGGTGGGCGCAGTCGTGATTATCAGGAGGAAACGCAAATGAAACGGGGAAAGAAGCTGATCGTTCTGGCCGGTGCGCTGGCAGCGGTGCTGGTTCTGTATCTGGGCGTTACGCTCGTTACACGCCACATCAGCGACAAAAACGCCGTGACGGAAACGCAGGGCGCGTTTGCCGCCACATCCTTCACGGCGGACGACATCCGCTCGATCACATGGACGAACCTTGGAAACGAATACACCATTTCGAAAACCGACGACGGCTGGACGCTGGACGGCCACGACGGCTTCCGGCTGAATCAGGATGACGCCGCGGCCATGGCCGACGCGGTATCCGCGCTGAAGGCGACTCGCCGTCTGGACGGCGGCGTGGAGGACAGCGCCTACGGGCTGGCCGAACCGGCGCTGACCGTGAAGATCGCGCTGAACGACGGCAGCGAAATAACGCTGGCCGAGGGAGACAAAAACGACGTGACGGACGCATATTACCTGCGCGTGACCGCGGGCGAAAGCGTTGTGTACACGGTGGAAACCGACCTTCAGACGGCCTTCGACCAGAAGCTCGCCGACTTGTTCGTGAAGGAAACACTGCCGTCGCTGAGCGAAAGCGCGCAGCGCGTCGTGCTGACCCGCGCGGACGACGAAATTACGCTCGTCTGTAGCACGGACGACGACGGGAACGCGCACTGGTATGAGGAAACCGCGGACGGCACGCGCACGCTGAACGACGAAACCGCGCAGATGCTGTATGATACCATTCGCGATTTCGCGTGGTATGAGCTGGTTGAATGGAACGCCGACGCGGACGCGCTGAGCGGCTATGGCTTCGACGCGCCGACCGCCGTCGTGCGCGCGGAGAGCCTGAACGACGACGGCGAAACGACCGTATGGCAGGTGGAAATCGGCGGCGAGTTTTCCAGCTCCTATGACTATGTGCGCCTGCCCGGCTCCGCCGCCGTATACCGCGTGAAAAACGAGCTGCGCAAGCTGGCTGCCGACTACAGCTATTCGGATTACGCCGACAAGACGGTTCTGACCGTCGACGCGGAAGCCATCGAGAGCCTGACGCTGACCGTGCGCGGCGAAGCCCACACCCTGCGCATATGGACGGAAACCGTCGCCGCCACGCCGGGCGAAGCCACGCCCGCCGCCGCGAGCGAAGCCACGAGCGGCGAGGGAACGACCGTGCGGTGCGCGTCGCTGGACGGAAACGAGTGGAGCCCCGATTCCTATGACGAAATCGTCTCCCACCTGCTGGCGCTGGAAGCCGAGGACGCGCTGACCTCCGTTCCCGAGCATGCCGATGAGCCGGTGCTGACCGTCTCCGTACAGACCGCGGACGCGCAGTCGGACGTATCCTTCTCCGTCTCCGAGCTGGACGCGGAGCATTCGCTCATCCTCCGCTCCGACGGCGCGATCTTCCAGTTCTCCGCCGCCGACGCGGACGCGCTGATTCGCGCGCTGACCTACGCGCTGAAATAACTTCCATATAAACACAAGCGGCGCGATTGCCGAAATGGAATCGCGCCGCTTGTGTTTTTTTGCCCGTTACCGCTTCAGCACGAGCACCTGATGGGGTTCAAGCTCCACCGTTCCCGCGAGCGCTTCGCCGGTAAGCAGGTCGACCGCCGGAGCGGGCAGCGTATAGGACGCGGGCTTTCCCGCGTATTCCAGAACGATTTCTCCGTTCAGCGCGCCCCTGCGCGGCGAAACAATCACCTCGCCCACGACCTCCGGCAGGCACACGCCCGCGTCGGGCAGCAGCTTCTGCGCAAGCAGACGGGTGGTTTCGGGGGCAGGCAGCGCGCCCAGCAGGATGATCTGTCCCTTGCCGAGGCGGCTGCGGGCGACGACGGTCTTGCCAAGGATGGCGCGGTGTCCCTTCACGATGGTCGCGAGCGACTCCGCCCTGCCGGGATTGGACACCTCAAACCACGTGTCGGCGGGCATAGGCGTACCGTCCGTCCACGCGGCGGCCGTGCGTCCCTCGGTGTCGGGCAGCGCGTATTTCCACTCGACGCCCATCAGGCGTTCCAGCATGCCGTACAGGCAGTCGGTATAGCGCGCGCCGTCGCGGTTGCGCTCGTCGCTCAGCGGGCCGACGATCCACGTGCCGCCCTCGCGCACCCACTGCTCCATGCGCTGCGGAAGTCCGGCCTCCTCCAGCGTCAGCATCAGCGGACTGAACACGACGCGGTAGCCGTCCAGCGCCGCGTGCGCGTCGATCACGTCGGGGCGCAGACCCAGATCGATGAGCGGCTTATAGAACCGCCCGACGACGCTCTGCTGATAATTGAGTCCCTTCACGATGCCCTGCTGCTCGAACATGTTCCAGTTGAGCGAGGTAAAGTGAATCGCCACATCCGCCGCAACCTTCGTCTCGCGCACGAAATCCGCGGCCTTGCGGAAGCCCGCGGCCGTTTCCCTCACTTCTTCCTCGGCGAGCATCGGCCGGCCGCTGGTGTCCAGCACCGCGCCGTGCATCAGCTCATGCCCTGCCCAGTGCGTGCGCCACAGCCAGTACATGTTCGCCTCGCCGCCCAGCGCAATCGGCAGCCACGAGTTCGCGCGGCAGAAGCCGTCGGGCTTCACGCTCTGCGTAATCGTCGTTGAACCGTTCCAGCAGGTGGCGGTTTCCGTGTTCCAGAAGGGATGATTGAGGAACGTGCGCATATAGTCGTGCCAGAAGGCGCAGAAATGCAGGTTCTCGGGTGTATTGTAGTGGTTGAACTGCGCAATGTCCAGCTTTTCGGTGAGACGGCGGTAATCCATGCCGTTCACGGGCATGGTGTCCGTGCCCACGGGAACCTTGACGTACCGGTGCAGAATCTCCGCCTGCCGGTGAACAAACCCGATGTGCGAATCGTTCTGGAACGTCTGCCATTCCATCTTCAGATGCGGGTTGTGCCACGCGTTGCGCGGCGCGGGAATTTCCTCAAAGGAATCGTACCACTGGCTGAACAGATTCAGATTCCACGCATTGTTCAGGTTGTCGATTGTGCCATAGCGCTTTTTCAGCGCGGCGCGGAAGCGGTTCACGCACTCGGGGCAGAAGCAGCCGGCGTTTCCCGTGTAGATCTCGTTGTCAATCTGCCAGCCGATGATGTTTTCGTCGCTTGCGAATTCCTTCGCCATTTCCTCCACAATGCGCATGCTGGCTTCGTTGTAGTGCGGATTGTTGGAGCAGCAGTGCCGGCGTCCGCCGTGATCCACGCGCCGTCCGTCCGGATCCAGCCGCAGCGCGTCCGGCCAGTCGCGGGTGAACCAGCGCGGCGGCGTGGCGGTGGGCGTTCCCATGACAACGGCGATATTCGCCTGCTTCATCTTGTCTACCACGCGGCGGAAGAAGGAAAAATCGTATTCGCCCGGCTTCGGTTCCATGCGGTGCCACGCAAACTCGCCGATGCGCACACAGGTGATGCCAAAGGCATGCAGCTTTTCAATATCTCGATCAATTTCGCTCTCCGGCCAGTCCTCCGGATAATACGCCGCGCCCAGATAGGGCGGCTTGGGCATTGTAAACATCGCGTCGTCTCCTTCCGGTGTAATCCGTCGACATATTTATACCATATCGTTTCCAAAAGTACAAGACACTTCCTTTGAGTTCTTGACAATATGTCATTGATAATGGTATTCTTATTTATGTCAGCGCCGCACAAATGAGGCGGCCGGCGAATGGATTTTTCGTCAGACGCAAACGCGTATTTCGAAGGTTTACTTGAGGCAAATCGAGAAATCCGCATGCCGCAGGCGGCGGAAGAGACGCCGCCCGACACGCCGCCGCATTGTGCAATGGTGCCTTATTATGAAATAAGCCGTGAAAGGGGCGAACGCCATGAAACGCATATTCTCCGCGCTGCTCGCGCTCTGCGCGCTCCTGCTTCCCTTTTCCTCACCGCGGGCGGAAGCACCGGAGACGGTTGAATACCGCGGCGGCATTGTCGAGCGCGGCCGCTGGCGCGCGCAGACCACGCGGGCGCGGTTGGACGAGCTGACGGTTGCCTATCTGGATGCGGACACGCGCTATCTGGTTTCTGGGCGTCCCGCGACGTTCACCGTTCACGCCGCCGGCGGCGACGGAAATTACAGCTATGTGTTTAACGTCTTTTACCGGAAGGGCGACACGGGCTCGCTTTCCAATATATACAGGCGCGAACGAAGCGTAAATCCCTCTCTTACCTATACGCCGGCGCACAGCTCCGGCCAGTATATGCTTCTGGTTGCGGTGCACGATGAAGCGGGCGAGTACATCGGATGGCAGAGCCAGATTTTCGAGGTATTTCCCGCGGAAGCGGCGGACGACGCGGAAACCGTGCCCGGCAAGGTGCGGCAGCTGGCGGCGGAATGCCTGAGGAGCGCGGGGCGCAGCGAGTATTCCCGCGCCCTCTGGCTGCACGACTGGCTGATTTACAACGCGAACTACGACACAAGCTATACCTATTATTATGCCAACGGCGTGCTTCTCGAGGGCGTCGGCGTATGTCAGAGCTACGCGCTGGCGTATGATCTGCTGCTTCACGAAATCGGCATTGAGAGCGTGTATCTTTCCGGCACGGCGAACGGCGTGAGTCACGCGTGGAACCTTGTGAGGCTGGACGGCAGCTGGTATCACGTGGACTGCACGTGGGACGATCCGATCGGCGGCGGGTATGAGAAGCACAGCTATTTCGGCCTTACCGACGAGCAGATGGCCCTCGATCACAGCTGGGCAAGGGAGCGCGGCGTCATGCCTGAATGCACGTCCGACGAGCTGGCCGGGCTGCGCCGGAATCTGATGGTCGGCGTTTCGGACGAAGCGGATTTTCACGCGCAGCTTTCCCGGCTGGTAACGGAGGGAACCGCCTACGCCGCCCTGTATCTCACGGGCGAAACAACCTTCAGTCTGAAGAGCGCCTTTCAGGACTGGTACTCGCAGAATCAGCACATGAGCAATCTGTACGGATACTACCACGCGCGCTTTTCATCAAGGGAGTGCGAGGTCTATCTGAATCTGGGCGAAGCCTACCCCGGCACGGCGGTCGTGCAGCGGGCCGCACTTCGGGCACACACGCTGTACCTTCCCATAGGCGAGCGCGACGTGCTGGACTTCGTGCGGCTGCCCGAAAAGGCGACGGAGGGGCTTCAGTGGACGAGCGACAATGAAAGCGCTGTGACCGTTGAGGATGGCGTGGTGCGCGCCGTCGGTTCCGGAAGCGCGACGATCCGGCTTTCGTTCTCGGGCGGAAGCGACGAATGCCGCGTGTTCGTCCTCACCTCCGACGCGCTTTCGCTGCCCGAGGGCGTGCGGACGCTGGAATCCGAAGCCCTCGCGGGCTGCCCGAACGTCCAGACCGTGCGTCTACCGCGAAGCCTGACGGCCGTCGAGAGCCGCGCGTTCGCGGAGTGCGAGGGGCTGCTGTTCGTCTTCTTCGCTTCCGCCAACGCGGAAATTGCGCCGGACGCGTTTGAGGGCTGTGAAAATCTGACCATCTACGCGCCCGCGGGCGGCAGTGTGGCCGCTTTCGCGAGGGAGAACGGCCTTCGTTTTGCCGTCTCTGAACCTTAAATTTGGATTAATGCGCGGCAGGGCGTTTACAAAGGCCGCCATCTGTGGTAGAATAATGAATGGCGTTTTGCGCCGATTGATCCGTGAGCGCGGTTTGCCGACGATCCCGACGGCATGCTTCGTTTGCGGGAATACGAAACAGGGAGGATACACACCATGACTATCGACAAGAGTTCCATCATCGCCGAGTATGGCCGCCATGAGGGCGACACCGGTTCCCCCGAGGTGCAGGTCGCGCTGCTGACCGCCCGCATCAACCACCTGAACGAGCACCTCAAGCTCAACAAGAAGGATCACCACTCCCGCCGCGGCCTGCTGCTGATGGTTGGTCAGCGCAGAGGTCTGCTGGACTATCTGAAGAAGACCGATATCGAAAGCTATCGTAGCCTGATCGCGAAGCTCGGCCTGCGTAAGTAAGCCACCCCGGCTTGTCGCCTGAGCGATGCGGCATGTGCCGTCGCCCGGGAGCACCGGGCGGCGGCTTTTCCATCATCCAAGGTTGTCTCCGGATCCGAAAACGAACCTCGCCGTAGGGATGCGGCGCGACGGGCTTCTGTCGCCGGCCGCGCGGCATCCCTGCGGGGACAAGTCTTCGGCGTCATGTTCTTTTTGTGATTCCGGTTATAGAAAAGGCTTTCCCGACCATGATAAGGAGGAACACCATGTTCAAAAGCTATTCCATGGAGCTGGGCGGAAGAACCCTGACGCTCGAATTCGGCAAGTACGCCGAGCAGGCCGCCGGTTCCACCTTCGTCCGCTACGGCGATACCGCCGTACTCGTCAACGCCACCGTGTCCGAGACCCCGCGTCCCGGCATCGATTTCTTCCCGCTGAGCGTCGATTACGAGGAGAAGCTCTACTCCGTCGGCCACATTCCGGGCTCGTGGAACCGCCGCGAAGGCCGTCCGGGCGAAAAGGCCATCCTGACCTCCCGCCTGATCGACCGCCCGCTGCGCCCTCTGTTCCCCAAGGGAATGCGCAACGACGTGAGCGTCGTCGCCACCGTCATGTCCGTTGACTTCGACTGCAGCCCCGAAACGCCCGCCATGATCGGCGCGTCCGCGGCGCTGTGCGTGTCCGAAATTCCGTTTGCCGGCCCCGTGGGCGCGGTGAACATCGGCCTGGTGGACGACGAGTTCGTCGTCAATCCCACGCTGGAGCAGCGCGAAAAATCCTCCATGAACCTCACCGTCGCCGGAACCAAGGAAGCGGTTCTGATGGTGGAAGCCGGCGCGAACGAGGTTTCCGAGGAAGTCATGCTGAAGGCCATCCTGTTCGCCCATGAGCAGGTGAAGAAGATCGTCGAGTTCCAGGAGCAGATCGTCTCCGAAATCGGCAAGGAAAAGCGCGAGTTCCATCTCGAGCTGCCGGGCGACGACGTGAAGGCCGCCGTGCGCGAGTACGCGTATGACAAGGTGCAGTGGATGTTCGAAACCTTTGACCGCGGCGAGCGCAACGCCCGCGAGGCCGAAGTGAAGAAGGACGTCGCCGAGCACTTCCAGACCCAGTTCGAAGGCCGCGAGACCGAGGTTGGCGACGCTCTGTACGCCATCGAGAAGGAAGTCATGCGCCGTCACATCATCGACAACGGCGTGCGTCCCGACGGCCGCAAGCTCACCGAGGTTCGCCCCATCTGGTGCGAAACCGGCGTTCTGCCCCGCCCGCACGGCAGCGGCGTGTTCACCCGCGGACAGACCCAGGTTATGACCGTGTGCACGCTGGCTCCGATGAGCGAAGTGCAGATTCTGGACGGCATCACCCCCGAAACCACCAAGCGCTATATGCATCACTATAACTTCCCCGGCTATTCCACCGGCGAAGCCAAGCCCATCCGCTCCCCGGGCCGCCGCGAAATTGGTCACGGCGCGCTAGCCGAGCGCGCGCTGGAGCCGATGATTCCCAGCGTGGACGAGTTCCCCTACTGCCTGCGCCTGGTCTCCGAGGTCATGAGCTCCAACGGCTCCACCTCTCAGGCCTCCGTGTGCGGTTCCACCCTCGCCCTGATGGACGCGGGCGTGCCGATCAAGCGCCCCGTGGCCGGCGTGGCTATGGGTCTGATCAAGGACGTTGAGAACACCGGCAAGGTCGCCGTGCTGACCGACATTCAGGGTCTCGAGGACTTCCTCGGCGACATGGACTTCAAGGTTGCCGGCACCGCGCAGGGCATCACCGCCATCCAGATGGACATCAAGATCAAGGGCATCGACGAAGCCATCCTGCGTCAGGCGCTCGCGCAGGCCTACGACGGCCGCATGCACATCCTCGGCAAGATGCTCGAGGTGCTGCCCGCGCCGCGTCCGCAGCTGAGCAAGTACGCGCCCAAGATCATCCAGTTCAAGATTAACCCCGAGAAGATCGGCGAGGTTGTCGGCCCGCGCGGCAAGATGATCAACAAGATCATCGAGGAAACCGGCGTGAAGATCGACATCGAAGACGACGGCAGCGTCTATATCGCCACCAACGACGATCAGGCTGCGCAGCGCGCCAAGTCCATCATCGAGGGCATCGTGCGCGAGCTGCAGGTGGGCGACGTGTTTGTGGGCAAGGTTGTCCGCATCATGTCCTTCGGCGCGTTCGTCGAGTACGCGCCCGGCAAGGACGGCATGATCCACATTTCCAAGCTCGCCAACGAGCGCGTGGAAAAGGTGGAGGACGTTGTGAACATCGGCGACACGCTCGAATGCCGCGTGGCGGAGATCGACGCGCAGGGCCGCATCAATCTGGTTCGCAACGACATCAAGTACGACAACGAGGCCATGCCCGTCCGTCGTCCCCCGCGTCCGGACAATCGCCGCGGCGGAGATCGCGGTGGACGCAGATAACCGGTTCCTGAACGAAACGTACGAAAGCCGCGCGCGGGTGCAAACGCCCGCGCACGGCAGTCTTTATTATTGGAGGCAAATATGGCATTTGATCTGAAGACGCTGCCGAACGGTCTGCGCATCATCGGCGAGCACATGCCCGGCTACCGCTCCGTGGCGGTGGGTCTGTGGGTGGAAAGCGGTTCGCAGTATGAAACGCCCAGCGAAAACGGCATCAGCCACTTTATCGAGCACATGCTGTTCAAGGGCACCGAAAAGCGCTCCGCACGCGACATTGCCGAGGAAATGGACGCCGTCGGCGGACAGCTGAACGCGTTCACCAGCAAGGAATGCACCTGCTTCTACGCCAAGGTTGTGGACGAGCACCTGCCGCTGGCGATGGACGTAATCAGCGATCTGGTGCTGTCCTCCCGTCTGGATCCCGCGGACATCGAACGCGAAAAGGGCGTGGTGATCGAGGAGATCAACATGGCCGAGGATACGCCGGAGGATCTGGTGTTTGAGCTGCTGATGCTGGCGCATTACGGCGACCAGCCGGTCGCGCGTCCCATCCTGGGCACCGAGGCCAGCGTTTCCGCGCTCACGCGCGAGCGCATCACTGACTATATGCGCCGCATGTACCGCCCGGAATGCGCCGTGCTGGCGCTGGCGGGCAACTATAACTGGAACGAGGTCGTCAGGCAGGCGCAGACGCTGTACGGCGGCTGGCAGCCGACGGGCGAAAAGCGCCCGGTCATCGAGACCAACGCCGTCGCGCCCCGCGTGATGCGCCGGAAGAAGGACATTGAGCAGCTGCATCTCTGCCTCGGCTTCCCGTCCTGCGGCATCGGCGCGGCCGACGTGTATCCCACGGCGGTGTTCAACAGCGCCTACGGCGGAGCCATGTCCTCGCGCCTGTTCCAGTCGATTCGCGAGGAACGCGGCATGGCCTATTCGGTCTACTCCTACCCCAACCCGATGAGCGGTACCGGCGTGCTGGCCGTGTACGCGGGCACCAGCCCGGAGCACGCGGGCGAGGTTGTGCGCATGCTGAATGAGGAAACGAAGAAGCTGGCCGAAGGCGGACTGACCGAGAAGGAGTTCAAGCAGGCGAAGGAACAGCTGCTCTCCGGCTTCATACTGGGGCAGGAATCCACCTCCAGCCGCATGAACGCCATCGGCCGCCGTCTTCTGCTGCTCGGCGACACACAGACCGACGAGGATGTGGTTGAGAAGATTCGCGGCATCACCTTTGAGGGCGTGAACGCGCTGGCGCGCCGCGTGCTCACGTCGCCCCGCAGCGCCGCGATCGTCGGAAACGGCGCGGAGGACGTTGAAATCTGATGCATCCCGCGTCGCCCGCCCGGGCGGCGCGGCTTCACATACAAAGGGGTGAAAATGTGGAACAGAACCTGCAGGCTCTGAAACAGGCCGCCGTGCTGTATCCGCTGGTCGCGATTTTATTCACGCTGCCCTACGTCGCCTTCAATTACCGCAAATACGGCTCCGTGTTCAGCCTGCGCATTCTGATCGTGTATTCCTTTGCGCTGTACATGCTGTGCGTGTACTGTCTGGTCATCTTACCGCTGCCCACGAGGGAAGCGGCGAAGGCGCTTTCGGGGCACAAGGCGCAACTGACACCCTTCAACTTCGTTGCCGACATCATCAAGCATTCGCAGGTTTCTCTGAAGGACCCCCTGTCCTTCCTGACGCTGATCAACAACCCGGCGTTTCTGGGCGCGGCGTTCAACCTGCTGATGACGCTGCCGCTGGGCGTCTACCTGCGCTATTACTTCCGCTGCGGCTGGCTGAAAACGCTGCTGACCGGCTTCGGGCTGTCCCTGTTCTTCGAGCTTACACAGCTGACGGGGCTGTATTTCATCTATCCGGGAAGCTATCGCCTGTTCGACGTGGACGATCTGATGATCAACACGCTGGGCACAATGGTCGGCTTCTGGCTCGCCAGACCGCTCACGCGCTGGCTGCCCAGCCGCGACCGACTGGACAGCATCAGTCTGGAACGCGGCCGCCGCGTATCGCTTCTGCGGCGCATGCTGGCCATGGCGTACGATCTGGCCATCTGCGGCATTCTGGCGATGATCCTCTGCCAGATTCTCCGCATCGGCTTCCGCTTCTGGTTCGTCGCGCTGCTCCAGTGCGCCGGGCCCATTCTCCTGCGCGGCCAGACCGTCGGCTGCCGCCTTACGCGACTGCGCCTTCAGAAAAAGGATGGCTCGCGCCCGGAATGGTATCGCTATCTCATCCGCTACGGCAGCATGGCGCTGGTGATGGTCTATCTGCCGAACTGGCTTCTGCGGCTGATCGGCATTCTGAAGGATCAGAATCATTTCTCCGCTTCCACGACAGTCAGCCTGACCGCCGCGCTCATCGCCGGCTATATGGGCTGCCTGCTGTTCGAGGTCATTCGCGTGCTGATGCATCGCTCACTGTTCTATGAGCGCCTGTCAGGCGCGTATATCGTGAGCACCGTGCGGCCAACGTCTCAAAAAGAGTAACCTTCCCCTCCCTGTGATACGTAGCCTTCAAAACATTCAAAGGAACAGGACGACGCCGCTTCGCGTTTGAAACAGCGTCGTCCTGCTTTTATGCGCCCGTCCGGGCGCGGTGTCAGTTGTTCAGATAGATAAACCGATGCAGCTCGTCGGTGTTGGCCTGAATGTCCATGTCATACAGCAGGGACTTCTCCTTCACCGTGCCCTCCTTATAGGTGCCGGGAACCGGCAGACGCAACTCCGCCGCGCTGGTGAAGTTCTCGCGTTCAAGAACGATCTTGGCAAGATTGATAATCTCCGTCACCTGCAAATTAGTTTTGAAATAGGGCGCGCATTGCGGCACCAGCCCGAACAGATCCGTAACGCTGGCGTTGCGCATTCTTTCCATCAGCTTGTTGAGAACCTTGCGCTGACGCTCCGCGCGGGCGTAGTCGCTGTCCAGCTTACGGATGCGGGCGTAGCCCAGCGTCTGCATGCCGTTCAGATGCGTGTTCGCGCCGTAGGTCGTCAGGAGCGTGTTCTCATATTCGGCCTTGGCCTCGTCATAATCGCGGCCGTCGTAGTGAACCTCGATCAGGTACTGCTCCTTCACGTTCTTGTTGATCATGTCCATCTCGTTCTGCGAGATGTTCACGTCAATGCCGCCCAGAATCTCGGCGATCTTCGCAAAGCCCTTGAAGTCGACGTAGGCATAATGCTGGATGTTCATGCCGAAGTACTCGTTCACGGTCTTGATCGCCAGTTTCGCGCCGCCGTAGAAGTACGCGCTGTTGATGCGCGCGTCCTTATATTTGCCCATCGTCACGGCGGTATCGCGCATGATGGAGGCCAGCTTCACGTTGCCGGTCTTTTTGTTGATCGAGCAGATGATCATGGTATCCGTGCGCGCGGCTTCGTTTTTGTTGCGCGCGTCCGCGCCCAGCAGAAGCACGTTCAGCCAGTCCTCGCTGAGACCGGGCGTGATGCTCAGATCCTCAACGGAAATGGAGTTCCCGTCCGCCAGATTCACGTCGGTCTGTTCGCTGTTTTTGAGCATCTGCTCATAGGCCTCGCCGGTGAACGAATCGCCTCCGCTCGCTGCGGGCGTTCCGGTCGTGGCAGACGGCTCCGCCGTTCGATCCGGCGTCGCGCCCTTCTTGGGCAGCAGAATGATCATAACCACAACCGCCGCCACCAGCAGAAGCGCCAGCGCGATCAGCGGCGCGACATTGCGTTTTTTCCGGCCGCGTCTTTTGGGCGCGGCACCCGGCCGCCGCTGCGCGGGACGCTGCCCGTTCGCGGGACGACGCGGAGCCGTGCCCGCCGGGCGCGCTCCCTGCGCCGGTCTCCGTGCGCCCGCTTCCGCGCTGTGCGCGGCGGGACGAACGCGCTTCGGCTCTGTGCTTCGTTTTTCCATATATTGGTACCTCCAGTATCCGGTGTTCAAAATTACCCGTATATATTATACATGAACCGCCGGAATATTGCAAGGTATTTCGATTTTTCCCGTAGGAATGACAAACAAAAAACGGAATGCCCCGTTTTTATCGAAGCATTCCGCAGGATACGTCAGTTCAGCTCGTTCTGCATGCGGCTGAAGCGCTGCTTGGCGCCGGTGAGCACGTTCACGTCGGCTTCCTGACCCTTGAACCAGCCCATCTGCTCCATCTTCGCGAACACCTGATACTGATCCTTCACGCAGCCGTTCAGGTTATCGGTGAGCACGGTGCGCAGCGGCATCTCGGACGCTTCCGGGATGAAGGTGCCATAGTTGTGAATGAGATACTTCTCCTGCTCGAGCAGGTCTTCCATGCCGTACTGATCGTTCATGACGTTTTCGTTCATTTCGCGCGCCTCCTTTCTTACTGCCAGCTGTTCAGATAGTTGAACAGACGGTCATAGCGCTGCTTATGGCAGTTGGCCAGCTCGCCGGCCAGCGTTTTCAGCTCCGCGTTCTGGAAGGTCTGCGCGTAGTGCTCCGCCTTTTTGCAGGCGATGAACTCGTGCGTCAGCTGATCCTGAAGAATGGAAAGGCTTTTGGACTGAATCATTCCGGTAGGCATTTTCGTTTTCCTCCTTTTTAATAGGAATGCCGGATTTATTCATGCCCCCGGAATCGCCGCGCTATACGCAACCAAAGCCATGCTTTCGCCGTCAAAGAAAGAAAATTCGGCCTTTGACGGCGCGCGGATTTCGTGTTATACTATGCTTGGTTTGATATATACTTTACGGAGGGCTTCATGAGCAAGCAGAATCCTTTGTTTGTGCCGCGCAACGGCTATGGAAATTTCATCCTGTCCGTGTTCATGACCACGGTGAAGATGCTGGTGATTCTGATTCTGATCATCGGCTTTTCGGCCACGGGTCTTGTGATGGGCATCGCGAAGGCATGGGTTGACACGTCGCCCGACCTCGATCTGGATCTTTTCAACTCGCAGGCGCAGACGTCCTTCATCTACGACAAGTACGGCAACCTGATCACCACCTTCCGCGGAACGGAAAACCGCGTGTATTGCACGTATGACGAGCTTCCGCAGAATCTGATCAATGCCGTGATTTCCGCCGAGGACGCGCATTTCTGGGAGCACAGCGGCGTGGACGTGCACCGCTATCTGGGCGCGCTGGTGGGCAACCTGCTCTCCGGCAACAACCAGGGCGGCAGCACGATCACCTGCCAGCTGATCAAGCAGACGCTGCTTTCCAGCGAACAGACCTACAAGCGCAAGGTGCAGGAAGCCTATCTCGCGCTGCGGCTGGAAGAAACGCTGACGGGCCTGTTTTCCGGCGACACGCGCTCGGCCAAGGAGCGCATCCTTGTGGAATACATGAACGTCGTCTACATGGGCGGCTCGCTGTACGGCGTAAAGACCGCCGCGCAGGATTACTTCGGCAAGGATTTAAGCGAGCTTTCGCTGAAGGAATGCGCCATGCTCGCGCGCCTGATCAAGAATCCCTATCGCTATAATCCCCGCACGAATTACTACATTCGCAACACCCCGGAGGAGAGCGAAAAGGGCGCGAACTACATTCTGGAGGAGATGTATAGCTACGGCTTCATCACCCTTGAGGAATGCGAGCAGGCCAAGGCCGAAACGCTTCAGGTGCTTCAGACCAGCTCGTCCGCCGAAAAGATGTATGACCACGCCTACTACGTTGAATACGCCATCTACGACGTGGTGACCAAGATGCTGCGCGTGGAACAGAAGGAAGACACCACCGCCAACCGCGCCGCCATGGAAAACAAGCTGCGCACCGGCGGCTACCACATCTATCTGAGTCTCGACCCGCAGATGCAGTCCACGGTTCAGAAGGTCATTTCCGAATGGAACCGCTATCCGGACACGCGCTATAAGTCCGACCGCTACAAGAAATCGCTGACGAACGGCGAATACGTGAACGTCGTGGAGCCGCAGGCCGCCTGCGCTGTGGTGGACTGGCACACGGGCGAGCTGGTCGCCATCGTCGGCGGCCGAAGCGAGCCCACGGCGCGCAAACAGCTGAACCGCGCCTACCAGATGAACATGCCCGTCGGCTCGTCCATCAAGCCGCTAAGCGTGTACGGTCCGGCCTTTGACATGGGCTGGTCGCCGGGCTCCCCCGTGCTCAACCTGCCCATTCGCATCAAGGGCTGGGACAGCAAGCAGGGCTATCCCAACAACTACGGCGGCGGCAGCTTCAACGGCTGCGAATCGATGCGCTACGCCATCAACAAATCGCACAACTATTCCACGGCGCAGGCGCTGTACACCTATGTCGGCATCTCGAATTCCGTCAACTACCTGCTGCGGCTGGGCGTTTCGTCGTCCCACATTCAGGCCACCGGCTCGGGTCTCGCGCTGGGCTCCTCCGGCATTTCCGTCATCGAAATGGCCACAGCCTTCGGCGCAATCGCCAATTTAGGCGAATATCAGGAGTCGTACGCCTTCTCGAAGGTGCTGTACGACGACAACAAAACGCCCTACATCGTGGCGCGCGACGTGCAGATTCGCCGCGAAGCGTTCAAGCCCTCCACCGCCTACATGCTGGTGGACGTGCTGAAGGACTGTGTGTCCGGCTCCAGCGGAACCGGCTCCCGCGCCAAGTTCGGCGGCTTCACCGTGGCCGGAAAGACCGGCACCAACTCGGACGCCTGCGGCGTATTCTTTGCCGGCATGACCGCGTACTATTCCTGCGCGGTGTGGATCGGCCACGACAACTACAAGCCGCTGGTTTCCAACGCGACCGGCGGAACCTACGCCGCGCCGCTGTGGGCGGCGGTGATGAGTCAGGTGCATTCCTACGCCGGAATTACGAAGGATCGCGCCATCATCAGCGGCAGCGCCTCCGATTACGGACTGGTTCTCGCCGAAGCCTGCGGCGTGAGCGGCATGCGTCCCACCGATTCCTGCCGCCGCGACGCGAACGGCTATTCCGTCACGCGCGATTACTATCTGGACGGCACGCAGCCCACGGTCAACTGCAACATGCACCGCACCGTGACGCTGTGCACGCGCTCCAACAAGCGCCCCAACGGCAACTGCACCTCCACGCGCTCCTACGGCATCATCTACATTCCGCAGGGGCACCCGCTCCGGCAGGCGGAGAGTCTGGCACAGGTGCGGCAGTACTTTAAGGGCGCGACGGTCAAGCAGGATCTGTCCGACTTTGGAACCTGCAACATCTGCCACTGACCGACGATTTCACAAAGTGAGGTTTGAATGAAGAAGAACACCGTCCGCCGCCGCCCCTCGAAGGTCGTAAACCTTCTCTTTCTGCTTGTGGGCGTGCTGTGCTTCGTTTACTACTTTGCCAACGGCTTCCTCATCCGCTTCGGCCAGTCGCTTCTGTGGCTGTGGCCGCTGATCGGAACGGCGCTGCTCGTGCGCTTTGCGCTGGTCGCGCGCATGATCCGTACCGGCCGGCCATCGCCCCTTCCGCGCGGGTTCCTGCGCGTCATACACGTGCTGGTGGCTGTCGGGCTCGTCATTCTGTTCGCCGTTGAAGGCATCATCATCAAAGGCGCGCTGGAGCCCACGCCCGCGGGGCTGGACTGCATCATCGTGCTGGGCGCGAAGGTCAACGGAACCTCTCCCAGCGGCGCGCTGCGCAACCGCATTGAGGTCGCCGCCGAATACGCGCTGGCGAACCCGGACACGCTCGTGATTGCTTCCGGCGGGCAGGGCGAGGACGAGGGCATCAGCGAAGCGGAATGCATCCGGCGCGGGCTGGTGGCGCGCGGCGTTCCGGAGGAGCGCATCCTGCTGGAATCGCTCTCCACGTCCACGCGGGAGAACCTGCGCTTCTCGCTTGAAAAACTCGAAAACCCGGACGAACTGTCCATCGGCGTCGTCACCAACAACTTTCACGTGTTTCGCGCCATGAAAATTGCGCGTTCGCTGCACAACGGCGAGACGTACGCCGTGCCGGTGGCCACCTCGCTGTTCAGTCTGCCCCACTACCTGCTGCGCGAATTCTTCGCCACCTGCGTAGGCTTCGTCACAGGCGCGTGGTAACGTTCGATTGATAAATTTTCCGCAAACCGCCATTCCGTTCGGAGGGCGGTTTCCTTTTTAAACGAAAAATGCTATACTGAACTCATTCTTACTTTCCGAAATGAGGCGTTGTCTTTATGCACTCCCGATTTGCCGTCGCCCGCCGACTGCTGATCTTCTGGACGCTGTTCATCGGCCTGGGCGCCGTGGGCGGCGCCGCCTGCATGCTCATCGATCCCTCGGGACGTTCCGTCGGCATGGATGGAATGCTGCCCTATTTTCAGGTGCTGCCGTATGCGGACATGCTGTTCCAGAACCTTCTCTTCTCCGGCTTCGCGCTTTTGATCGTAAACGGCCTTTCCAACCTGACCGCCGCCGCGCTGCTGTTTGCGCGCAGAAAGATTGGCGCCGTTCTGGGCGGCATTTTCGGCGTAACGCTGATGCTGTGGATCTGCATCCAGTTTTATATATTCCCTCCAAATTTCATGTCCACGATCTATTTCTTCTTCGGTCTCGCGCAGGCCGCGACCGGCTGGGCGGCGGTGGTCTTTCAGCGGCAGGAAGCGTTCGCCGCCGAAGCGCACGAGTACCCGAACCTCGAAACGAACCACACGCGGCTGGTGGCCTACTTTTCGCGCATGGGCTACGTGCGCGAAAAGGCGCTGGAAGAAGCGAACCGCACCGGCGCGGACGTATACGAAATCCGCTCGACAGAGCGCACGGAAGGCACGCTCGGCTTCTGGTGGTGCGGACGCTACGGCATGCATCGCTGGGAGATGCCCATTGAAACGCCCAACATCAACCTTCCCTCCTACGAGCACGTAACCATCTGCGCGCCGATCTGGGTTTTCGCGCTTGCCGCGCCCGTGCGCACCTTCTGCCGCAGCGCAAAGGGACGCATCCGCGAGGTGGACTACATTCTCGTGCATCATACACGCGGACTGTATGCCAACGCCGCCGATGAAATGGACGCGCTGCTCGGCCTGCGCCGAACGCACCTGACCAGCATCCGCTGCGTAACCGGCACATACCGCGAGACGCGCACGGAAACCAAGTAAACACCGGGAGGTTTGCCGCATGTCCGTCGTTTCCATCGTCCCCTGCCGGGACTACGCGCCCGAAACCGTTCGTCCGGCGCTCGAAGCCGCGCTTCGTCCGCTCGGCGGGCTGGACTGGGTGCAGCCCGGCATGACCGTCGTCATAAAGGCGAACCTGGTCAGCATGATGAAGCCCGAGTCCGCCGCGACGACGCATCCGGCGCTGCTCTCGGCGCTGTGCGAGCTTTTCGTGGCGCGCGGCGCGCGCGTCATCGTGGGCGACAGCCCCGGCGGACTGTACACGTCCGCCTACGTGAATGCCGTCTACGCCGCCACCGGCGTGCGCGCCGTGCTGGAAACCGGCGCGCAGCTGAACCAGAATTTCGCGCACGTGCACGCGGAAAACCCCGACGGCGCCGTGCTGAAATCGCTGGATTACACTGCCTATCTGGACGAAGCCGACGCGATCATCGACTTCTGCAAGCTGAAAACGCACGGCATGATGGGCATGTCTGCTTGTGTGAAGAACCTCTTCGGCGTGATTCCGGGCACGTTCAAGCCGGAATGCCACTATCGTTTTCCCGCGCACGCCGACTTCGCCGACATGCTCGTGGATTTGAACGAACGCTTCCGTCCGTGCTTGTGTCTGGTGGACGCAGTGGTGGGCATGGAGGGCAACGGCCCGACGATGGGTCGTCCGCGCGCCATCGGCGCGCTGCTCGCCTCTGACTCGCCCTACGCCGCCGACCGCGTATGCGCCGGCATCATCGGGCTCGACCCGGAGCAGACGGAAACGATTCAGCGCGCCGCCGCGCGCGGTCTGGAGGACGAAATTCAGCTGTTCGGCGACCCTTCCGCGTTCACCGTGCCCGACTACGACCTCGTGCGCACGCGCAAGGATCTCACCTTCACCCGCGAGCTGCCCGGCCTGTGGGGCACGCTTTTCGGGAAGCTCGCGTCCGCCGCGCTGTGCAGTCGCCCCGTCGTCGACCGGCGCGCCTGCGTTGGCTGCGAGAAGTGCAAAAACCTCTGCCCCGCGAAGGCAATTACGATGCGAAACCGCCGTCCCGTCATCGACCGCGCCCGCTGCATTCGCTGCTTCTGCTGTCAGGAGTTCTGCCCCAAGGGCGCGATGCGCGTGAAGCGGCCCTCCGTCGCCAGAATTCTGAACCGAAGAAAGGACGAGAAATGCAAATGAAAATCTGCCTGCACATCCCCGTCAAGGGCCTTCGGGAAGCCGTTCTTGCCGCCCTGCCGGACGCCGACCTGACCGGCACGCCCGCCGACGCTGAAATCGTCATCGGCAATCCGCCCATGGAAGCGCTCGAGAGCAACGCAAACCTGCGCCTTTTGCAGCTTCACAGCGCCGGAACCGGCCGCTATCCCGAGCTGTACCGCACGCATCCCCATCTGGCCATCTGCTGCGCGACGGGCGCGTACGGCCACACCGTGGCCGAGCACATGTTCGCATCCCTGCTCTGCCTGATGAAGCACCTGAACGAATACGCCGTTCAGCAGCAGACCGCGCGCTGGAAGGATCTGGGCGCGGCACGTTCCATTCGCGGCGCGAACGTGCTGGTCATCGGGCTGGGCGACATCGGCGGCGCGTTCGCGCGCATGTGCCGCGCGCTCGGCGCAGCCGTAACCGGCATCCGCCGCACGCCCGCGCCCGACCCGGAGACCGCCGACCGCGTTTTCGGCCTCGATCAGTTGGACGCACTTCTCCCCTCCGCCGACGTCGTCGCCTGCGCGCTGCCCGAAACGCCCCAGACGCGCGGCCTGCTGAATAAAGCCCGCCTTGCGCTCCTGAAGCCGGACGCCTACCTCGTCAACGCCGGGCGCGGCAGCCTGATCGATGAAGCCGCCCTGCTCGAAACCCTGAACGAAGGCCGTCTTGCCGGCGTCGCGCTCGACGTTCTGTGCACCGAACCCCTGCCCGCGGACAGCCCCCTCTGGCACGCGCCGCGCATTCTCATCACCCCGCACGTCGCCGGGGGCGACCACCTGCCCGACGTCGGCGAAAACCTCGCCCGCATCTCGCTCCATAATATCCGCGCCCTCGCCGCCAATGCCCCCTTCCAAAGCCTCGTCGACCCCGCCACCGGCTACCGCGCCCGCCCCTGACTCCTCTGTCCCGTGCTCCGCAGAAAAACGGAGCACGGGATTCTCTTTTCCCCATCTTCTTATTCCATATACTCATTGTTTCTTGACATATTTGTGCTACATGTTATAATTATTCTTGAGGTTCATACATTCATTTCCCATGAAATGACCTTCCAAATATATGCTGTGCTCGAGGTGCGTTTTGTTCATGAAGAGATCCCGCCGTCTGTATTCCATCACACATCGCGCTCTGATTCGATACACCATCTGCATTCTGGTGTTGATTCTCTCCGTGAGCTTTTTTATCTACGCAACTGTCGTGCGCATCACCTATAAAAACGAAGAAAATCTTTGAAATCCATCCTTGATCAGACGGCGCTGGTTGTCGATCATTCCCTCACAGATATCAAAACTATATGAATACGCTCCGCACCAGCGAAGAATTTCGACAGTTCTCCCTGAAGTCCTCCCCTGCCGCCGACTCGGAAGCGCTGATCAGCGCCATGCAGCTTCAACGCTATATCAAAAAGCTGTCCGCCTCCTCGCCGCTTACGAAAGACATTCTTCTGTATATCAAGCGCCCGAACGTCATCCTGACAGCCAGCGGGCAGCTGCACCTCGACCCTGCCGCCTATTTCTCCGAGTATGCACAGTCGGAAGATGTGGAAAATGACTTTTACAACATTCTTGTCCGCCGAAAGCGCGCCGGGTTTTATCGTGCTTCAGATGTACGCTTTGGCCCGACCGAGCTGGCACCCAACGGCTCCCGGCAGAATGCATTCGTTTACTCCAGCCCTGTTTTCTCAAACGGCCTTGAGCTCGGTCAGTTTCTGGTGATGTTTTCCACCGACTCGTTTACTGATTCCTTTATGAACGCCATCGATCTGGACCGCGGAGCCGTCGTATCCATCAGCGACCTTTCGGGCAATTTCATCGCGCGCTCCGAAAACAGCGCCGCGGCCGACGACAGGAAGATGTTCTCCGTTACAACGACCACCAGCGTCTATCCGCTGAAGGTCACGATTTCCGTGCCGAACAACTACATCACCCACAAAACCATGTATCTCGCCATCGAGCTGGGATGCGTGTTCATCTTTCTGATCATCTCGTGCACGCTGCTTTCCTACTGGATTTCCCGGACGCTTGGCCGTCCCTTCGATCAGCTTACCACCAGCCTGAAGCCGCTCTACCCAGAAAACACGCTTCCGCCAAAGGGCATGACCGCACAGACGGAGCTGGCTTCGATAGACCATGTCATCAAGGGTCTCATTACTGATAACCGGGTCATTTCAGACAGTCTGACCCAAAGTAGCTTCCTCGTCAAGCGACTGTTTTACGAGGAGCTTCTGAACGGTTACTTCCGCAGCTCCGCAAAGATCGACGCTGCCATGGAAAGCGCCGGAATTCGCAAATTCAACGGCGGCGTTCGCCTGCTTTACTGCCGCTTTGAGGCCGAAACGAACTCTCAGCTGCTGGTGTCCAGCGGACTGCTGCGCAACACGCTGGACGTGTCGCTGACAGCCTTCATTTATCAGCCGTATGAGAAAATCAACCTTGATCCGACGTCGTTTGCCGTGCTGATCGATGATTCAGCGAACGACGTCGAGAAATTCCGCACCTTTGTTGCTGAGATTCGCGATTACTTCAACGACCATTTCGCGGATGCCGGATTCATTCAAATTACGCTGATCGCCGGGCCGCACATAAGCGAATATATGGATATTGGCCGATGCTTTACCTATATGCGCAGCCTGCAGGCCGCGCCCACCGAAAACGAAGTCTGCACCCTGCTGCTGGCAGAGGATATTCGCACGGGTGGTGTCGAAAGCGGAATTGGCTATCATTTCACCCTTGAGGAGGAAAACCGGCTTCTCACCTGCGCGGCAGACGGCGATTCAGAGTCCATCGAGAGCATCTTTGCAAGCATCCTTCAGCAGGTTCAGGCCGCCCGCGTCATCAGCCTGAATGATGGCATTCCCCTGATCAACCAGCTGATTTACTCACTCTTCCGTCTGCGCGATCGCTATACGGGAGAGGATTTCGACCGGTTCTTTGACGTGCTTTCCGTGTTTTCCACAAGCTCCATCCAGTCCATCCCCCTGTCCGCCTCGCTCCAACTCGTACTGGACAAATACATGGAGTACTGCACGCTTGTGAAGCGGCGCTGCGTGTCACGCTCCGAGGCGCTGATGAACGAAGTGCGTGCCTACATCGACGACCATTTCGACGATACCGATCTGACGCTTAAAAAGCTCGCCGAGGTATTCTGTATCAGCGATGCGTATCTTTCCCGCTCGTTCAAGGCCTATCAGCAGGTAAACGTGATGTCCTATCTCGAGCAGGTGCGCATTCGTCACGCGCTTCAGCTTCTGAAGACCGATGCTTCGATCGAGGAAGTCGCCCGCTCCTGCGGCTTCGACAATGTGTATCGCTTCCGAAACGCCTTCAAGCGCGTTACCAACGGTCTTCCGAGCGCATTCCGCTGATTTTCCATCTTATGAATACACGCAAAGACGGAGCATAGCCTTTCGCCATGTTCCGTCTTTGTGTTGGCGGATTACAGGTATTTGCGCAGGTATTCCTGAACGTCTATCTTCTTCCCGGTCTTCGCACTCTCAATTGCCGCAAACATCAGCGCCGCGCATTGCATGTTATCGTCGATGCAGGTAACCGGCGCATCGCCGCCGTCAAGCCAGCGAATGAACGATCGGATAATCAGGGCATGATCCCAATAATCCCCCTTGGCCAACGGCATTTCCGCTTCCTGCGGATAGGGCAGGCCGCAGTCGCTGCGCAGCGTAACCTTTTTATGGCTGGCAATGATCGTTCCATCCGTGCACTCCGCGCGCAGGTATTCATTGCTCCATCCGTCCAGCGTGCTTCCGTTGGCAAACGATTCCTCCAGCGAAGCCCGCACGCCATTTGTCATTTCGAGCATTGTGAGGCCGCTCCAGCCGATGTATTCCCCGTTATCCGTATGCGGCCAGTAATCTGCGTATACGGTTTTCACATTCCTAAGAAGCTGTGCAAACGTGGGCGTGCTGAAAATCTTATCAAATTGAAGAAGACCAATCCACTGGCTTTTAAAAATGCCCTGCCGGACGGAATAATCTTCAAAAGCGATGATCAGACTTCCCATCGGCACATAGCAAAAAAGGATCAGATACACCAGCGGCAGCGCAAGCATCAGATATAACCGATAATGATTTCTGACTTCCTTCATAATCCGATAGGTCAGCCTGTCCCTCGGGTGCCCAATATTCCTCGTTCTGGCAACCACGCGAATTCCCTCCTCGTTCCGTCCGTTTCGCTTTCATTATAGAGAATTGGCCGTCCAATTCAAGTGTTCTTTTTTGCTTCACAGCCGTTTTGTCTGTAATTCCCAGTGAGTTTCTTTTACATCCAGACGATTTTTTTGACATTCCGAGGAAAAACGCCCCATTCTGCCCGTTCTTCATCAAAGCTTTATTTGACTTTCGTCTCATCCTGCGGTAAGATGCAGGCAGTCCGTTTCATCTGCCCTTTCTTTTCTCCTCTCCTCGTAATCTCATCATTTCAAAGCTGGAGGAATTTCTATGCGTACATCTGTCCAGGAAATCGTTGCAAGAGCCGACCTGCATTATGACGGCGTCGTCTCGCGCGCAGAGGAAGGTCTGCCTATCGGAAACGGAAACATGGGAACCCTGCTGTGGACGTCTCCTACCGCCCTAAAAATGCAGGTCAATCGGAACGACGTGCTGGCCGTAGGAGCCGACTCGGAAGCATTTCACGAACGCCATACCGATTATGGCCATGCCTGCGGTCGTATCGATCTGGATTTTGCCGACTGGGGCGACGATGTGTTCGACGAGACCACCCGTCAGGATCTGTCTCTGAACACCGCCACGGCTCACCTGCGCTCACACGGGCTCGACGTTCAGGGTTTTTCGTGCATGGACAGGGATGTATTTTGCTTTCGAATTCAGGACAATCGCCCCTCTCCGCAGGGAACGCACGTCAAGCTGAAAATGATGCGCAGTCCGGAGGTGCGAACCGGCATGCACATCGCCGTTTCGCGCTTTTTGATTCAAGATGATCAAATGCTTCTCAGGCAGGTGTTTGAAGAAAAGGATTATTTCTGCGCATCCGCCATTGCCGTGCAAGTCATCGGAAAAGAGGGGCGTATCCGCATCAATAATGAAACCGGTAGCGACCATGTCACGCTCGATTCGCGCGGATTTGAGGGCGGCGTCAACGGCGTTCTTCCCAATCTGCTCCGAGATGGAAAGCTCAACGCACTGCGGTATGTGGGACTTGGTTCCGAACAGGAAACCGAAATGCGATACAGCATGGCTCCGACTGCGGGCGAATTCTTCGTTTACATCTCGTCCGCGTCGACCTTCGATCCATCAATCGACGTGGCAGAGGAAGCCGCCCGCAAATGCAGGCTGGCAACCGCTGAAGGCTATGCCGCTCTGAAGTCACGCAACGACCTATGGTGGAAAAGCTACTGGGAAAAATCCTACATTCATCTGTGGGGCTTCCCAGAAGCGGAATGCATCGAGACGCACTACACCTACTATCGATACATCATGGCCTGTGTTTCCAGATGCACCACTTTCGCGCCGAAGTTCGGCGGTCTGAACCTGAGTCCGCGCGGAGAGCAAAAACACTGGGGCGTCATGCAATGGTGGAGCAACCTGAACCTGACTTACAACGCTGTTCTTCCGACCGGCTGCCCGGAGCTTTATCTTCCCTACGTCATGATCTACATCAAAAATCAGGAGCGTTACCGAAAGGCCGCCGCGGAGGATTTTCACGCCGAAGGCCTGTATATGCCTGAAACCGAATCCGTATTCGGCCCCGAAGAGCTTCCGCCGGAAATACGGGACGAATACGCGTCCTTCATGCTTGGCAATGGCCCCGAATACTTTCAGCAATGCTCCGCGCAGCTGCAGGACTATGCTGCCCATAAAAATCTGCTCAAGTCCAGATGGAACTTTCTGGGCAAATGGCCGGATGGGATGGATCGCCCATACGGTAACGTAACTCACTTCATTTCCAGCATGGGCTTTTTCGCTTACCACTGCTGGCTATACTATGAATACACAAAGGATGTTGACTTCCTGCGTAATAAGGCCTATCCGTTCATGAAGGACGTGGCCGAATTCTATCGTACCTTCCCAAACACCCGCAAGGGCGAGGACAGCCGGTATCACGTGTATGGCCTTACCGACCGCGAGGTCTGCTGGGGCGGCTGGGACTCCAATCCGACAATCAGCGCCATTCGAGGACTATACCCGGCGCTCATCCGCGCTTCTGAGCTGCTGAACCTCGACACAGATAGAAGACCCGTCTGGCAGTCGTTTCTCGACCAGCTGGCCGACATACCGACAAACCGCTCAGAAGGCTGCCCTGCCAATCTGGCAGCGGAAGAGGATGAATTCTGGATCGTTGCCAAGGGCGAAAACCTGCGCCGCGTAATCGAGAAAACAATGGAATGCCCGCTCGTGTTCTCGGATCTCTGCACTGTGCAGACGAAGCTCGAGAACCCGGAGATGTTCCGACTGGGACAGCAGACGATGGACTTCGCCCTCAAAGACCAGCGCATGGACAGCACCGATTCTTTCTTCACGCGGGAAATGTCCTGGTGGCCGCGCGCACTGGCTTCGCTGGGTGACGGCAGCCGTCTGATCGGCAGCATTTACCATCAATTGAAATGCACCAGTGCGGCGAGCGAGCATTGTTACTACAAGGAAAACGGCTCGAAAGCCCCCTATCGCAACCGTCTCACCGCCCGGGAAGGCATCAACGCCATCAGCGCCCAGCGTCTTGGCAATGCGGCTGCCGGTTTACAGGCGGGACTTCTGCAAAGCGCCGGCGGCGCTCCAGCCGCAAAAGGCGTCATTCGCGTATTCCCCGCGTGGCCATCGGAAGCCAATGCGGAGTTCCGGCTGTGGGCGCGCGACGGCTTCCGCGTGGACGCTGCATTCGAGGCCGGGAAGCCCGCGTTCATCAAAATTCTCTCCACGTTGGGAGGCGAATGCCGAATTGCAAACCCATGGAAGGACAGAACAGAAATCACCATGCCAGGCGGCAAGGCGATCACCACTTCTGAAATCATCGTCCTGCAAACCACAAAAGGCGACGAGTTGATGCTTCGTCCGGCTCCGTAGTTTCCGCTATTGCCGACGCTTCTTCGAAAAATATCCGAAAGAAGCGTCGGCGCGCTTTCTGCGCGCAATATCGCAATTTTTTTCTTGTATTTCGCTCCATTCCGTACTATAATCGACAAGGTATTTTTCAGCAGGAGTGATTACGATGGACAAGGCGGGGCGCACGCGTCGGGCGTATATTGTGGAAGCGCTTCTTGAGTACATGATTGCTTTGCTGGTAATCGACGCTTTTCTGGCGGCCATTCTGAAGCAGGTGGGCGTTTCCGACGCTGTGACCGGCATCGTCTCGTCGTTTATTTCCTTTGCGTGCGTGGCGCAGCTGTTCTCCGCCAGTCTTGTACGGCGCGGGCGCTCGATGCGCAAGATGATTCTGATTCTCGATCTGATCAATCAGCTGATGTTCACATCCCTGTATCTGACGCCGTTTCTGCCCATTCCGCAGGGCGTGAAGGTGGGGCTGTTCGTCGTTCTGATTCTCGGCGCGTACCTGATTTTGAACACGACCTTCCCGCTGAAATACAAATGGCTGAACAGCTTTGTGAATCCCGGCGAGCGCGGACGGTTCACGGCGCGCAAGGAAATCGTTTCGCTGATCGGCGGCATGGTCTTCTCGCTGGCCATGGGCTGTCTGGTCGATCACTTCAAGGCCATCGGGCAGGAGCGCACGGGCTTTATTCTCTGCGGCGTGACGCTGTTCGTCGTCGCCATTCTTCACTTTGTTTCACTCCTTCTGTGCAGCGAAGCGCCCGAAGAAGCGGAGTCCGCGCCGAAGGATACTTCTCTGTCCGCCGCGTTCCGGCTGATCGCGAAGAGCCCTGACGTGCGCCGTCTGCTCGTGATCGACGTTCTGTGGAAGATCGCTTCCTATATTTCCACGCCCTACTATGGCACGTACCTGATCGGCGAGCTCGGCTTTTCGCTGACGTTCGTGTCCATCCTGCACATTGCCTACAGCCTTGTGCGCGCGGTCTTTTCGCCCTGGTTCGGGCGCATCGGCGACCGTCGCGGCTGGGCCAGCCTGCTCACGCTGGGGCTTGTGATCATCGCCGCGGGATACCTTGTGAACACGTTCACCACGCCCGCGCACCGCTATCTGTACGTGGTCTATTACACGCTGTACGCCGTCGCGATGGCCAGCGTGAACACCAGCCTCTGCAACATGAATTACGACTATCTGGATGAAGCCGTGTTTTCGGAAGCGCTGGGCGCGCGCAACGCCATCAGCGGCGTGATCGGCTTTCTCGCGTCGCTGCTGGGCGGCGTGATCGTCGGCGCGATTCAGGGCGCGGGCAACCGGCTGTTCGGCATTCCCGTGTATGCCCAGCAGGTCAACTCGCTGATCGCCCTCGTCGTGGTTCTCGCGCTCATCGTGTATATGCACACCGTGATTCGGCGCATGCCCCGCCGCGCGGAGAACGCGTCTCGCTGAATTACGCCTTAAAAAATGCCGCGGAGTGAACACAGAAAACCGTGATTCGCTCCGCGGCGTTTCCATGCGCTACTCCTGCGGCTTGACAAGCAGCGTTTTCTGATGCGTGTAGATCACGAAGCCCGGTTTCGCGCCGCCGGGCTTTTTTACATGCCGCCTTTGCGTATAGTCCACCGGCACGGACGACGACGCGCTTCCTTTGGAATACTTCGCAGCCAGCCGCGCCGCGAACAGCAGCGTTTCATCGGACGGACGCGCGCTTTTCACGATTACGTGCGAGCCGGGCATGTCCTTGGCGTGCAGCCACCATTCGTCCGGCTGCGCGGAAAAGGTCAGCCGCTCATTCTGCACGTTGTTGCGCCCCACGAATACCTCCGTGCCGTCCGGCGCGACAAAGCGCAGTGGCGTGGACGGCGGCAGCGCCTTCATCTGCCTGCGGCTCTGGGTGCTTCGAATATAGCCCAGCCGCACCAGCTCTTCGCGAATCTCGGCAAGCTCCGCTTCGCCTTCGCAGAGTTCCAAGTTTTCCAGCTGGTTTTCCAGATAGGCAAGCTCCTCCGTCGCTTCGGCAATCTGCTCCTCCGCCAGCCTGCGCGCCACCTGTGCCTTTCTGTACAGCTTGAAATAGCGCTGCGCGTTCGCCGCGGCGTTCAGCTTTTCGTCCAGCTCCACTTCCAGCATGGCGCAGTTTTCGTCGTAATAGTTGGGAAGAAGCACGCGCTTCATGCCCTTCTTCACCAGATGCGGGCTCGCGGTGAGCATTTCGCCCTTCACGCGGTATTCCTCCGACCGCGCGCCCTCGGCCAGCGCTTCCTGCTTGATCAACAGCTTCTTTTCCACGCGTTCGATGTTATTCTTCAGCACGCGGTGAATCGCCGCCGACTTCTGCTTGATCCGCTCCTCTCGATCACGGCTGAAATAGAAGTCGTCGATCGCCTCCGACAGCGTGGCATACGCGCGATAGCGCTGCCCCTCCCGGCTTCGGTAGGCGAACGCCGTGAATTCTGCCGTCTCGCCGTTTTCATTCAGAAGCACGCGCGGTTCGGGATGCGCAAGGATTGCGTCCATCTCCGCGCACAGCCTTTGCGCCAGCGGTAAAACCTCCCGGCCGTCCATCGACGCGTCCTCGTCTCCCGTCAGGCGGTACGCCAGCTCGCGCGCCAGCGGCGTGGAAAGGCCGCTGACCGTGCCCATCAGCGCCTTGGCAAGGTTGCCGCCGCGCCCCTCGAGCGCCGAGGCGACGGCTTCCGGCGTAAGCTGGTCAAAGGGAAGCTTCCCGTGCGCGGGCGGACGGCAATAGTCCACGCCGGGCACGACCTCGCGGAAGCTGGAAATGTTCTCGGTGATTCGTCTCGCGCTTTCGATGATTCGCCCGTCAGCCGACACGAAAATCAGGTTCGAATGTTTTCCCATGAACTCGCCGATCAGCGTTTTGCGCGCGTGGTCGCCAAGCTCGTCGATGTGCTCGAACGTGAATTCCAAAATGCGGTCGCTTTCCGCCTGCCGCACGCTCAAAAGCCGCCCGCCCAGCAGGTGCTTGCGCAGAAGCATGCACAGATTCGGCGGCTCCAATGGGTTTGCTTTTTTCACCCGCGTGAGATGCGCGCGGGCGCACGCGGGACTTGCGGACAGCAGCAGCTGGTGATTTTCGCCGCCGTTTCGAATCAGCAGAATCACCTCGTCCCGCTCCGGCTGCGTGACCTTGTCCACGCGGCCGCCCGCGAGCAGCTGGTTCAGTTCCTTCGCAATCATTCCAAAGGTTACGCCGTCCATCGGCATGGGCAAATCCTCCCCGGTCGTTCGTCTGTTTCCAGTATTATACCACGAACGCCCATCCTCTGGCAAGCGACCGCGCAGCACCCGTACCAGCGGTAAAAAAGAAATTCAACCATTTTTACCGCCGGTTTCTTCCCTGAAGCGCGGTTTTGCTGTAGAATTCAGGTATCGGAAGCAGGGAGGTGCGCAAATGAAGGGAAAGCTGTCTGAGAACATCCGGCGATTCCGCAGGGAAGAAAATCTGACACAGGAGCAGCTCGCGGAAGCGATGGGCGTCAGCGTCAGCGCCGTGCACAAATGGGAATCCGGACAATCCGCGCCGGAGCTGCGTCTGATTCCGGAACTGGCGGAGCTGTTTCACACGTCGACGGACGTGCTGCTCGGATACGAATGGCAAAACGGAAGCGCGGCGGCCTGCCTTGACAGGATTGCCGCGCTCAGGAAGAAGAAGCGCTGCGCCGAAGCCGTCTCGGAAGCGGAAAAGGCGCTGAAGCGCTATCCGAACCATTTTGACCTCGTGTATCAGAGCGGCCTGCTCTATCTGGAATTCGGCGAAGACGCCAGACGCCGGAAAGCCGTTCTTCGGGCGATTGAATTGCTGGAGCACGCCTGTGAACTGATTTCTCAGAATCAGGACGAAGCCGTCAGCGAGGTTTCCATTCGAACGCAGATCGCAAAGGCGCATCTGCTGCTGCCGAACGCGGATGCCGCGCTGCGCATTCTGAAAGCACACAATGTCTGCGGCGTGAATAACGCACGGATCGGCATGGTGCTGGGCGATTACCTGCACGACGCGGACGACGCGGAAACGTATCTGGGGCGAGCGTTTTCCACCTTCGCGGATGAGATCAATTCCATCATGGTCGGCTACGCCAACGTGTTTTTCCAGCGCAAAAACTACGCTGCGGCCGTCGACTGCTTCCTGTGGCTTCGAACCGTGCTTCGGGGCATCCAGCCGCCGGATGCGCTTACGTGGTTTGACAAGTACGACTGCGTGCTTCTGGAAACCATCGCTGAATGCCATTGCTTCATGGGAGAATTGGACAAGGCGCGGGATTTCCTGCGGGAAGCCTACGCGAAGGCCGTTCGCTATGACGGCGCGGCGCCGGGCGAGGTAAGCGATATGCGCTTCTTTACTACGCTTGGAATTGAAAATCAGCCGACCTACGACGAATATGGGAAGACCGCCATGGAATGTCTGGAGCGAAGAATTCAGCTGGAGAGCGAGGGCGTTCCGCAGCTTGAAGCGCTGTGGAACGAAATACAGCGGGAGGTGCGGACATGAAGCCGTATCGGACGATGATTCGAAGGAATCTTTCAGGCGTCGCCTGTGTCGCGCTGCTCGGCGTGCTGACCTCGCTCGCCATGGTGTTCGCGGGCTATTCCCTGTCCTTCCTGTTTACGGCCTGCGAAGCGGACGGCGACCGGACAAGGGCTTTGATTTCCACATTTCTGATCGTCACGTCGATCTGGCTGACCGCCATATTGCTCTACTATGTCTCCCTTTTGGCGAAAGCGAAGCTTGAAAAACGCCTCAAAACCGAGCTGCGCCGCATGGTCGGCGGGAAAATCGGATCCATGCGCGTTTCCGATTTCGCTCAGAAGGACAGCGGCCACTACGTTTCATGGCTGACGAACGACGTGAACGAAATCTACAGCCAGTCCTTCGCCGCGCTCCACTCCGGAATCGAGAATCTGGCCACGGCTGTTTTTTCGCTGGGCGCGCTTTGCCTGCTCAGCCCGTATATCGGCGTAGCCGCCGTTCTTCTGCTGGCGGTCATCTCCGTTCTTCCTCAGCTCACGAACAAACGGCTTCAGAGGGCAAACGCCGAGCGCTCTGCCGCGATGGAGGTAAGCACGGAGCGCTACAAGGACGCAATCATGGGCGCTTCCGTCCTTTTTCTGGCGAACCTTCGGGAACGAATCGGCCAGCGCATCGTGGCCGCGTCCGAAACCGCCGAGCAGGCATGCTACCGATACAACAAAACAAACGCCGCCGTTTCCATCCTGATTTCCACGGCGAGCATGGTCGGGCAGATCATCCTCCTATTCGTCACACTGTTGGCCGCGATAACAGGCACCACGCCCGCGGGAGCGGCGCTGTCCGTGGGCAATCTGGCAGGCAGCTTCTTCGGCAGCGCCGGAGATCTGGTGCAGCATTTTCTGACGGTTCGCTCTTCCAAATCCCTGTGGGAGAAATTAATTGTGGAAAACACGGCCGATGACGAAAACGGCGACGTCGGCGATATTCCCGAAATCCGACTGGAAGACATTTCCTTCCAATACGGTGAACGTTCCGTTCTGGAAAACCGGAACGATACATTCCGCGCCGGGGGCAAGTACGCGATTATGGGCGAAAGCGGCAGCGGAAAAACGACGCTGGCGAAACTCCTTCTGGGGCTGCTGCCCGGGTATTCGGGGCATGTATGGTATGGCGCACGGGAGCAGAAGGAAATTCGTCCTGAAAGCCTGCACGACCATATCGCCTATGTCGATCAGCAGGTGTATCTGTTTCAGGACACCGTGCGGTTCAATATCACGCTCGGAAGACCGTACACGGACGAAGAGATCGAATCGGTGCTCCGCAGGTGCCGTCTGGACGAGTACGTGCGCTCTCTGCCGGAGGATCTGGACAGCGTGATTCTGGAAAATGGAAAGAACCTGTCCGGCGGGCAGCGCCAGCGCATCGCCTTAGCCCGCGCCCTGATTCGCAGGGTGCAATACGTCCTTCTGGACGAGGGCACCTCCGCGCTGGACGAAGCAACCGCGCTGGACATCGAAACCCGCCTGCTTGCCGTGCCGGAGCTGTGCGTCATTCTCATCACGCACAATCTGAGGGATTCCATACGCCAGAAACTGACCGCCGTATATCGGCTCGGCTGATTCCGATTCCACAAAAGTTTTAAGGCAACGCTGCACAAATGAGGTGGTCGGCCGGCGAATGGATTTTTCGTCAGATGCAAATGCAAATTTCGAAGGTTTACTGGAGGTAAAGCGAGAAATTTGCATGCCGCAGATGGCGGAAAAGACATCGCCTGACGCGCCGCCGAATTGTGCGGTGGTGCCTTAAGCCGCATCGGAGAGATTTCCGATACGGCTCATTTTCTATCCGATCATCTCCCGCAGCATGTCCTCGCAGCTTCGCCGCTGCTCCTTCGTCAGGTGCGGCTGAATCCACTCGGCATAGGCGTTCAGGCCGCTTTTGCTGATGGGCTTCGGCGCGGGCGGCACGATGCGGGCGAAGTTTTCCGCGAATACCTTCCGCAGAACTTCCTCTTCCAATCCCAGCCCCTGCCCGGAAATCTCCCACACGCGGAACGGCTCGCTGCCCGCCAGCGTGTTCGTCACCAGATCGAAGCTGGTGCTCGCGCCGCCGAACACGATGTCCACGTCCTCGTCCGTCATGTCGGTGCCAAACACCAGACGGTCGCGGTATTTGCGGAAGAACGCGCGCCAGCCGTCCGGATCCTTCATGAAGTCCACGTACATCTCGTTGCCCGGCGTGAGATCCAGCGAAAGACGCTCAAAGGTATCCAGCAGGCGCTCGGCGTGCGGGCGATCGTCGGAGGTGAAATACAGGTGCGCCAGCGACGCGCGCAGCCGCGGATGCCGCGCAAGAACCTCTTCCACCTGCCGGTAAATTTCGGCGAGCGTCGGGAAGCCCTCGCCCACGCACAGCCAGCCGTTTTCCACGGCGAAACGCGGCGCGGTTTCCGCCGACCAGAACGTGGCCGGGTCGCCCGCGTGCCACGTGACCGGTATCTGCTCCGCCTCGGCCAGCGCGAACGCCCGCTCATACACCTCGCCGTCCAGCGGAAGCTGAAGCCTGCGATAACAGGACGGCTTGCTTTCCAGAAGCTTCCAGCCGTCGAAGCCCGCGTCCATCAGGAGCATCAGCTGCTTTTCGTGATCGCGCGCGTCCGGCTTCGATAAACCCGAATACACCATTCCTCCGTAGACATACGCGTAATCCGGCGCCAACGCCTTCACCCTCAGGCATTCCAGATTGTTCAAAGGCCCGTTGCTGCACGGGATTCCCATCACGCCGATCTTCTCATAGCCAAACTGTTCCCTCGCGCGCGCCAGCAGCACCTCCGGCCGCCCCGCGTCCACATGCGTGTGGCTGTCGATTCTTCTCATTCGTCCATCCTCCAAGCGTAATCTTCTATCTGTTTTCATTATATCAGGCGGCATATGTTCCGTCAATATGGCATTTTTCATTCATATTGCAATCGCACTCTCGAAAGCAGGATTTCGCGCCGTTCGCCGCGAATTCATCCTTCATCTCATTCGGGGAGTGAACGCACATGGCAGCCTATTATATCGACCCGGTCGGCGGAAGCGCGAACGCCGCCGGCACGAGCGCGGCGCAGCCGCGGCTGACGCACCGCGATTTGAATATTCAGCCCGGCGACACGGTGCTTTTCAAGCGCGGAAGCCTGATTCGCGGCGCGCTGGGAAACGTGCAGGGCACGGAGGGAAATCCCGTCACCTACGGCGCGTATGGCGAGGGCGAAAATCCCGCGTTCAGCGGATCGGTGGACGTAAGCCGCGAGGAAAACTGGGAAGCGGTGCCCGGCAGCCCGAACGTGTGGCGCTGCCTTGGCCCGCTGACGACGCAGGTGTGCAATTTCGTGTTCAACAACGCCTTCGGCGGCGCACTGAAGTGGGAGCGCGAAGCGCTTTCCGCGCGCGGCGACTGGTGGGACAGCGCCTTCGGTCAGTACGAGGTACGCCCGGAGGAGCACACCGTGCTTCTGTACTGCGAGGAAAATCCGGCGAAGGCGTTCCGGCACATCGAATGCGTGCTGGTCGTTCACCGCAATCTGGCCGTGATGGGGCACGACATCGTGCTTGAAAACCTCACGTTCAAGAACAACGGCGTGCACGGCTTTTCCGGCACGAACGGCAAGAACGTGATCGTGCGCAACTGCCGCTTTGAGTTCATCGGCGGCTGCGTGTGGAGCAAGGAGCTTCGCATCCGCTTCGGAAACGGCGTGGAATTCTGGAATTCCGCGGAAAACGCCGTCATCGAGCATTGCGTATTTTACGACATTTTCGATTCCGGCGTCACGCATCAGGGAGAGCACGGCAAATGCCTGCCCGCGAAGAACCTCGTGTTCCGGAACAACCTTTTCGTCCGCTGCGGCATGGCCGCCTATGAGCAGCGCGACGTGCTGCCGCTGGACGCGCAGTTCGTCGGCAACGTGTGCGCGGACGCGGGGCGCGGCTTCTCGCATTACGGCACGGAACTGCCGCGTTCCTCGGAAATCTGGCCGCAGCCGATGGGGCACCACATCTTCCTGTGGCGCATCGACGGCCCCACGGAAAACGCCCGCTTCGCCCTTCGCGAAAACGTGTTCATGGACGCTCCCTACGGCGCGGCCATCTATTCCATCATCGACCGCGCCGCGGAAGCGCAGACGGACGTCGACTCGAACACCTATTGCATGCGCGAGCGCACGCTTCTGAACCGCTATTTCGGCGAGGACTTCAACGACTTCGCCGCCTACGTCCGCGCCACCGGCAAGGACGCGCACAGCCTGTGCGCAGACGTCTCCGCGCAATAACCGCCCTCCGAATCAAAAACGCCCGGCAGGATGCTTTCTCCCGCCGGGCATTTCCATGGTTCCGTGTTCTATTTACCGCACGTCATGCAGCCGGATGATCTCTCGATTGTCCGCCGCGCACGGCGTAATATCAATTTCCTCCAGCGCAAGCCCGTCGATGTGGCGCGCCCAGATGCCGCTCGCGTCCACGTCTCCATGGGCGTTGCTCTCCGGATAGCCGAACAGGTGCTCCGGCGTGACCTCCGGCACGTTCACATACGCGGGATTCTCGCGATACTTCACATGGAAGTCGCGAAGATGCACGTTGCGAACCGCGCGCCGCACGGGCGTGCCGTCAATGCGCGCCGTCTGGAAGCCCGTCAGGATGGACGGCGTTTCAGCATTCACGGCGCGAACATTCTCAATGACGATGTTCTCAATCGCGCCGCCCCAGAACCGGTTTCTGCCCGTCTCGTCGGTATACGGGTCGTGATAGCGGTTGCGCATGTTCAGGCAGATGTACAGCGGGCAGTTCACGCGCTCCATCTCGATATTGCGAATGACGACGTTTCTGAGATGCGTACCGTCGCACGATTCCAGCGAGATGCCCGTAACCGAGCCCGGATAAATGTCCGGCATGCAGAAGCGGCAGTCTTCCACGCGCACGTCCGCAATGTCGTGCCCGGTTTCCGTGCCGATTTTGAACGCGCTCATCACCGTGACCACGGTGCAGTCCTTCACGGAGACGTCGCTCATCGCGCACCCGGTGTGCTGCGGATTCTTCAGCACAATGCCGTCGTCCGCGCAGGAAATAAAGCAATGCTCGATCGACACGCGGCTGCTGCCGGTCACGTCGATTCCGTCCGTGTTGGCCACGTGGCGGTTGTCGTCGATCACCAGATTGCGCACAGTCACATCCTCGCAGCGGTCAAGGTTCAGCGTCCAGCACATCGACGCGTGCAGAACGATGTTTTCAAAGCGCACGCCGTGGCTTTCCCGCGCCCACACCATGAAATTGGGACGCGAAAGCGGCGGAAGTCCCTCGTAATAGTGATCCTCCGCGTAACGAATCCTTCGACGATAGAAATAGCGCAGCGTGCCCGGCACGTCGTTGATAATCGCCGCCTGGTCGGTGCGCGGCAGCGCGGTAATCGGGAACGGCGTCAGGCTCGGCTTCTCGCGCGGCTCATACACATACCACTCGCCGTTTCCGCTGATGCGTCCGCCGCCGGTAACCACCACGTTTTCCGCGTTCGCGATGTGCACAAACGCGTAGGCCGGCTGGCCGCCCAAATCCACGGCTTCGCCCATATGCGCCATGTTCCTCGAAGCGACGATCTCGGAGTCCGCGGCGATAAACAGCGTCGTATTGGACGGCACATGCACCGCACCCATCCAGTACGAGCCGCCGGCGACCAGAATCGTTCCGCCGCCCGCCTGCTCGCACGCCCGCGCCGCGGCGCGGAACGCCTCGGTGTTCAGGCGCTCCTTCTCCGGAACGGCTCCAAAATCCCGAATGTCAAACACGTTCTCGCCCGACGGCAGCGGCTGCGCGCGGTCGATATAGTCGTCAAACGGCAGCGCCTCATAATAATCGCCCGGGTACACATGCCCAAGCTGCGGATACATCGGCACATCATATTGCGCGTTCATTGTTTTCACCCCTGTAAACCATTTGCGGAACGCGTTTTATCGCGTCCCGCAAACAGGCTATCACAGAAACCCGCGTTTGCCAATCGGCTTTTTCCTCAGAAAACGTCAGCTTCACGTCCTCGATCGTGCTGTCGTCATAACCGCTCCCCGTGAAATCGCGGGAGCGCAGCCAGACCTCGTCCGGCTGGGAGAACATGTAATAGACCTGACCCTCGTAGTGCCACGACCACGTGCCGTCCGGGTTTTCCTCGGCATTGTCCGAAATCATGCCATAATAGGCCTGAATCCACGTGGTTCCGTCCACGGCGACCAGCGAATAAGCCCAATATTTCTCCCCAACGCCGGGGTCGGCCTCCGCCGCTTCCTTTGTAGGATACACGCGTTCCAGCTTCAGCCGCATGGCGACCTCCGACATCTCCGCCTGCGACACCCGAAGCTCATAGCCGTCCATCGGAACGACCAGCGGCTGTCCGTCCTTCAGCGCCGAGCGCGTCTCGCCCTTCTTCATCGTCAGCGGTACGGCGAACGTTACCTTCTCAAGCACTTCGCCGTCCCCGTCCTCCGGGTTGAAGTCCAATTCGTTTCCGCCCTCCCGGCGCGCTTTTTCAGCCTTCTGAAGGCCCTCCTCCGTCAGCGCGTACACGGTAAGCTTCTGCCGAAGCGTTCCCTCTCCGGGTTCAAAATGACCAAACGGCACACCGTGAAAGCGCGCGTCGACGGTTTCGCCGGGCGCGAGCAGATACTTATATTGATTGCGCCCGCCGCACAGGTCGTACTCGACTCCCTCAAAATCCACGTCGAAATCGCTGCCGTCCACAAACAGCGTCTTATCCGTGCGGTTGGTCACCTGCCACGTGAGCGCCGTGAAGTCGTCGACAGCCAGCGCCTGCTTCGTGTGGAACGACAGCGTTTCGGTCTCGTACACATCGTCCAGCTTCTCCACAAGCGACGCGAGCTTCGCGCGATAGGCCGCGTTCGCCGCAAGGCTCTTTTCCGGGTTCTGGTCGCCCTCAACGGCCGTCTCATACAGGAAAATGTTTTCAATGTCCAGAATACCCGACTCCCCCTCCGCCCACGCGGGTATGGCCACAAGCGCCAGCATTAAAAGCGTCGCAATCCATTTTCTCATAAACCTTCTTCCTTTCCGGGCGCTCATCGGAACGCTCCGAAATTTTGACGACCGCTCCCACGATTTGGTTCCATATAAAAGAAACGACAGGGCGCGACGCATATTGTACGACGCCCTGCCTGCCATATTTGAGGAGGCTTCGGCAGAGTTTACGACGAAGAAGCTGTCTTCCCCGCCGTCAAGTTCATTCCACTCCTACGCAGCGTTCACCTTCGATTTCCGCGATGTTTTTCAGCAAACCCGGGAAAATCCGTTCATGTGCGCGCCGGTCTGCATCCGGATCATACGGGATGATCGCGTCCAGCGCCTCGCGTACCTTCAGAATATCCATTTCCTCCGCTCGCTTACACGTTTCAAGGAAAAAGATTGCATAAGCTTCCCTGACCGTCATCATTCATAATCCTCTTCCTTCGTTCACTTGCCTCCCCGTTATATATGTCGCATCCCCGGCAAAAAGTAACGCGTTCTACAAAAATTTACGCAACAATTCCCGTACACTTTTTCTTCCACCGGTGCATCTTCATTTTCAGCGCGCCCAGCGAGATATGGCTGCGTTCGGCCAGCTCCGTCAATGAAACGCCGTCGGCATAGTGCTCCTTCATCAGGCGATAGCTTTCCTCGCCGATTCGCGCGGCAATCTCGTGATGGAGACGTTCCCCGGTTTCTTCCTGCACAACCTGCTCCTCCGTGGTCGCGCCGGGCAGCGCGAGCTTTTCCATCTCCTGCTCCGGGTCTTCCACGCCCGTGGCCAGGTGCGCGTTTTCGCGCCGCTTCCGATGCGCGTAATTCAGGATGTTGAAATGCAGCGTTTCAATCAGCCAGCCGTTGATATTCTCGTGCGTCTTCAGTCGTTCCAGTTTATCATAGAACATCGTGTAGGTTTGCTGAACGATATCCTCGTAATCGTTTCGAAGACTGGGATACAGGTTCGAATAGAGTCGAGCCGTACACACCAGCATCCAACGCGTTTCTTCGTATACCTTCAAAAACCATTCGTGATCCTGAGCTTCCACCGATATCGACCTTTCCCTCAAATAACCGTCCTGTCACCGATTTTTCTTATCCACATTGGCAAGGGTTTCGCAAATCAGCTTCATACACCTTCGCACGTTCTCGGAGCAGCCCTTCTGCGCGAGCCATATGTCCCGAATCCATTCCGTTTCCGCGTTCGCGGTCTCTTCCTTTTCGCGGCTGTTGATCGCAACGCTGTCGACCGCACCCGTCAGAAGCATTTCCAGCGGCACGTCCAGCGCGACGCACACGCGAAGCAGCATCTCCAAACTGATTTTCCGGATTCCACGTTCACAATTACTGTAATGCGTCAGCGAAATTTCCAGCCGACTAGCCATCTCGCTCTGCCTGATTCTGCGCTTTCATCGAATATCGCGTATATTCCTTCCGAGGCTCACATAGGAAATCAGGTTTCTCTCCCATTCGTATTCCATGAATCCGCTTGCCCCTCTCGTTCGTTTCTATTTTATATCAAATGACGCTCAAATTACAGAATCTGCGAGAATAATCCATTCCAAAAGAACGTCATTTTCAAAATTTTTTCATATTTCGCACACGAATTGGTCGAGTTTTAGCGAAAACACGCTGGGCATTCGGGATTCCTTCGAAGCAAAAAGTCAACGCGGCCCCGCCCGAATGGTTCAGATGCGAGGCCGCGGATTCGGCTTGGAACTTAATTTTTATTTCTTGATGACCGGCAGGCTGGCGGCGGCCACAGACTGGCCGACGCGGCGGCTGTTTTCATCGGGAATGTGCAGCTGAATCTTCTTCGCGAGCTCGGGATACTCGGTATTGAGCACCTCCTGCGCCTTCTGAAGCAGCAGCTGACCGCCCTGGCCGCTGGTCACACGACCCATGATGAGCACGTGACGGATGTCGTAGAACTTGGCGTAATAGGCGATCTGATATCCGAAGTACACGCCGATGGTTTCATAAATGCCCGGCGTTCTCGGATCGCCCGCGGCGTGCAGGTTCTGCACGTACTTGAGCTTTTCGGCCAGCGTCAGGCTGTCGTCCAGCTCGATTCCGGCGGCGGGGCAGAGCTTGATCACGGAATCCTGCGAGAAATACTTCACGCCGCAGCCCACGTCGCCCGACCACTCGTCCACCATCGCGTCCGGGTTCATGTCCACCGGCACGAACGCGAGCTCGTTGAGCCAGCCGGTAATGTTTCCGTTCTGGTCTACATAGCCGCCCGCCTCGCTGGTGCCCATCGCGATGCCGAGCACGCAGTTGTCGTTCAGATCCATCGCGCCCGCGAGCGCGGTCACGTCGCCGTCGTTGGCAACCTCAATCGGAATGTCCTTACCGATCGTCTTCGCCACGTCCAGATAGATGTTCTGGCACTTGATCTTGTCTTCCTCGCTCAGCTTGATAAACAGGGACGCGACCATGGCGCGGTTGTCGATGTACACGCCGGCGGAGGACACGCCGATGCCGTCCACGCGGGGCATCTTCTCGGCGGCCTTCAGCATGGCATTGCGAATGCCATTGAAATGGTAGGAAGGATCGGTCTGCGTCTTGGGATGCCAGACGATCTCCTCGGAATACACGCTCTCGCCGTCGATCACGGCGGACACCTTTACGTCCGAGCCGCCCGCGTCAAAGCCGATGCGGCAGCCGTCCAGATGGCGGCCGACGGGGTTGGCGGACTCGTGGCTTTCCGGCGCGTCGTCCACGTTTTCGATGTACTGAACCTCGAACGGACGCTCGTACACGCCGCTCATGAAGCCGTTGTCAAAATCGCGCGCGCCGCCCTTGGCGTAGGCCTTGGCGATTGCGTCGTAGATCACCTTTGAACCGGAAATGATGATCTTGTAGCCGCCGTACACCCACAGGAAGGTCTTGACGATGCGCTCAACGACCTTGCAGTTCCGTTCGTCGGCCACGCCGTCCTTGAACGCGTCCATCTTCAGCGTGTGTGTATAGCCCTGATTGCGGACGACGGAAATGGCGATTTTCTGATGCTCCGCCTTCTGAACGTCGCTCGCGTACTCGTCCACATACTTGACCATGGGAAGGAATCCGGGATCGTAAACGGCTTTGACCTTGAGTTCCATGCTGTCTCTCCCCTTCACAATATCTTTGAGCTGTTACGCCTGATAGATCGTGCGGCCGCGCAGAATGGTGCGGCTGACGTTCATGTTCTCGTCCGCGAGGAAGATATCCGCGTCCTTGCCCTCTTCCAGCGAGCCCTTGCGGTCGTCAATGCCGATGGCGCGCGCCGGGTTCAGAGAAGCCATTTTCACGGCCTTGTGCAGCGGCAGGCGGCGGTAGTTGTTGTGCATGTTGCGAACGGCCTCGTTCAGCTTCAGGACGCTGCCGGCGATGGTTCCGTCCGCCAGACGGCATTCGATGCCCTTCACGAAAATCGGCTGGCCGCCCAGCGTGTACTCGCCGTCGGGCATGCCGCCGGCGCGGGTGCAGTCGGTGATGAGAACGAGCTTGTCCTTCTTCACGTCCGCCACCAGCTTGAACAGCGCCTTGTTCACGTGGAACGTGTCCGCGATCAGCTCGGTGGACAGGCGGCTCTCGGTCAGCGCGCAGCCGACTACGCCGGGGTCGCGGTGCATCAGCGGCGTCTGGGCGTTGAACAGGTGCGTTACATGGCGAACGCCCGCGCGCACGCCCTTCTGCGCCTGCTCATACGTCGCGGAGGTGTGACCCATGGAAATGAGGATTTCCGGATGCTCCTTGTGAATGCGGCGAATGGCGGCCAGATTGCCCTTCATCTCGGGCGCGACGGTGAACACGCGAATCAGGTCGGCGTATTCGTTGATGAAATCCGGGTCGCAGGGACGGATGTGCTCGCCCGCCTGCGCGCCCTTCTTGGCCGGGTTGATGAACGGGCCCTCGGCGTTCACGCCCATGATTTCCGCGCCGTTGAAATCGTCCTTCTTGCTCTCCTCCATCACCGTGGAGATCGCCTTGAACGCCTCGCGCAGCGTGTCATAGGAAACGGTCATCGTGGTGGGCAGCCAGCTGGTAACACCGTTCTTCGCGATGCCCTCCGCCATTTTGCGGATGCCGTCGGCGCTGCCGTCGGACGCGTCCTCACCCAGATAGCCGTGAATGTGCATATCGACCAGACCGGGCATGACATACTGCCCCTTCGCGTCGATCACTTCTTCGCAATCGCCGATTTCATCCTGCGGGCGAATGCCTTCGATCTTCTCATCGTAAACCAGCGCCATGCCCTCAACGATGGAACTGGGCAGCACGATTTTGCCGTTAATAATCGCCTTCATACCATTCCGACTCCTTTATATAAATATTTAAGATATCCAGATTTAACCGTTTACAGTATAACACAAGCGCACAAAAAATGCAACTGCCCGCAATCGCCTTTCTCTTATTTCACGCCCCGCAGCAGCATCGTAAGGCCGAGCGTCACATCCCACTGCTTCTCCCCCGCCTCATACAGCGCCAGCCGCCGATCGTACCGTTCGTTCACAAGGCGCGCGAGCATTTCCCTGTCTGCTCGCGAAACGGCGCCGGGCGCGACGCTCTCCATGCGCTCGATGTTGTCCAGATCGTTCTGCCGGTTCGCGTTGATCATGTCGCACGCTTCCTCCGGCGCGTAAAACGGATCATCCGGCGTGAGGTTGATCGCAAGGTAGTGCGTCTCCACGTCGCGGAAGCCGTACTTCTCCATCGCCGCGGGCAGTTCCATTTCGTTCAGCGCGTACGCGCCCACGCCGTTTTCCTTCGCCGCGCGGCGGAAATCCGCGTCGACGCGTTCCCAGATTTCCGTTTCAAACGCGCTTTCCTCCCGCACGCACGCGGCCGGATGCTGAATCCCGCGCCGTGCCGACAAAAGCAGGCACACACCGCCATCCCGGAGCACGCGCCGCTGCTCGCCAAAGAACCCGGACGGCTCCACATGCTCGCTGACGGTATTGGAGATCGTCACGTCAAAGCTTCCGTCCGCGAACGGCAGCGCGGTCGCGTCGCCCTTCCGATACGTCTCGCCCGTGTTCCTTTCGCGTGCGTAGTCGATAAACGCGTCGTCGCGATCCAGCCCGACCACCTCCGCTGGCGGATACCAGCGCTTCAGCGCGCGGCACAGCGCACCGGTTCCGCAGCCGATTTCCAGAATGCGCGCGCCCTCTTCAAGGCGAAAAAGCTCCGTATACGCGTTTTGAAAGCGGTCGGAAAAGCGCAGCTTCCGCGAGCTATCCAGCGTTCCAATGCTCTGAATTCGATCCGACCAGAAATGATTCATACAAGCCCTCCTCCGCCTTTTTCTTCCAAGTCTACTATACCATGCCCGCGCCGACTCGTCAATGGATTTTCCCGTTGACAGACGCGGTTGTTTTCCCTATAATGAATGTACAGAAACATGGGCAATCCACATATGAGGAATCTGGAATCGAACGTCGATTCGGAAAGGATTTTCTATGCGAATACTGATCTTGTCCTGCGGCACCGGCGGCGGCCACAATTCCGCCGGGCGCGCAATGGCTGAAACGTTTCAGGCACACGGCGACGAGGTGCTTTTCCCCGATTATCTGAGTCTGGCCGACGAGAAGGTCTCCAAAATCGTGGCGGGCACCTACATAGACATGGCGCGGCTCACGCCCCGTCTGTTCGGCGGCATGTACAAAATCGGCATGGCCGTCTCGAAAATCTCCCACAGCAGCCCGGTGTATCAGGCAAACAAGCTGATGGCCAAATACCTGCGGGCCTACCTGAACGAGCATCCGGTTGACGCCGTCGTCATGCCGCACCTGTACCCGGCCGAGACGCTGACGTGGATGAAGCGCTCGGGCGACGCTCTGCCCGTCGCCTTCGCCATTGCCACCGACTACACCTGCGTTCCCTTCTGGGAGGAAACCGACTGCGACTTCTACGTCGTCCCCTCCGAAGCGCTTTCCGGCGAATTTGTCGAGCGCGGCGTGCCCGCCGGGAAGCTGCTTCCGCTGGGCATTCCGGTTTCCAGCGCCTATCGCCAGCCGACGACGCGCGCCGAAGCGCGTGCAGCGCTGTCTTTGCCCGCGGAAGGAAACTGCATCCTCGTGATGGGCGGCAGCATGGGCGCGGGCTCGCTGATCGACCTGACGCGCTGCCTGCTTGCGCAGGACGAAACCGCGCACATCATCGTGATCGCGGGCAGCAACGAGCGAACCGCCGCGGCGCTGCATGAGCTTCCCGACCCCGCCGGACGGCTCACGATTCTCTCCTTCACAAAGCAGGTTCCGCTGTACCTTCGCGCCTGCGACCTGTTGTTCTCCAAGCCCGGCGGACTCACCTCCACCGAGGCCGCCGTCAGCGGTATCCCGCTGATTCATACCGACCCCATCCCCGGCTGCGAAACCGTCAACCGCGAATACTTCGAGTCCCGCGGCATGAGCCTCTCCGCCCGCACCCCCGAGGAACAGGTGCAGGCTGGCCTCCGCATCCTCCACGATCCCGCCCTGCGCGACGCAATGCTCCAAAACCAGCATAAAGGCATCCACCCCGACGCCGCCGACCGCATCTACGACGCCGTCAAGGCCGCGGTCGAACGCCGAAACGCCTGATTTCACCGGCAAGGTTTTTTCGCGCGTTCAGCGCCATCGCAGCTCACGCTCGAAAGTCGACATTGAGACTGCCAAAGCCGCCGCTGGTACATAAGCTCGTCCTTCCTATGGAGAACGACGAAGAATCCATCTCCCTCGAACAGCAAAGCCGACGCTTCCCACTCGGACGAGTCGGCTTTGCTGTTCCCGAAAGGATACGCCACGAACATCTAAGAGATAGAACAAGCTCCGCCATTTGGGCGGAGCCTGTCTGTTTTGATGCTTTTTTAGAGAACGTTTTTAAGCTCAGATGAGCTCGAGGACGACCATCTCGGCGCCGTCGCCGCGACGGGGGCCCATCTTGACGATGCGGGTATATCCGCCGCCCTGGCCCTTTTCTTCGGCGCGCTTCTTATACTTCGGCGCGATTTCACGGAAGAGCTTCTCGATCACGGGGTGCTTGATGTTCTTCTTGCGCTCGAGATACTCATCCTTCTCTTCGTCCTTGCCCTGCATGACCGGCATACGATAGAGGTACGCCATGATCTTGCGGCGAGCGGCCAGACGGGAGGGCATATCGTTGACGACCGTCAGCTCCACAGTCTGTCCCTTTTCGTTATTGGTGGTTTTCTTAACTTCCACGGTATTATCACATTCGCGCATAGCGACGGTGATCAGACGCTCGGCGATGGATCTAACTTCCTTGGCGCGATCCAGCGTGGTCTCGATTCTGCCGTACCAGATCAGGTTGGTAACCTGGTTACGGAGCAGAGCCTTTCTCTGGTCAGCCGGACGCCCCAGCTTGCGATTGGCCATGATCGGTTCCTCCTTGATTGCTTATGTCCGTAAGGTTGGGCGCTTATTCGTCGGTGGTTTTCAGGGAAAGACCCAGCGCGACGAGCTTCTGCTCCACCTCTTCCAGCGACTTCTTTCCGAGGTTGCGTACTTTCATCATGTCTTCCTGGTTGCGCTGCACAAGCTCCGCAACGGTGTTGATGCCGGCGCGCTTCAGACAGTTGAACGCGCGCACGGAGAGATCGAGCTCTTCGATCGTCATTTCCAGCACCTTGTCGCGGTTGTCGCTCTCGGGCTCGTTATAGTCCACGCGAACGACGTTCACGGTCAGATCGATGAACAGCTTCATGTTGTTCGTCAGAATCTGCGCCGCGGAAGCCAGCGCTTCCTTGGGAAGAATGGACCCGTTCGTCCAAACTTCGATGGTCAGTTTATCGTAGTCGGTCACCTGGCCGACGCGGGTATCTTCCACCGAATAGCTCACTTTGCGAATCGGCGTGAAGATGGAATCCATCGGGATGACGCCGATCGGCATGCCGCCAAGCTTGTTGCGCTCGCCGGCGAGCTGCTTATTGCGCTCGGCGGAAACGTAACCGCGACCCTTCTCCAGCGTGATCTGCATCTGCAGATGCGCGCCCTCGGACAGCGTGGCGATGTGAAGCTCGGGATTCACGATCTCAACTTCGTCGTCACACTTGATGTCCGCGGCCGTCACTTCGCACGCGTCGCGCGCGTCGATCGTGAGGATTTTGGGCTGGTCGGTGAACAACTTTGCCGAAAGAAGCTTGAGGTTCAGTATGATTTCGGCGACATCCTCTTTGACGCCGGGAATGGTGGAGAACTCATGCTGAACGCCCTCGATGCGAACGCTGGTCACGGCAACGCCCGGCAGGGAATTGAGCAGCACGCGGCGAAGCGCATTGCCCAACGTCTGGCCAAAACCACGCTCAAGCGGATTGACGATGAACTTGCCGTATCGGTTGCTCTCACCGATTTCCACACGTTCAATTTTGGGTTTTTCTATCTGATCGATCACTCGGCGTATCCTCCTCTCCATCGCGAAAGCGGTCTCAAACCGCTTTTAGCGGTGCTCGATCTCTGCACACAGCGCCTTAGCATTTACCCCACCTAAGCCGCCGCGCAGAGATTGCCATCAAACTCAAACGCTTGATTATCTGGAGTACAGCTCGACGATCAGGTTCTCCTGGATCGTCAGATCGATGTCGTCTCTCGCGGGAGCCGCGGCAACGGTCGCCTTGAGGTTCTCGTTGTCAACGGTGATCCACTTCGGAACCATCTTGCCGGAGCCTTCGCGCAGAGCCTTGAAATGCTCAGCCTCGGCGCTCTTCTCGCGGATGGTGATCACATCGCCCACGTTCACGAGGAAGGAGGGGATGTTGACCTTTTTGCCGTTTACGCGAATGTGGCCATGACGAACCAGCTGACGGGCCTGCGCTCTGGAAGAGCCGAAGCCGCAACGGTACACCACGTTGTCCAGGCGGCGCTCAAGCAGAACCAGCAGGTTCTCGCCGGTGATGCCCTTTTCGCGGGTAGCGGATTCAAAGTAACGGTGGAACTGGGTTTCGAGAACGCCATACGCTCTCTTGGCCTTCTGCTTCTCGCGAAGCTGCATGCCGTATTCGCTCTGCTTGCGCTGACGGGCCTGACCATGTTCGCCGGGCGGAGTCGGACGCTTGCCGACTGCGCAATTGGGACCGTAGCAACGGTCACCCTTCAGGAAAAGCTTGCAGCCCTCACGACGGCAAAGGCGGCAAACCGAACCAGTATATCTAGCCATTTGCTGTTCCTCCTGTTACACTCTTCTGCGCTTGGGCGGGCGGCATCCGTTGTGCGGGATGGGCGTCACGTCCTTGATCATGGTCACTTCGAGACCGGCGGTCTGCAGCGAACGGATCGCGGCTTCACGGCCGGCGCCGGGGCCCTTGACGAACACTTCGACGGTCTTGAGGCCGTAATCCATCGCATTCTTCGCGGCGGTTTCGGCGGCAGACTGCGCGGCGAACGGCGTGGACTTCTTGCTTCCGCGGAAGCCGAGTCCGCCGGCCGATGCCCAAGACAGCGCATTGCCGTTGGTGTCGGTGATCGTCACGATCGTGTTATTGAAAGAAGAGCGGATATGGGCCGCGCCGCGCTCCACGAGTTTCTTCTCGCGGCGCTTGCGAACGACCTTCTTCAGCGACTTTGCCATAAGAATTTCCTCCTAAATCATCAATCCAGCAGGCGGGATTACTTCGCCGCCTTCTTCTTGCCGGCCACCTGCTTCTTCGGGCCCTTGCGGGTACGGGCGTTCTGCTTGGTGTTCTGACCGCGAACGGGCAGACCCTTGCGGTGACGCAGACCGCGATAGCAGCCGATTTCCATCAGGCGCTTGATGTTCATGGAAACTTCGCGGCGAAGATCGCCCTCTACCTTGAGGTTGTGATCGATATAGTCGCGCAGCTTACCGATTTCCTGCTCGGTCAGATCCTTGACTCGGGTATCGGGATTGACACCGGTCGCTTCAATGATATCGTCCGCAATATTCCGGCCAATGCCATAGATATACGTCAGGGCGATCTCGATTCTCTTTTCTCTGGGAAGGTCGACACCTGCGATACGTGCCATCTGTGTAAAGCACCTCCAACTTCGTCCTGCCGGTTTTCCGGCTCCTTCCGCTTGCGTTTTCCGGCGATTGGCGTCACCATGAACGCGTGCGGCATATCGAAAGGCACACGAAAACCACGCGGAGCGCAGCCAGCCGCATCGCATGCCATTTCTACGTGAGTACAAACCGTACCAGTAAAACATTTTATCACACGTTCCAGAGGAAATCAATGGATTAACCAAAAAATATCATACATCTTCTGAGAAAATCTCGTGCTTGACGAAACCGGGCAAACGTACTATTATGGAGGCAGAGGAGGGATGTTTTATGAAGGTAATTCTTGTAAACGGCAGCCCCCATGAGCACGGCTGCACCGACCGCGCGCTGTCCGTCGTCGCCGATTCGCTTCGGGAGAACGGAATCGACAGCGAAATCTTCTGGGTCGGCGTTCGCCCCGTGTCCGGCTGCATCGCCTGCGGGCTGTGCCGGAAGATGGGCCGCTGCGCCATCAACGACCGCGTGAACGAGTTTCTCGACCTTGCGGAGGACGCGGACGGCTTCGTGTTCGGCTCTCCCGTGCACTATGCCGCCGCCTCCGGCGCGATTACTTCCTTTTTGGATCGCGCGTTCTACGCGGGCGGCAAGCTGATGCGCATGAAGCCCGCCGCGTGCATCGCGTCCGCGCGCCGCGCCGGAACGACGGCTGCGCTCGATCAGCTGAACAAGTATCTGATGATCAACGAAATGCCCGTCGTTTCCTCCTGCTACTGGCCGATGGTGCACGGCGCGAAGGCGGAAGACGTTTTGAAGGACGAGGAGGGCGTCGCCATCATGCAGACACTCGGCCGCAACATGGCGTGGCTTCTGCGCGCCATCGAAGCCGGAAAGGCCGCCGGCGTCAACCCGCCCGCCCCGCAGCCGCGTCCGATGACCAATTTCATTCGATAAGAAGGAGTCTGCACATGCGTACCGTTACACTCGGAAGAACGGGCATCACCGTTCAGAAAAACGGCTTCGGCGCGCTGCCGATTCAGCGCATCCCCGCGGACGACGCCGTGCGCCTTCTGCGCAGGGCGCGCGAGGGCGGCATTACCTATTTCGACTCCGCGCGCTCCTATACCGACAGCGAGGAAAAGCTCGGCCTTGCCTTCGGCGGCGCGTGGGACGGAATCTTCATCGCCACCAAGACCCCGTCGCTCAGCACGGAGGGCTTCTGGAAGGATCTCGAAACCAGCCTGTCCCTTCTGAAGACGGACTGCATCGACGTGTACCAGTTCCACAATCCCCCGTTCTGCCCCAAGCCCGGCGACGGCACCGGCCTGTACGAAGCCATGCTGGAAGCGAGAGCGCAGGGCAAAATCCGCTTCATCGGCCTCACGAATCACCGGCTGGACGTTGCGCGCGAAGCGGTGGAAAGCGGGCTTTACGACACGCTTCAGTTCCCTTTCAGCTACCTGAGCGGCGAGCCGGAGCATTCGCTCGTAAAGCTGTGCGCGGAGAAGAACGTCGGCTTCATCGCCATGAAGGCGCTCTCCGGTGGCCTGATTACGCATTCCGAGGCCGCCTATGCCTATCTCGCGCAGTATGAAAACGTGCTGCCGATCTGGGGCATTCAGCGTGAAAGCGAGCTGGACGAATTCCTTTCCTATATAAATGCCGAGCCTTCGCTCACGGACGGTGTGCGGCGCGTGATCGAGCTTGACCGCTCGCAGCTGACCGGCGACTTCTGCCGCGGCTGCGGCTATTGCATGCCGTGCCCGCAGGACATTGAAATCAACACCTGCGCCCGCGCGTCTCTGCTTCTGCGGCGCGCGCCCACGAACATCATCCTCTCCCCCGCCGGCCGCGCCAAGATGGAGAAGATCAAGGACTGCGTAAACTGCGGCCATTGCAAATCCAAGTGTCCCTATGGGCTGGACACTCCCGCCCTGCTTCGCCGCAACTATCAGGACTATCTGGAAGTGCTGGCGGGCAAGCCGCTGTAAGCGGTCAGGCCACAGCAAAACCCCGATCCGAAGCAGGCGCTCGGGTCGGGGTTTTGCTGTATGCCTGGTTTTATTCCGCGTCGTCCGCGATCGGGAACTGCGAAATGCGCAGCGAGGTGAAGCCGAAGGGCACGAGCTCTACCGTTTCAACCGAGTCGCGCCGGACGCCGGGCTGAATGGGCGTCGCGCCGCAGTTGGCGCCGTCCATCTTCCATTCGTCGGCCTTGCCCAGCTTCGCGAGCACCTTCACGGGCGGCTCGCCCACCTTGAACGCGTTCTCCGCGCGTTCGCCGAACACGGCCTTCATCGGCTCGGAGCGCAGAATCGTCCAGTTCCACGCCTCGTCCGTGGTCACCTGCCACGTGGGCGCTTCGTCGGGGCCGCCCACGCGCTGCCAGTTCTCCTTCGGCTGGAAGGCCATCAGCAGCGGGCCGAGCTCCACGGCGGCGGACTGATGATACCAGCGGGTGATGCGCGGCTCCATCGGAAGCTCCAGCTTCACAACGTCGCCGGTCGCCCAGCGGCGGCGGATGCAGGTGGTTTCGCCGGCCTTCACGGTCATGATTTCGCCCTCCGGCAGATGGATGACCGGCTGCTTCGCCCAGAACGGCACGCGCAGGTACAGTGGGAATTCAATCGGCCGCTTGACGGCGACCTCAATCTCCACCGTCTCCGCGAACGGATAGCCGCCGCCGACCGACAGCCGCACCGGCACGCCGTCAATCGCCGTGCGCACCTTGCAGGGCGCGTAGCTTATGGCGGCAAGGCCATCGTCGTTCGTGGCATACCACAGGGACGCCGTGAACTTCGGCCAGCCCTGATGCAGGTTCGCCGTGCAGCAGCCGAAGTTCGGCTCAAGCCCGAACAGATTGCTTTCATCGCCGTTGTTGTACCACGGGCGCGGCGCCGCCGTGGCGGCCACCTGATTGGCCTGCTGATCGTACTGGTGCCCCATCGTGTCGGCGGTAAACGCCGCGGGCAGCGCGTTGAACGCGAGCTTTTCCAGAATGTCGGGAAGATCCTGTCCAAAGTCGCCGCAGCCGATCAGCGTTTCCAGCGAATACATCGCTTCCACGACGGCGCAGGTCTCCGTGCCCTGCGTGGGCGACGCGCCGTTCAGATGCTCGTCGGCAGTGAAGATGCCGCTGGCGACGCCGTGATGCTTCATCAGCTTCGTCCAGCCGAAACGGAAGCCGCCCTGCTCCTTGAAGCCGCTCTTAAACATGTTGATGACGCCGGGCGTTTTGAGACCCATCGCCACGTTCACGCCGTGCGACTGATGATAATAGGTATTGAAGTACGGATGATCGGTGCCGACCAGCCCGTCGCCCTCCTCATGCAGCGCGCTCTTCAGGCGTTCCCACTTGAGCGAACGGCTCATCGGCTGAATGTTGGGGAAGGTATGGAAGATATTCGGCCAGTCCAGCGTCTGCCCGCGCAGAATCCTGCACAGCTCCAGCAGATACTTCTGTCCGGTGATGTTGTAAAGCTGCAGCGCCGCCAGCATGTTTTCGCCGCCGCGGGCACATGCCCAGCCGCGAAGGGGCTTGCTTTCGAGGTTGCGATATTCGTATTTGAAGAATTTATCCATGAACGGCAGCACGCGCTTGTCCATGGTCGCGGTGAAATACTGATACAGCGCCTTCAGGCAGACCATCAGCGGCCAGTAGTCGTCGTTCAGCTCCGGGCCGAACCAGCCGTCCTCGCGCTGGCTCGCCAGAATCCACTCGATGTAATCCATCGCGCTGGCCTTCAGCTGCTCGTCGTCCAGTCCCCACGCGAGCGAAACCAGACCGTCCAGATAGTACGGCGCGCGCTCCCAGCTATCACCCTCGCCACCCAGCCACGCGCAGCCGTTGCCTACGTCCGGCCAGATCTCCCGAAGCTTTCCGGTGATGCCCTTTGCCTGCGCCTCCATCTGCGCGCGCAGCCAGCCCTCCGGGCGGATCGCGCCCAGCGACAGGGACGACAGGGTATTCGTCGTGAGCGGTGCTTTGTTGAAAATGGCTTTCATTTTCTGCCTCCTCGCGTATGCGCGCCACCGTTTTGAGCCGGTGTACCGTTCTCAAACATGTGATACTCGCACTCTATCCGTCCATTATAGAACCGCCTGCGCCGGTCGGCTCTGCGGCCGAACTCGCGCTCAAAGCCCATATCGGCGGAAAACGCATATACATTCCAGCCCGGACAGCGCCGGGAGAGCTCGCCCAGCTGACGCGCGACGACGTGTGCCACCCGGCGGTCGCCGATTCGCTCGCCATACGGCGGGTTGGCGACAATCGCGCCCGGCTCGCCCTTCAGAACCACGTCGCGCATGTCCATTACCTCGACCTCGATCCGCCCGCCCAGCCCCGCCTGACGGATGTGCCGCCGGGCAAGCTCAATCGCTTCCGGGTCGATGTCGGAGCCCGCAATGCGAATCTCGCGCTGCTGACCCTCGTCCGAACGGCTCTGCGCCTCGCGGCGAACGCGTTCGAGCGCCGATACGTCGGCGAACGGCCATTTTTCCATGGCGAACGGCCGCCGGAGACCCGGCGCGCGGTTGAGCGCAATGAACGCCGCTTCGATCAGAAGCGTGCCCGTGCCGCAGCAGGGATCGTACAGCGGCTGCCACGGATGCCACCCGCTGGTCAGAATCAGCGCGGCCGCCAGCGTCTCGCGCAGCGGCGCTTCGCCGTTCCACGTGCGATAGCCGCGCCGGGACAGCGGCTCGCCGGACGCGTCAAGCGACACGGTCGCGACGTCGCCCCGAATACTGACGTCGATCTGCACCGTCGCGCCCGTTTCCTCAAACCAGGAAACGCCGTACGCGCCCTTCAGCTTTTCGACCACAGCCTTTTTCACGATCTTCTGCGTGTCCGTCTGGCTCATCAGCACGCTCTTCACGCAGCGCGCGCGCACCGGAAACGCGCTGTCGCGCGCGAGGTAATCCGCCCACTCGATTCTGCGAATGCCCTCGAACAGCTCCTCAAAGCTGCGCGCGGGGAACTCGCCCACAACCAGCGAAATATGGTCGGCGCAGCGCAGCCAGAGGTTGGCCTTCATGGCGCTTTCGAGCGTGCCGGAAAATTCCGCGCCGCCCACGTTCAGAACCCGAACGTCTTCCGCGCCCAGCCGCTTCAGATCGCGGCCCGTCAACCCCTCCATGCCAAACGCGGCGGAGGCAATCCATTTCATAGCGCTTTCTCCCGTAGTTCTCTTTGTTTCAAGACATTATACATCAAAACCGCCCCCTCGGCAAGAGCGCGGCGCGTTTCCGGGCGAACATGATCGAAATTTAATACATGAATAAACACCGAGCCTGTCGAAAAGTATATAGAAGATTTTCTTTTCTGCATTGAATTTGAACTTTCCGCATGCTACAATATTTCCAGCAGGCACGGCTTCGTGCCCATTAAAGATACAGGGAGGATGTTTACCTTGAAGAAAATTCGTGTTGCTCTGATTGGTTATGGCCGAAGCGGCAGAAATATCCACAGAAAGCTCCTTTTGCAGCTGCCCGACAAGTATGAGTTCGTCGCCTTTGTGGAGCAGGACAAGGAACGCCGCGAAATGATCGAGCGTGAAAACGGCATGCAGGCGCTGAGCGACTATCGCGAGCTGTTCGGCCGCACCGACATCGACCTCGTAATCAACGCTTCCTTCTCCTTCGATCACGCCCGCATCAGCTACGACCTGCTCGCCAACGGCTTCGACGTGCTGTCCGAGAAGCCCGCGTCCGGCAACGTGAACGACTTCGAATGCGCGCTGAAGGCCGCCAAGGAGCACGGCAAACAGTATTTCATCTTCCAGCAGTATCGCTTCGCGCCCGCCTACATGAAGATGCGCGAAATCGTCGCCAGCGGAAAGCTCGGCCGTCCGGTGCAGTACACCTTCAATTTCGACGGCTTCGCCCGCCGCTGGGACTGGCAGACCGTGCACGGCTTCTCCGCTGGCAGCCTGCGCAACACCGGCCCGCACCCGATGGACTGGGCGCTTGACGTGATGGGCCATCCGCAGGACATCGACGTATTCTGCGCCATGGATCGCGCGCATACCTACGGCGACGGCGAGGACTACGTGAAGATGATCCTCCGCGCTCCCGGCGCGCCCGTGTGCGACATCGAAATCTCCTCCGCCTTCGGCTTCGGCGGCAAGGATACCTATCAGGTGCACGGCACCCGCGGCTGCCTGACCGGCACGGACAACGGCCTCAAGTGGAAGTACTACGTGGACGAGGAAGCCCCCGAGCAGCACCTCACCACCACCCCGCTGCGCACCGAGGACTGCACGCCCATCTACTGCGGCGAGGAACTGCCCATGCACGAGGAAGAGTGGATTCCGAACGCGGAAGAAGCCCGCACCTTCAACTCCAAGGGCCTGAACTACTATAACGCCCTCTACGATACCCTGACCACCGGCGCGCCCTTCCTGATCAAGAACGACGAGATCCTCCTCCAGCTCAAGATCACCGAGGAAGCCTACCGCCAGAATGCGGATATGTTTAAATAAATAATTTAGCCCTACACAATACAATCCCCCCTGCGCAAAAACACGCAAGGGGGATTGTATGTTATAAGTCAGAACGCGTCTTATTCAATCTCTACGCTTATCATGTTGTCTTCCATTCGAATGACCAGCGTTCTGCCAAGCATCTCCTTTAAATCGAGTCCGCTATAATCGATGTAGTAATTCCGCTTCTGATACAGGAAGCAGAAATTCAGCGTCCACAGGGTATCCTGCGCAACTTCTTCATCGGTCATGGTAATAACTATCTGACCATTATTGGTCAGCCAACCGCCGACATTGCGCGCCTTGCCCCAGTTCTTCGCGTTATCCGGATAAAGGTAAACCTCGGTGATCGAGAAGCCCGCAACATTCTGAATCGTGACGTCACGCGCGTTTGGGTCTACCTTGTTCGCAGGATTCTCAACTTTCGTCTTGATGTCGATTCGTTCAAGCTCCGAAAGCGGTACAGGCACATCTTCTTTGTGCGCGTTGTACATCTCGATCACATAAGAACTGCTGACGGCAAAGTTGATATTCTGAGTGGGCTCGCGATCACTGTAGACCGCGGTGGTTATGCCGATAACCTCTCCTTCGTCGTTCAGCAGCGTACCGCCGGAGGAACCGGAGGAAATCGGCGCGGTGAACTGGATATATCCGGTGTATTCATCCTCTTCGGCTGAGGAAATATTGCCGATCGATACGCTATTCCGGAAGCCCATCGGACTGCCGATGGTCACCGCAGGCTCTCCGCGCACAGGCTCGCTGCCCTCAGACAGCGTAAGCGGCTTCAAGCCGCTGGGCGCGTCGAAAACGAGCACAGCCAGGTCTCGTCCGCTGTCGGCACACAGAACGCGGCTGATCTGCCGCAAATCACCCGTATCCGTATAGGCCACGATTATGTCCGCGTCCTCGATCACATGGTAATTGGTCACCACATATTCATCCGAAAACGCCACAAAACCGCTGCCCGTGGAAATCAGGCGGTTGGAAACGTCATACACCGCCAGGAGTACCACCGACTGCGCGCTTTCGTTAATCGCGTCCGGATCATTGGAATAGGTTGCCGCGCTTGCCGAGCAGGAAAGCAGCAGCAGGAATACCAGCAGGATGGACAGAATTTGCTTCATAATGTGTGCCTCCCTTCGTTATTGCGCTTCAAAGTAGTACGACTTTTCCTTTTGCCTGACGTAGAAGATCTTTCCCAGCACGTCGTTAGGATCCGTCACGTCCATATGCGCCATTTCCGTGTAGAGCTTCAGATATACGCGGAACTTCCAGTTTCCGCCGTCGTTGCTGTTTACGAAAGACTCCGGCATTTCCACAATCAGATAATCACCGGGCGCGACAGTCTCCACTGACAGCTTGTACAGCATTCCTTTGTTGTCGGAAATGGTGATAAGCTTAAATTCTTTCTTCGTGTCGTTTATGAGCAGGCACGTATTAGCCGGCAGATTCGGCTTACGTTCGATGACCTCGGGAATCGTGAAATCCTCTTCCGTTTCGGCCACTTCCTTCACATGCCGCTGTTCTGGAGAATCCGCCTTCACGCAGGTAAACGTCGGAACGAATCCGCTTTCAGTGTTGCCGGGATGTACTTCCAACTTATAGGTCTTTCCCCAAAGGTCTCCCAGCTGAAACTCACCGGCATACGCGCAGCCTCTCGCGCCGCCCGTCTTGGTTCGTACATAAAAGGAAACCTTTACACTCTGGTCTTCCTTGTTGCCCAGCTTTTTCAAATCAAGCTTCGCCGTTTCGCCGTCTTTAAACCACCCGTCCAGCGAACAGATCTTCGATTGTCCCCCAATCTGCACTCTGAAATCAGTTACACTGTAGCCGGTTTCGTTCTCAAGCGTGATCATCGTGCCGTTTTTCAGCTCGTTTATGGCATCCTGCGGATTTTCGGGATTGATGTCCGTCACGCGCCAGTCCTTCAATTCTACCGGTTCATCCTCTTTGCAGAACGCCCATACATCCATCAGATGGTGAATGCTCAGCGCAAAGTTCATGTTCTGCACTACGGTGTAGCCAATCTCGCCGCTGATGCCAAACATCGTAACGGCCGCGACCTTGCCCTCTTCATCCAGAAGCGCACCGCCGGAAGCGCCTTCGGAAATAGGCGCGGTGAACTGGATAAGATCAAAGCCCTGCACACGAAAGAATGTGGCAATGTTGCCGGTGCTGATGGAATTGACGCCGTTCTGCGCGCCAATGCTCACACACGCCGCACCGCGGCGCACGTCTCCGGTTTCGTTCAGCGCCAGCGGCTGCAAACCCGTAGACTCATCAAAGGCAAGAATCGCCAGATTGCACGCAGAATCGCAGCCGAGCACCTTGAACGCGCCCAGCTTTTTGCCCTCGTCCGTTTCCACCTCGATGCGCGCGGCGGAGCTGATCGCCAACCATGTGGTCACGGCATGGCGGTCGTCAAAGACCATGAAACCGCTGGCCTTGCCCAGTTCCTTATCGTCCTTGTCATACATCGTCAGAATCAGCACACTGGCCGCCGCTTCGTTCATTGCGGCATAGTCGGCAGCGAAGCCCTCGCCCAGTGCAGGCAGGCAGCCCAGCATAAGCACAAGCGCAAGAAGCAGGGAAATGCGTTTTTTCATGCGAAAACCTCCTTTGATACACCGGTTGTTATGCGGCATGAACGCCGCAGGAAAACAGATTTCATTCATTTATTCTTCGATGTCCACGTGAATCACGTTGCCGTTTTCAATCGTAACCACGATCGTCCTGCCGAGAATCTCGCGCAGGTCAATTCCGTGAGTCTCCATGTAAACGGGGCGCTTGTTCAGGTAAAAGCAGAAATTCAGCGTCCACAGACCGCGTTGAGTGGCCTCCTCGTCTGTCACGGTAAACTCCATGCTGTTACCCTTGTACAGCCAGCCGTCCGTATTTCTGACCTTGCCCCAGTTCGACGCGCCGTCGTGATAGAGATATACCTCGCTGATGGAAAAGGTCGCGCCGTTTTTAATCGTAAAGCTGCGCGCATTCGCCGCCGAGAAGGCTGGCTCCTTGACGCCCTGATTTACGTCCATCCATCCGGCCAGCGCCGTCGGCTCATCGTTTCCATGCGCCGCGTAGAGTTCCATCACCTCAAGAACGTTTACCGCCAGGTTCAGATTTTGCGCCGCGCCGGTATAGGACGCGCTCGTCACCCCGATTACCTGACCTTCGTCGTTCAAGAGCGCGCCGCCCGAAGAGCCGCCGGATATAGCGGCGTTGAACGCAATGTAGCGCACGCCGTCATCCCCCGTATAGGTCGAGCTTACGTTGCCCTTGCTCACGGCATTGGAAAAGCCCTTTGGGCTGCCGATTGCCACAACGGGAGACGCACGATACACGGTTCCTTCTTCATTCAGCGGCAGAGGCTTCAACCCCGTTGGTTCTCTGAAGTGCAGAATCGCGAGGTCGTTATCGCTGTTCGCACACAACACGCTGCCAATCTCGAAGGTCGCACCCGTGTCCGAATACGCGGTGATAGCGTGCGCCTTTTCAATCACATGACAGTTCGTCACCAGCGTCTGATCGTCATACGCCAAAAATCCGCTGGCAGAAGCGATCACATCGTCCCTGTCGTCCTTGACCTCCAGCTTCATAACTGACTGGCACGCCTCATTAATCGCCGCCGTGTTCGAACAGAAGCCTGCCGCCTGAGCCGGGAGCAACCCTACCAAAATGAGCGCCAACAGCAGGGAAAACACACGTTTCATCGCAAAACCTCCTATTTCTCATACAATAAGACACTCTTCGAGCGCCATTTGGGACACCTTTCCTGTTCATTTTATGTTAAATCGCAATCAACATACAGACTCCAAGAAAAACGCCTACGCGTCTGAGCTTTAACGAGTAACGATATAGTACCACATTTTCCTAACATTTGCAACGTAAAGCAGCCAAAATAAGTTCTTTTTTTCTATATAGCAAAGAAACCCGTCCGACTAAATTAGCCGGACGGGTTTTAAAGTAGAACGCCTTTACTTCAGGCAGTTCTCCATGAAGTCATGATAGAACGGGAATTCCGTGTCGCAGTCGGGAAGCTCGGGGTGCCATTTCTTTTCCCACTCGAGGGAGAAGTAGCCGTCGAAGCCGTCCTCGATCAGCTTCTTCACGATGGCGGCGATCGGAATATCGCCGTCGCCCACGTGGCAGAGTTTGAACGTGCCGTCAGGCATACGAACGTGATCCTTCACGTGCACATGGCGCAGGCGCGGTTTCACCGTTTCATAGAACGGCAGGAAGTTGTCGCCATAAATCTTGTCGCTGTGCTCGATGTCCCACAGGATGCCGAAATGCGGGTCGTCCAGCTTTTCGAGCAGGCTCTTCATCACCTCGATGGTGTTGAAATTGCCGTGCACCTCCAGCAGAATATCCACGTCCGCACCGTCCGTGTAGGCGCAGAGCTGCCGGATACCGTCCGCCGCCAGCTGAGCGGCCTCATCGGCGGTGCGTCCCTCAGGAATCCTGTCGCCGAACACGCGGATGTGCGGAATGCCCATGTTCTGGCACACGTCGATCGCGCGCCGTCCCTCTTCCAGCATGGCGGGAAGCTTCTCAGGGTCGTGGAAATTGATGGACGAGCCGAACGCGCACATCTCGACGCCGTGCGCCTTCAGCATGCGCTTCGTATCCTGCTGCCGTCCGGGCTTGAAAAACTCGATTTCGTCGGCGAGCATTTTGCCCTCGAGACCGCGAATCTCGATGGCGGGAAAGCCCATCCTTCGCGCTTCATCCAGAATCTTCTCAAAGCTCCAATCCGGGCAGCCAAGCGTGGTAAACGAAAGTTTCATCAAAAACAGGCTCCTCTCTTTTCCGAAATTGCTTCCATCATAACCGTTTTTCACGGAAGAAGCAATGCACGTTTCAACATTTTTTTATAATTTTCGCAAGTTTCCAGTACTTTTGCTATCAAAAGCGGAGAAGATGCGGCCGATGCTTGCGAAAGCGTTCCGTTTTTGATAGAATAAAGATTGAATTCACCCCGCCGCGCGCGGCAGCTATTCTTTGTCGGAGGTACGAGGCATGTTTCATCTGATCACCATCGGTCTGGGCACGAGCCATTTCCCCGGCGAGAAGCGGCGCATTCCCGACGGAACGCCATGCTATGTGTTCATGCAGCTGCTCACGCCCGCGGTCATCAGCACGGAAAACGGCATCCGGCGCGTGGAGGTAAACGATTGCATTCTATATCAGCCGCGCACGCCCCGCATTCTGAACGCGCACGACGAGAACGCCATCATGCGCAACAACTGGATGTTTTTAGAGGGCGACGACGTTCAGCCGATCATGGATCAATACAACATCCGCGCCAACCGCGTATATCATCCGGACACGCCAAACAGCCTTACCGAGCTGTTTGTGATGATGTATTCCGAAAAAATCCGCCCGGAAAAGGAGGATTCCGAGCTGGAAAGCCTGATTTTCCGGCAGATGATGATCTACCTTTCCCGCGGCATCCGCATGGCGGCGAACGTGCAGAACGCCGCCTATTCCCGGCACTACGACGAGATTGCCACGCTGCATTTCAATATCTATAACGACGTCACCCGCCCGTGGACGGTCGAAAAGATTGCGGACGAGCTTCAGTTGAGCGCAACGTGGCTCAACATCCTGTATCGCGAGCGCTACGGGCTTTCGCTGAAGCAGGACATCATCAAGGCGCGAATCGAGTACGCCAAGCAGCTGATCTGCTATACCGACTCGCCGCTGCGCGACGTGGCGACGCTTTCCGGCTTTCAGAACGAGTATTACTTCAGCCGCGTTTTCAAGAAAGTTACGAGCCGCACGCCCGGCGAATACCGGAAAAAGCATGCCAAATCATGACTTGCACATATCGGAGCACAAATTATACTTTTTAAAATGAACCCGCTCGAAATATCTGGAAATCGCCGTGAAAGGTCGTTGACACGGCGATATTTTTTCGTAGAATTATTGTCAGCACGGCTGAAACCGTATTTCATATATGGTTCATTTGCTAATAGCATTAACGCCGCGTAAATCAACGAAAGGAAATGATTTGCCCATGACACGTCGAATCCTCTCCCTGGCCGTTGCGCTGCTGCTGGCTCTGTCGGCATGCGCAGCCATCGCTGAAGACATCTATCCCATGCAGGACAGACCCACCCTCACTCTGTGGACGACAGCTGACGTCGATATATCTCTATTCGGCTACAGCAGCTACAACGACACGCCCGGCTTCAAGGCGTGGCAGGAAGCCACCGGAATCAACGTGAAGGTTACGGAAGCCGTCGATGAAAGCGCATTACTTCTGTTGCTTGCCAGCGGAGATCTGCCTGACATGATCCGTGCCAACAAGGGCTTCTACAGCAAGGGCTTCTCCGGCATGCTTGAAGACGGCATCGCCGTGAAGCTGGACGATCTTCTCCCCGAGTACGCGCCGAACTACTGGGCGTTTCTGAACAGCGATGAAGCGAGCCTGAAGTCCGCTCTGGTCGACATTGACGGCAAGCTGTCTCACATCGCCTTCGCCGGCAACTTCTATCCGTCCGATTCCCCGTTCCGCAACTATGCCGGCATGATCGTCCGCAAGGACTTCATGGACAAGCTGGACATTGAATCCATCACCACGGTTGACGAGTTCACCGAGTACCTGTCCCGCTGCAAGTCCGAGCTGGGTGTACAGACCCCTCTCATGTCCGCGAACAACATGAACGAATACATCTGGAACTACGGCTACTTCACCTCCGCGTTCGGCCTGCCCTGCGCGTCGAACTATCAGGTGAACGGCGAATTCCACTTCGGCGCGTATGAGCCGCAATTCAAGGATTACCTTGAGTACATGCATCAGCTGTATGTCGACGGCCTGTTCGATCCGAACTTCGCCGTGACCGACAACGCCACCGCCGTCGCCGCTATGACCAACGGAACCAGCGCAGCCATCTCCGCCATGGTTTCCCGCTTCCAGGTCATCACCAACGCCGCCACGGAGGAGGGCTTCCAGCTGACCGCCATTCCCTCGCTGACCGCGAACGAGGGCGAGAAGGCCTACATGAGCTATGCCACCGCAATCACAGGCACAACCTTTTGGTGCTTCATCACCAAGAAATGCAAGGACGTTGAAGCCGCGCTCCGCTTCTTTGACTACCTGTACACCCCCAAGGGCATGGATCTCGCCAACTACGGCATTGAGGGCGTCACCTACAACTACGACGAAAACGGAAACGTTGTGCTGACCGACTTCATGGCGCACAATCCCGACGGTTTCGCCATCGACCCCATCGCCCGTTCCTATGGTCTGGTCAACTGGAGCTGCATCCATCGCCGCGCCTTCTCCGAGAACCGCTTCCCGATGCAGGAGCAGCGCGACGCGTGCGTGATCTGGGCGGACAGCCAGTATAACGACTACATGATTTCCTACAGCAGCATTCCCTCCGACATGCAGGCGGAATACACCCGCATCTGGACGGAGCTGCAGACCTACCTGAAGGAGCACATCGCGAACTTTATCTCCGGCACCGAATCCCTCGACAACTTCGACGCGTACATCGACGGTCTCAGGCAGCTTGGCATGGATCGCTACATTGAGATCATGCAGGCCGCCATCGATCCGTACTTCGACTGATTCTCTTCCCGTATCTCAACCGTGGGCGGGGTCTTTCCCCGCCCACGACGCGCCTACGCCTGAAAAATGCAAATCGAGCGGCGCATTTTTCATTTTCGGTTTTCACGGTACCGGCTGCCGCAACGGTATGAGAACGATATGAGCAGACATCAAAAGGACGGCACTCAGGGCATCGCGGTGCGGCTGAAAAAAGACTGGATCGAAAACGGCGGCGCTTACCTTCTGGCGCTCGCCGTGCTCGCGTACTACCTTTTGTTCCACTATAAGCCCATGGTCGGCGCCGTGATCGCATTCAAGGATTTTTCATCCAGCAAGGGCATTTGGGGCAGTAAATGGATCGGCGTGCGCTATTTCTCCGAATTTTTCACTTCCTATTATTTCCTGCGTCTGGTGAAAAACACGCTGGTCATCAGCCTTTCCTCGCTGATTTTCGCGTTTCCACTTCCGATTCTCTTCGCGCTTCTGATTAACGAGGTCAAAAACGACCGCTTCCGCAAGACGGTGCAGACGATTTCCTACATGCCCCACTTCATTTCGATGGTGGTCGTGTGCTCCATGGTGCGCCTGTTCACCGACGGAAATTCGTTTATCGTTCAGATTCTGTCGTTCTTCGGCCACAACAACCTTGGCGGGAACCTTTTGAACGAGAAGAGCATGTTCGTGCCCATCTACGTCGTTTCCGGCATCTGGCAGAACCTCGGCTGGGACTGCATCATCTATATCGCCGCGCTGACCTCCATCGATATGCAGCTGTACGAGGCGGCGCGCGTGGACGGCGCGGGACGCTTCCAGCAGACGCTGCACATCACCCTGCCCGGCATCCTCAGCACCGTGGTCATGCTGCTGATTCTGCGCATCGGCAATCTGATGAGCGTGGGGCACGAAAAAATCATCCTTCTGTATAACGAGCGCGTGTACGACACGGCGGACGTTATATCCAGCTATGTATATCGCCGCGGCCTTGTACAGGGCGATTGGAGCTTCGGAACCGCCATCGGTCTGTTCAATTCCGTGATCAACTTTGTTCTGGTCATCTCCGCCAACGCGCTCAGCAACCGGCTCTCGGGCGTGGGACTCTGGTAGAAGGGAGGAAAACACCATGGCTGCAAACCGCAAAAAATCCTGTCTGGACGAAGGCACGGGCTATCGGGTATTTTCCGTCTTCAACACCTGCCTGCTCGTGTTAATCCTGTTCCTGACCGCGTATCCCGTGTATTTCGTGCTTATCGCTTCCATCAGCGACCCGACGAAGATGGTCGCCAACTACGGCCTTATGTGGCTGCCCCACTTTCCGCTTTCGCTGACCTCCTATCGCATGGTGTTCCGGCACAGCCTGCTGCTCAGCGGCTTTGGAAACACGCTGTTTATCGTCATCGTGGGTCTCGCGTTCAACATGGTGCTCACGGTGCTGGGCGCGTACCTGCTGTCGCTTAAAAACAGCCTGCTGAAAAAGCCGATCGCCTATCTGATTCTGTTCACCATGTACTTCAGCGGCGGCATCGTGCCCGGATACCTGAACATCAAGTCGCTGCACCTGATGAACACGCTCTGGGCGCTGATTCTGCCCGGCGCGATCAGCACCTACAACATGCTGATCATGCGCAGTGCCATCGGCGCGCTGCCGGACGCGCTGATGGAAGCCGCCAAGCTGGACGGTGCTTCGCACTTCCAGCGCATTCTGAACGTCGTCGTGCCGCTGACGGGCGCGACCTCCGCGGTGCTGATGCTGTATTACGCCGTCGGCCACTGGAACGCGTGGTTCAACGCCTCGCTGTACATTCAGTCTCCCAGCCGTTTCCCGCTGCAGCTGGTGCTCCGGCAGGTGCTGATTCTCGGCGAGGACTCCGAAATGGCCAGCGGCATGGATGCGGGCAGCGAAATCGCCGCCGCGACGGTCATCAAATACGCGCTGATCGTCATTTCCACCGTGCCCATCATGCTTCTGTACCCGTTCCTGCAGCGCTTCTTCGTAAAGGGCGTCATGATCGGGTCGGTGAAAGGATGATTGATCATGAAAGCCTGCTTCTTTACCACAAACCCCGAAAACCGGCTGCGCTTCGTGTTCGACGGGCGGCAGAAGGAATTTGAGAAGCGTCTGGAGCTCCTCCCCGAGCCCGTGCTGCTAAGCGAAATGGAAGAAAAGCGCGCACAGCTGGCGGAGGTCGAAGTGATTCTCTCCACATGGGGCATGCCCGCGCTGACGGAAGCGCAGGTGCGGGAATTCTTCCCAAAGCTCCGGCTGGTTCTGTATTCCGCCGCGTCGGTGCGCTATTTCGCTGAGGGCTATCTGGACGCGGGCGTGACCGTGGTCACCGCCGCGCAGGCCATGGCCGACTTTGTGACGCAGTACACCGTCGCCGCCATCTACCACCTGAACAAGGGCTTTTATCGCTCCGCCGAGCTGTACCGAAGCGGCCGCTTCGACGAGGGCAAGGCCTACAGCCAATTCCACTGCCCCGGCAACTATGAAACGAAAATCGGCGTCATTGGCGCGGGCGCGATCGGCTCGCGCGTGATCCGGCAGCTGAACGCGTATCCGTTTGAAATTCTGCTGTTCGATCCGTTCGTCAGCAACGCGCGCGCCACCGAGCTGAAGGCGAAAAAGGTGAGCCTTGAAACGCTGTTTGCCGAGAGCGACGTAATTTCCAACCACCTTGCCAACAACCCGCAAACCGTGGACATGCTGAACTACGCGCTGTTCTCCCGCATGAAGCCGGACGCGGCCTTTATCAACACCGGGCGCGGCGCGCAGGTGGTGGAGGCCGACCTTGCGCGGGCGCTGCGCGAGGAGCCGGGGCGCTGGGCGCTTCTGGACGTTACGCGCGAAGAGCCGATTGCGCCGGAGCACGAATTCTGGGCACTTCCAAACCTGACGCTTACGCCGCACATCGCGGGCGTGGGTCGTCTGGAAGTGCTGGCCTACGACGACCTGCTTCTGGACGAGCTCGACCGCTGGCTCGCGGGCCTTCCCCTTCGCCACGCGGTTTCCAAGGAACAGTTGAAAACCATGGCATAGCCAAAAAAAAAAAAATTCGGACGGAAGAGAAGCGCTCTCTTCCGTCCAAATTTTGCTTATCCGAAATTATTTTTCGAGGAACGAATGGCCTTCCCATTCGCGCGCGAGGGTTGCGCCGAGCAGGTCGACGATCGTGGGGGCGATGTCCTTGATGGAGCGCTCGCCGAGATCGCGTCCGGCCTTGAAGTGCGGGCCGCGGCAGATGATCGGGATCGTCATATCCTCGGGCAGCTCGGTGCCGTGGATGCGGTCGTGTCCGCCGTGATCGGCGGTGAGAATCACGTCGTAGTCGGCAGGAATCTCGTTATACACGCGAACCACCTGATCCAGCGCGTTGCTGACGACCTTCATATAGGTCTCGCTCATCCAGCCGGTGTCGTGTCCGCCGCGTTCGTCGGTCTCGCCCAGATACAGGAACAGGAAATCCGGGTTTTCTTCATTAATATACTTGATGGCCGCCGTGGTGATCTTGCGGTCGGTGTCCAGCTCCTTGTGCTGGTTGTACATTTCCAGACGATGGATGTGATCCATGCGAGCCAGATCTCTCAGCTCTTCCCACGTATAGAACATCGCGTTCTTCTTCCCCGCCAGATCGAGCCGCTCATACAGTCCCTCGACGGGGCGCACCTGCGGAACGTAGGTGTTGGTCAGGATGCCGTGACGGTCGGGATCAACGGAATGGAAAAGCGACATATGGCACGGAAGCGTAACCGACGGCATAACCGTGCGCGCATGCAGCGTGTAGGCGCATTCGTTGATGCGCTCCTTCATTTTCTCGTTTCCACAGTTCAGCACGGCGTCGGGACGCATGCCGTCAACCAGAATCAGAACCACTTTGTTTGCCATGTTTCTGTCCGCTCCTTTATCCTTGGTTTTACGTATATTATAGCAGACTTCCTCCGCAAACTCAATTATCCGCCCGCGATTATTTTGTATCCGAACCGGACACGCATCCTTCCTCCGCGCGAAGCAGACGCGTGCAGACAGCCGTTCCTCCGCATGAAATCAACGCCGTCCCCCTCTTTTCTTCCGCCGGTTTTCAGGGCGCGGTCAGTTTGCCGCTTCTTCCAGCTTTGCCATTTCGGAGGCCATCAGCAGGAACGCGCCCATACCGTGCAGGTCGTTTTCAATGGTGTCGCGATGGATGTAATAGTCGTAAGTGCCCTCCTCGATGCAGGTGCCCACGCACACATTGCCCATCGAGAATTCGCCTTCCGGCGCGGGCAGCAGCGTTTCGATCACGCGGTCATAGGCGCGGCGGGCGGCCTTGTACGCGTCGCGCGCGATATAGCCCTGCCGCACGCCCTTGGCGATCGAGTAGACAAACAGACAGGTGCAGCTGTTTTCCGGCCAGTTGCCGGGCTCCCTCCACTTGTCCACAACCTCATACCAGCGGCCCTCGTCGGACTGATAGTTCAACACCGCGGCGATCAGTTCCTGCTGAATGGCGATAATTTCGCCCCTGCGCGGATGATCCTGCGGAATATAGTCCAGCATGTCGGCAATGGCCAGCACGAACCAGCCGCACGCACGTCCCCACACCTCCGGCGACAGGCCGGTTTCGGGATCTGCCCACGCGGCGTGCTTGCCGGGATCCCAGCCGTGGCGCAGAAGGCCGGATTTCGGGTCGCGCATGTGCTCATGCATCAGGAAAATCTGCCGGATGGCCAGCTCGCGAAGGTCTTCCCTGCCGGTATAGCTGGCGTATTTCACCAGCAGCGGCCCGGCCATATACAGACCGTCCAGCCACATCTGGTCGGGCGTGGTGTAGAAATGCCAGAAGCCGCCGTATTCGTTTTTCGGGTAGTCGGCAAGGCTCTCGGTCAGGTATTTGAGCAAATCGAGCAGGTGCGCGTCGTGCGTTTTCTCATACAGGTCGCACAGCACGTTGCCGGGCTGGCGGAAGTCCAGCGTGGTCAGCGTGAGCCAGCCGGTATATTCGCGAATTCGGCCGTTTTCATCCTGCACGGCGTCGACCCAGCGGCGAATATAGTCCAGATACCGCTCGTCGCGGCACAGATCGTACACGCGGTTCATGCCGGTAAGGAACACGCCCTGATGATAGTTGAACGTGGCGCGGTTATAGCCCTGCTGCGGCGGAAGCTGGTTCACGTCGTAGCGGCGGATCATCGTGTCGCACGCCATGCGCGCGTAGCCGAGGGGCGTTTTCGGGTAAGTACTCATTTAGCTCTTCCTCCTGTCCTGTTGTACCTGATGCGCGGCAGCGAAGTCAAAGCGGGACACGCATTTCGCCGGCGCGCGGACGGACAGCGCATGGTCTTCCAGCTCCGCGGAAGCGTAAACCATGCCGTTCTCCACACGCGCGTCGAGCGCCCTGGGCAAAACGCCGTCCATGGACACATACAGAACCGCGAACGCGTCCTTGAGCTTCGAAAGGTTGATTTCCTTTTCCTCGCCCTCATACCACACGACGTCCAGATAGCTCCGCGAAACCTCCTGCTGTAAGGACGCGCTGTTCTGCGTCGTCACCTGACGGCGCAGCGCTTCCCTATCCGCGGGAATGAACCGACGATGCAGATCGGCATGCGTTTCGAGAAGCGCGCTTTCCTCCTCCGAATCCGTCACGGCGAAGCGCGGCCTGTGCCCGTCGAAGGAAGCGTCCTTCAGGCGGACGACGATGCGCCGCACGCTGTCGGTAAACACGGCGGTATCCCCGTCGACCTCCCAGTGTCCGTCATAGCATCCGCCGATTTCGATGCGCACGCGCAGATCGTAGGCGCGGATGGTCTCGTTTTTGATCATGTCCAGATTGCAATGGGTATCGCCGCCGTCGGAAACCATGTCGGCAATCACCAGCGCGTGGCCGTCCTTCTGTGCGGTGGTCAGAAGACCGCTGGAAAAATCGTAGCGGTTGTGCAGAATGCTTGCGTTTATGAAGCGCGTTTCCCGCCCGCCCCAGTAGCCGAGCAGGTTGCGGCGCTGGTTCCACGTGGTCGAAACGCCCCACGAAGCGAGCGCGTAGTCCTCCTCCATATGACAGAGCGCATACGCGTCCTCCAGCGCTTCCACAAACGCGCCCATCACGCGGAAGGAAAGCGCTTCGTCGTGCGGCGTGCACGCGGTGAACGCGCCGCGGTACTTTTCGGGACAGCGCAGGCGCATATACGCCCAGTCGGGCGTAAAGGTGTACGCATCCCCGGCGAGCGGAACCGTGCGTTCCAGACCCTCCTCTAAAAAAGACAGCGTTTCAGCGTCGGTCAGCCACATATAGCTGCGCGCGTTCGGGCCGCACCACTGCTTCGTAGGCGCGTGGAAGTGCGCGGCGACCGTGCGCCACGCGAGGTCGAGCAGATCGTCCGCCATGCGCAGCACGTCGGGATCTCGAATCACATCGTGAATGCACGTCAGGCATTCGATGGCGACGCGGGTGTAGGTGGCGCTGTTGTACTCGGAGAAGCTACCGGTCTTCATCGCGAATTCCCACTGCTTCTTCAGTCGCTGCGCGCCATAGCCAAACAGCCACGGCCACGAAAGCAGCTGCCCGGCGTGCAGCGTCACATACGCGCCCATGATGGAAATGTTGGTGTAGCTGAATCTCACGTTGCGCCGGTAAATAGACAGGCAGGCGTGGCGCAGCGCGTCCTCGAGGAAGACATACAGGCTGTGGGAAATGCGGTCGCCGTGATGCTCGAGCACCTTGAGAATCTCCCTGCCGCAGAAGTCGGCCCAGTTCCAGTCTGGCGGGCTCATCTGCGAAAGCGGCTCCTCCATATACCACGACCAGATGCCGTAAGTGGCGTTGGTGGGGTCGGTGTCCTGAAGCGACGCGACGTGCCACAGCACCTCTTCGGCGCGCCTGCGGTCGTTCTCTTCGCCGGTCAGCAGCAGCGCTGCGGCGTAGCGGAACGCCTCCGTCGTGGAGTGCACCTCGCTGCGCGCCAGTCGTGTGTGGTAATTGGCCTTGGACAGATAGCTGGTCGGGCACTTCCATTCCTCGCTGTAGCGCGCGTTCATGTCGGCGAGCGTCTTCATCAGCGCTTCGCGGTTCTCGGGGGCAATGATGTACATGATACGAACCTCCATTCTCCGTGCATTACATGAAAAATCACATTACAGATATAATAGCATTTTCCATTACGAATGTCAATTCGTATAGGCAGCTCCCCCAAAAAACGGCTGTTATACCGAAATTCAGCGCAATTCATGTGGATAATTGCCCTCACTCAAGCAGTACAAATAACATTACATCACGTTATTTTCTTTGAACTCCGCGAAAACGCCTTTTGATTCATACTGTTATAACGTTTTCATGCTATACTTGGAAAACAGCGAAGCACAGAAAGAGGTTTCAGCGTGGACAGGAAAATCACACTGGAAGACATTGCGAAGGCGGCCGGGGTCTCCCGCAACACGGTAAGCGTGGTGCTGCGCGGCCGGCCGGGCGTGAGCGACGCGGTGCGCGCGCGGGTGCTGCAGCTGGCCGAGAGCCTGAATTACGAAAAGCGCCCGGCGGACGCGCAGGGTGCGCGGGTCAGATACATTTTAGTGCTGGTGGCGCAGTCGGTGGGCGCGCCCGTAGCCAGCGCGCATGCGGCGGCGGGACTGATCCCGCGGCTGTATTTGCAGCTTCAGAAGAGCGCGCAGGCGCGAAGCTGCGTCACAGCGTTCAACATCGTTAGTCGGGAAGACGAAGAAGGGCTCGTCATGCCGGGCGCGCTGTCGCTGATGCAGCCGGTCGGCATCATGACGCTGGGCTGCATCGACGAAGCGTATATGCACCGTCTGGTGGAAACCGGCTGCCATGTAATCACGCTTCACAGCCACATCGACGGCCTGAACGCGGACAGCGTGACGGCGGACGACACCTGCGCGGGCTACGTGATGACGAAGCATCTGCTTCAGATGGGGCACCGAGACGTCCTGTTCATGGGCGAAAAATACTACATGTCCAAGTACATGGATCGCTGGTTCGGCTATTGCCGCGCGATGTGCGAGTACGGCCTGCCCGCGCGCACCAACGCGTATTCGGAGGCGCGCGTGCACGTGCAGAATGAGGAAAGCGAGCGCCGGCTGCTCGATCAGACGCTGTCCGTGCTGGAGCACCCGCCCACCGCCATCGTGTGCGGCGAGGATTTCACGGCGGCGCGCGTCCGGGAATACTACAGGGAACGCGGCCTGCGCGTGCCCGACGACATTTCGCTCGTGGGCTTTGACGACGTGTATTCGGATTCCGACCGCCCATTCCCGCTGACGACCTTCCGCGCCGATCACGCCGAGGTCGTCGAAACGGCGCTCGACCTTCTGCTGAAGCCCGAGCGCAAGCCTCGCAAGGTGGTCGTCTACGGCGAGCCCGTCTACCGCGAGAGCGTCCGGCGCATCTCCGAAACCGTATAGCAAAAGGCATTCCGTTCGGGAAGCAACGTCCGAATGGAATGCCTTTTTTCTATCCCAGCGCCACGTCCAGAATCATCATGACGGTGAAGCCGATGGCGAAGAACACCGTGCCGATGTTGGAATGCGTTCCCTGCGACATTTCCGGAATCAGCTCCTCCACGACGACATAGAGCATCGCGCCCGCCGCGAAGCTCAGAAGATACGGCAGCGCCGGAACGATCAGCTGCGCCGCCAATATGGTCAGCACCGCGCCGATGGGCTCCACTACGCCGGACAGCACGCCGCCCAGAAACGCCCTGCCCTTTCCCTTGCCCTCTGCCCGCAGCGGAAGCGAGATAATCGCGCCCTCCGGAAAATTCTGAATGGCAATGCCGAGCGACAGCGCCAGCGCACCCGCCGCGGTGATCTGCGCGCCGCCGGAAAGGAAGCCCGCGTACACCACGCCCACCGCCATTCCCTCAGGAATGTTGTGCAGCGTCACGGCCAGCACCATCATCGTCGTGCGCTGAAGGCGGCTGCTGGGGCCCTCGGCATGGTCGCTGTTCGCGTGCAGATGCGGAATCAGGTGATCGAGCGCCAGCAGAAACAATACGCCGATCCAGAACCCCACAGCCGCCGGAACAAACGCCCACGCGCCCATGCCGGACGATTGCTCAATGGCAGGAATCAGCAGGCTCCAAATGCTGGCCGCTACCATTACCCCGGCCGCAAAGCCGGTAAGCGAACGCTGAACCCGGTCGCTCAGCGTCTTCTTCATAAAGAACACGCACGCCGCGCCCAGCGACGTTCCCAGAAACGGAATCAGAATCCCATAAAACGCTTCCATAGTCCGACCGCCAATCCTCCTATTGTTAGTTTTCTTTAACCAACTATATTATATTCGATGCCGCCCGCCGTGTCTATGCCTGCGCGGCAGGTTCTTCTGTAAAATGCGCAAAAAACCGGCGTTCCAACCTTAAATCGGAACGCTATGGCAACGCCGCACAAATAAGGTGGTCGGCCGGCGAATGGATTTTTCGTCCGATGCAAATGCAAATTTCGAAGGTTTACTGGAGGTAAATCGAGGAATTTGCATGCCGCAGATGGCGGCCGATTGGTCAGGTCTGCCGCTCATAAATCAGGGATGCTGCTTGTCCTCCCGATAAGCCGCCATAGATTCCTTGGACAGGCTGGCGGTAGGCGGAGGCGTCCAGGAAATGGCGTTGGCGCCTGCTCGGATGGTTTCTAAAATGGATTCTTCTGTGGGTCCGCCGGTTGCGATCAGCGGGAATTCAGGAAGCTCCCGGCGGATTTTGCGCACCAGCTCCGGCGTATCGACTCCCGCCGCCACATTGAAAATGTCCGCGCCCGCCTCTGCCCGGGCGCGAAAATCCGTCCGGTCGTTGACGATGGTGATGATGGTGGGGATGTCGACCAGATGCGATACCTGCCGGAGCACATCGTTGCCGGTAGGGGCGTTCATGACCACGCCCGCCGCGCCCTGAAGCTCCGCGTATCCGGCGAGGGTGCAGACCCGCTTGCCCTGCGTAAGCCCGCCGCCTACGCCGGCGAATACGGGAATGTCCGCCGCCAGCAGAAGCGCCTGTATGATGACCGGCTGCGGGGTAAATGGATAGACCGCCAATACCGCGTCCGCGTCCATGTTGCGTACAATGCACAGATCGGTTGTGAAGGCGACGGACTTGATGCGCCGTCCGAAGATCACGATGCCGCTGCACTCGCGGATGACCGGCGGAACCTGCAGGATGTGCTTGCGCAGTCTGGCTTCATAACGGGGAATGATCTTTCCGCTGATTTGGGCGGAATCCCTGCTTCTGTGTTTCATGCTGTTCTCCTCCTTGCCGCGTCGGTCTGGTTCTGAATTATACGCATTTCCCGTCCCGCTATGGGGATCTCTAATGACATTATAACACAGCAGACGCATTCGCGGCAACATACAGACTCCGGCAGACACGGAAATCAATTTTCAAATCACGGAAAAAGTGGTATACTGTAGGCATGGACAGAACAACACTCATCGACTTCTTTGAGGAAGTCGAGACGACCGAGGAGTACAATGAGTACTTTTGCAGCATCGCGGAAGCCATCGGAATCGTGGTGCTGGGCAGCCTGTGCGGGTTCAGGAACGTGAGCCAGATCCATCATTGGGCGGAAAATGCGCGTGTGAAGGAATTTTTGAAGGAGAAATTCCAAATTGCGCATATTCCGTACTACTTTTGGCTGCTGACGCTCTTGAAAATGGTAAAGCCTGACACATTGAACGAATGTATGATGAAATGGGCTTCGCAATTCATGCCAGAGGATT
>SFHK01000083.1 GCA_004556395.1 Clostridiales bacterium
GACCATGGCCACCGGCGAAAAGTCGTACCGCGGCCGCAGGAGGCGCAGATGACGGAATTCGGCATGCCCACGCTGGTCGAGCTGCCGTCGCTGGAGGAAAACGCCCGTCTGGCCGCGGCGCTGGGGCTCAAATTTGTGGAAATCAACATGAACCTGCCCATGTATCAGGCGCACAGGCTTACGCGGGAGCGGCTCGCGCCGAGGGACGGCGTGTACTTCACGCTGCATCTGGACGAGGGGCTGAACCCGTTCGACTTCAATCCGCTGGTGCGCGAGGCTTATCTACGAACGGCGGAAAACACCGTCTGGCTGGCGGCGGAAAGCGGCGTGCCATGCGTGAACCTGCACATGCCCGAGGGCGTGCATTTCAAGCTGCCGGGGCGAAAGGTCTATCTGTTTGACGAATACCGGGAGGAATACCGCGCGTCGCTGCTCGCGTTCCGGGAACGGATGGCGCGCGCCGCGGACGGCCGCGTGACGGTGCTGGTGGAAAACACGTGCTTCACGCGCCTTCGCGGACTGCCGGAAGCATTGGACACGCTTTTGGAATCGCCCGCCTTCGCGCTGACCTATGACGCGGGGCACGACGCGTGCGACGGCTTCGCCGCGGCGGAATTTTACCGCGCGCACGAGGGGCGCGTGAAGCACGTGCATCTGCATCAGGCGAACGAAACCACCTGCCATCTGCCGCTGGGCGCGGGCAGGGTGGACGAAGGCGGCCTGCTCGCGCGCGCCGAAAACGGCGGCATGCGCGTGGTGATCGAGGTGAAGAGCCGGGAGGGGCTCGAGCGGAGCGTGAACGCGCTTCGCGAAAGGAACGCAATCGCATGAACAAATACATTACCGTGAAGGGCGCGCGCGTACACAATCTCAAAAACGTCGATGTAACGCTGCCGCGCGACCAGATGATCGTCATGACCGGCCTGTCCGGCAGCGGCAAGTCGTCGCTGGCGTTTGACACGATTTACGCGGAGGGGCAGCGGCGCTATGTGGAGTCGCTGTCCTCCTACGCGCGCCAGTTTTTAGGCCAGATGGACAAGCCGGACATCGACTCCATCGAGGGTCTGTCGCCCGCCATTTCCATCGACCAGAAGACCACCAGCAAGAACCCGCGCTCCACCGTGGGCACGGTGACGGAGATTCACGACTACCTGCGCCTGCTCTACGCGCGCGCGGGCACGCCGCATTGCCCGAAGTGCGGGCGCGTGATTCAGCAGCAGACGATCGACCAGATTGTGGATCAGGTGATGACGCTGCCGGAGCGCACGAAAATTCTGATTCTCGCGCCCGTGGTGCGCGGCCGCAAGGGCGAATACACGAAGCTTCTGGAGGACATGGCGCGCAGGGGCTACGTGCGCGCGCGCATCGACGGCGCGATTTACGAGCTTTCCGACCTGCCGGCGCTCAACAAAAACCAGAAGCACACCATCGAAATCGTGATCGACCGCCTCATCGTTCGCGAGGACATTCACACGCGCCTGACCGATTCGCTGGAAACCGCGATGAAGCTGGGCGAGGGGCTGGCGGTCGTCAGCGAGGTGGACGGCGCGGACACGCTGTATTCCCAGTCCTACGCCTGTCCGGACTGCGGCGTGTCCATCGAGGAAATGGCGCCGCGCATGTTTTCGTTCAACAATCCCTATGGCGCGTGCCCGGTGTGCTCGGGTCTGGGCGTTCTGATGAAGATCGACCCCGCCAACATCCTGCCCGACCCCACCAAGTCGCTCAACGAGGGCGCGCTGCGCGTGACCGGCTGGGACAGCGCCGAGGACGGAAACGGCATGGCGCGCATGTATCTGGACGCGCTTTCGAAGAAATACGGCTTCTCGCTGGACACGCCGGTGGGCGAGCTGCCGAAGGAAATCATCGATATTCTGCTGTACGGCACGAAAAACGAGAAAATCACCGTGGAATACGAGCGCGACGGCCGCATGGGGCGGTTCCAGTCGCCGTTTGAGGGCATCGTCACCAACCTTGAGCGCCGCTACCGCGAAACCAGCAGCGACACGATGAAGGAAGTGTACGAAAGCTACATGACCAACACGCCCTGTCCGGAGTGCGGCGGGCGCAGGCTGAAGAAGGAAGCGCTGGCCGTCACCGTAGACGGAAAGAACATCGCCGAGGTCAGCGAGATGTCCGTGCGCGACGCGGTGCGCTTCTTTGAGAACCTTCACCTTACCGAGAAGGAGCGCCTGATCGCCCGGCTCATCCTGAAGGAGGTCAACTCCCGGCTGGGCTTCCTGCGCGACGTGGGTCTGGACTACCTCACGCTGTCGCGCAGCGCCTGCACGCTGTCCGGCGGCGAGGCGCAGCGCATCCGTCTGGCGACGCAGATCGGCTCCAGTCTGGTGGGCGTTCTGTACATTCTGGACGAGCCGTCCATCGGCCTGCACCAGCACGACAACCAGAAGCTTCTAAACACCCTGCGCCACCTGCGCGATCTGGGCAACACGCTGATCGTCGTGGAGCACGACGAGGAAACGATGCTCGCGTCCGACTACATCGTGGACGTGGGGCCCGGCGCGGGCGTGGACGGCGGGCATATCGTAGCCGCCGGAACGCCCGCGGAGATCATGGCCAATCCCGCGTCGCTCACCGGCGCGTATCTCAGCGGCCGCCGCCGCGTGCCCATGCCGGACTTCCGGCGCTCGCCGTCCGGCTGGCTCACCGTGCGCGGCGCGCGCGCCAACAACCTGCGCAACATCACCGTGAATTTCCCGCTGGGCGTGGTCACCTGCGTCACCGGCCTGTCCGGCAGCGGCAAATCGTCGCTGGTGAACGAAATTCTGTATAAATCGCTTTCGCGCACGCTGAACCGCTCCAAGGAGCGCCCCGCCGCGCACGACGGCATCGACGGCGTGGAGCAGCTGGACAAGATCATCGCCATCGACCAGTCGCCCATCGGCCGCACGCCGCGCTCGAACCCGGCCACCTATACCGGCCTGTTCGACCTCATCCGCGACGTGTTCGCCTCCACGGCCGACGCGAAGGCGCGCGGCTACAAGAGCAACCGCTTCTCGTTCAACGTGAAGGGCGGCCGCTGCGAGGCCTGCTCCGGCGACGGCATCATCCGCATCGAAATGCACTTCCTGCCGGACGTGTACGTGCCCTGCGACGTGTGCAAGGGGCACCGCTACAACCGCGAAACGCTGGAGGTGCGCTACAAGGGCAAGAACATCTATGAGGTGCTGGACATGACGTGCGAGGAAGCGCTGGAATTCTTCGGCGCGCTCCCGCGCCTTGCCCAGAAGCTGCAGACCATGGTGGACGTGGGTCTGGGCTATGTGAAGCTCGGCCAGCCCTCCACCCAGCTCTCCGGCGGCGAAGCGCAGCGCGTGAAGCTGGCCACCGAGCTTTCAAGAAGAGCCACCGGCCGCACGCTCTACGTGCTGGACGAGCCCACCACCGGCCTTCATATGGCGGACGTGGAGAAGCTCAACGAGGTCATCCAGCGCCTTGCCGACGCGGGCAACAGCCTTGTGATCATCGAGCATAACCTCGACGTCATCAAGACCGCCGACTACGTGATCGATATGGGCCCCGATGGCGGCGACCGCGGCGGCACCGTCGTCGCCGAGGGCACCCCGGAGGAAGTCGCGAAGGTCGAAAACAGCTACACCGGCCAGTTCCTCAAGGACATCCTCGCCCGCGAGGGCGCGCGCCCGAAGCGCTGAAAAACCCAACGCCGCCCGGCAGAAGCCATTTTCTCTGCCGGGCGGCGTTTCAGAATTCGGGGTTTGTCATGCCTGTGGGTTTGCGGCGGGTTCCTTCATCGGGGTGACGGCGGTGTTTGCCACGTGGTACACGGTATCGCACAGGCGGTCTACGTCCTCCTTTATATGGGTCGCGACGACGATCAGCGCGCCCTTTTCCTTTTCCCTGAGAAGAATCGAGCGAACGTGCTCAACCGCGTCGGAATCAAGGCCGTTCATCGGCTCGTCCAGCAGAATCAGCTCCGGCTTCTCCATCAGCATTTGCGCGATGGACAGCCTTTGTCTCATGCCGAGGGAGTAGTTGCGCACCTTTTTCCGGCTGCGCGGGTCAAGTCCCACGTTTTCAATGGCGAGCTCGACGTCCCTGTCGGTCGCGACGCCCCGAAGCCGGGACAGAAGCCGCAGGTTTCGTTTGCCGCTCAGGTTCGGTATGAAGCCCGCGGTATCAAAATGAACGCCGTATACGCAGGGCAGCTTTTTCCCGCTGATCACCGGCTTGCCGCTGACCCATATCGCGCCGGAGGACGGCGGCAGAAGGCCGCACAGCAGCTTCATGAGAACCGTTTTGCCGGAGCCGTTTCGTCCCACAAGGCCGTAGATCTGGCCGCTGCGCATTTCCAGATTCACATTCGCGAGCACCTCCTGCTTTCCAAATTGCTTCGAAACGCCTTCAACCTTCAGCGTAAGGCTCATGTCGGACACCTCCTCTTCGTAAAGCGTGCGCCCCGCGCGGCACAAGCAGGCCGAAAAGCAGAACGCACAGGGCGGCCAATCCAATAAACGCATATGGGACGGAGGGCAGCGGCGTGGTTTTCGTCATATCGAGCATGTTCAGATTGACCCACGAGACGGGCGAAAAATAGTAAACCACATAGGGCATGCCCAGACCCTGAAAGCAGGAATCGAACACGATGATCATGAGCGCGATGAACCCTCCGCCCGCGTGCCTTGCGCGAGAATTGATGAGACACACCGTCAGTCCCAGAAAAACGGAAGCCAGAAAATGAAGCGACCAGCTCAGAAGCAGGGCCTTCGCCGGCGTCATCAGCTGCTGAAGCTTTTTGGAAAAGATGAAGTTCATCGCGACCAGCCGGTCTCCCGCGCCGCGGTTCAGGCTCATATAAAACCTGCCCCAGCCGAGGTCGAGCTCCACATGCGGCAGCATCACGAGCACCGAGATAAGCAGCATCGCCGCCCAGTAGAGCGCGCTCATCGCCGCAATGTGCAGGGTTATGCCGAGCACATGGGACGTGTGGTCGCAGCGGATTTTCACCAGATCCTCGGATGCGTCCCTGTAGGGCACGCCTTCAATCAGCCACACCCACAGGGTCAGCAGGATGCCGTTTGCGATGTAGTTGTCTCCTAAGAAAACAAAATAGGGAAGAATGGACGCCTTCATGCCGAAGCTCGCGCACACGTCGCGCATCGGGGACGCGAAGAGATACGCGGTCGTCAGCGCCAGAAGCAGCACAAGCAGGCTCTTTTGCCGCAGCAGCGCCTTGTGGCAATAGTAGCTGCACGCCCGAAACGGCATTTCAACCCCTCCTTATCTCCATCGTTCGTATGAACAGAATGGCGCAGGCGGAAAGGCAGGCGACCACGGCGATTACGCCCAGAAATCCCTCAAGCGGATTTTGCATGGACGTGTGGCCGGCGATGCGGCCGAGGTCCAGCCTGCCGGGCGTCAGCGTAATGCCCGCGGCGCCGCAAAGAATCTGGATTCCGTAGGAAATCAGAAACGGCGCGGCATAGGCGACCGCGCGCTCCTTTGAGACCGTCGAAGCCGCCATGCCCACCAGACTCCACGCCCCGGCGATGAGCCCCCGCACGCACACCATGCACAGAACGTAGGGAAGATATTTCTGCCCGGCAAGCAGCCGCCCGAAAAGCCCGGTTTCGTAAGCGTCCATGTTGACGAGCGCCGCCTCCGACACCATGGGAACCTTCAGCGCCAGAATGCCGATGAACAGAAGCATGCCGGCGACGACCGAAACCCACGCGCCGACAAAGCACGCCGTGATCTTGGAGGAATAATACGCGCCGCGGGTGACCCGGTATTTTTCATAAATCATGTAGCCGGTTTCCCGGTCCCTCTGCAGCACCCGGGAAAAGCACAGCGTGCTCGCCGCCGGCATCAGAATTTGCATGTATCCCGTGCCGAGCGTCAAATCCAGATAGTAAATGACGTCCCCGCCCGGCGTGAGCAGCTCCTCAAGCACTGCCTGCAGCTGTATGACCGCGACGGCCAGCATCGCGGCGAAAAAGCCGATTCCCGAAAGCGCCCGGCTCAGGTCGCACCGCAGCGAATGAAGAAAGGCTTTCATGCCGCTACAGCTCCTCTCCCGTGCGCGCGTCAATCAGTACGAGATCGGAGTAAAAGTGCCCCACCTCATACCCTCCGGCCTCCATCGATACGTTCCACTGCTGATCCTGCGTGAACAGCCATGCCGGCGTCAGACGGCAGCCGCTTTCCGGATCGACGCCCGAAATCGGAACCTTTGCGTATACCAGCCTCTGATGCGAAATGTTCACGCCAATCAGCCGCGGGTGCGCGATGCTCGCGACATACATCGCGTAATCCTCCTGAACGATGGAGAGCGCTTCCTCCGGCGACAGAAGGCGCTCGCCGTTCTCCACCCGCTCGTCAATATGGTAGAGTCCGCTGGTGCTCAGAAACTGAAGACCGTCCTTCGTCCAGAGGGTCATAATCTCGGAGCCTTGCATATACGTTCCGTGCATATCCGAATGGTAGCCGTTCGCCGGGATTCTCAGGCCGTTTTCAACGCAGCAGAAGAACAACGCATAGCATTCCTCGATTTTCCTGGCGTCGACGGGGCGGAACGCGGACGGAATGGCCGCGCGAAGCGCGGCTTCGTCGTAGGCCTGCGCGTGAATAAGCTCGACGTGAAGATTCAAACGATTCAAAACGTCCTTCGCGAGCGCCGCGATTTCGTTCACGCTGCTAAAACTCAGATCATTTGTAACGCCGCCATTCCACTCCGTGAATAAGGGCGTCGATCCGTCGACAAGTTCTGAAAGGTTTTTTCCTAAACGAGTCTCGTAAGTAAACCATCGAAGCCAATGGTCATCGTTTCATCATCGTTTGACCATTCGGTTGCCATATACTGTCTTTTTGTATCCTTGGTTAAATACGGCGCTTTCATCAGCACATCCACTGCTGTGGACTCATCGATTTTATAGGTGGAGCAGATCAGGTCTGGCACGGTTTCCGGAAGGAATTCGGTCATGCAAACGCAGGCAGAATTCCCTTCGGCGTATGCGAAGCCAAGCAGCATAACGCATAGCGCCAGTCCCAAGCAAACGATCCGTTTCATAAGCAATCCTCCCAACATGTGTAATTGAATTAGTAACATATTCACCATTATGTACATTGTTTATTCGAATTATTTGCATTATCAATCGTTTTCTTTCAATTTCATTATATCATAAAGTTGCTTAAAACATCAACGGTTGGCCATCACTTTTCTCAAAACCCTCGCTTGACACCCACCGTAAAAGCCAAACCCCGTTCGGCGGAAGCCAATTCCTCTGCCGGGCGGGGTTTGTCATGCTCAGCGCCAGTACTCCGGCGGCGCCCAGCCGCGGTGGAGGGAGCCATTGGAGAGCGTATAGTCGAACATCAGCCAGCCGTTTTCCGTGAAAAACGCCTTCACGGAGGTGTTGGCCGGTACGGCCTCGTATTCGGAGCGGGCGTAGTTATAGCCCGGGCCGTAGTAGACGGCCAGCTCCTTGGTGATGGTCGCGCGGAACGAGGTCTCCTTATACGCGGGCAGATCGTCGTACAGCGTCAGGCGCTTGGTGGGGGTGTACAGGCGGTAGCGCGCGTTTTTGTACGTGAACTCGATGTACGCCCAGTACACGGAGTTCTTCTCGAACGTCTGGTAGTACGCCACCGGGTCGATCGACTGCGGATAGGTGGAAACGTTCACGTAGCTCAGGCCGGGGCCGGAGCGCGTGGAAATCCGCTGGTTCGGGTCGGCGCTCTTCCCGCTGTAGGTGAACGCGTTCTCGCCGGACGTGGCCGGCGGGTCCCACGTGGAATCGCCGGACGAGGACTTGCCGCCGGTCGGGAAGCGGAAGTACTTGCTGCTGTAGCGCGGCAGCTTCGAGAGATAATCCTCATCCATG
>SFHK01000084.1 GCA_004556395.1 Clostridiales bacterium
GAGGTTTACAATCCGAAAACCTTCTTCCCTCACGCGGCGTTGCTGGGTCAGGCTTTCGCCCATTGCCCAATATTCCCCACTGCTGCCTCCCGTAGGAGTCTGGGCCGTGTCTCAGTCCCAATGTGGCCGATCACCCTCTCAGGTCGGCTACCGATCGCTGTCTTGGTGGGCCGTTACCTCACCAACGAACTAATCGGACGCGAGCTCACCCCACAGCGGATTGCTCCTTTGACCTCTCTGTCATGCGACAGTGTGGTCTTATGCGGTATTAGCAACTGTTTCCAGTTGTTATCCCCCTCTGTGGGACAGATTGCTCACGCGTTACTCACCCGTCCGCCACTCGAATGACAACCGAAGTCCGTGACGCGCCAACGTCCCGAGCATAAACAGTATCTCAACTCTTTCCCGAATCGACTGTTCTCTTGCTTCTCGTTCTCTGTATCGTTTTCAAGGATCGCGCCGCTCGCATTTCTCGCGGACAGCTTGTATATATTACCACTGCTCGGGTCGTTTGTCAATGGGTTTTTTAGAAAAACTTATTTCTTAACATTAGCCGCTTTTACGATGTCATACTGCCTTGCGTACCACGTCTGGCCGTCGGTCACCATCTCGATATCGCCGCGGGTGGTGAAGAGCAAGTGCAGCTTCCAGCTTTTGACATTCTTGACGGTCTTGGCCGAATCCTTGTTGTCGCCGTTTGTGACGATGCACAATTCGGGGTTGATCGCCTGAATCATGACCTTCTTGGGCGCATAGATGCCGTGATGCGGCAGCTTCACGATTTCCGCACCGATTTCGGACGCGTGCTCCTTGGCCAGCCAGTCGTGCACGGCGCGCCCCACGTCGGCCAGCATGATGATCGCGCGGTCGCCGAACGCCACGCGGGTGATCAGCGAATGATGGTTGGTGTCTTTGCTCGGATACTGGAACCACGTGATGCGGTTTCCGCCGAAGGACAGATCGGTATCCTTTTCAATAGAAATGATCTCCGTGCCGTGCGCGCGGGCGGTGCTGATCGCCCTTCGCTGGTGCTCGTCATAGTTCAGCGGGAAGGCCGTGTAGAATTTGTCGATTTTGACGCCCTTTTCGTACAGGTAATTGAAGCCGTCGATATGATCGTCGTGCGGATGCGTGTTCACGGCGTAGTCCAGATGATCCACGCCCAGCGCGACGAGGCGCTCATACACCTTCGCGGCCGCGGAATAGGTGCCGCTGTCGATGAGCATGTTTTCGCCACCGCACTGAATGAGGAAGCTGTCCTTCGCGCCGATGCCCATCACGATCACGCGCATCGTTTCAACGTCCTCGCCGAACGGCTCGCCCGTCTCCGGCCATTTCTTCACAAGCGTTTCCGCGCGCGCCGACGCGCACAGCAGCATGAGACACAGAATCATCGCGGTATATCTTTTCAGCATGAAAGCAACACCTCCCATGATGTAACTATAACACAAACGGGGGCGTGCTGTCAAGCGTCAGATGAGAAGCGGCTGAAGCTGCTCCCCGTTCAGTGCGGCGCGCGCCGCGTCGACAAGGCGGTCGAAGTGCGCCACAAGGCTCTGCGGCTTCTTAATGGGATCGTCCTGCCCGAAGGGCACGAAATAGATTCCGCGCATCGCCATCAGCGCGCCGAGGTTCCTCGCGCCGATGCCCAGCCCGTCGTTGGTGGATACGGCCAGCAGCACCGGCCGGTGGTTGCGCAGCGTGGACTTCACCGCCATCGCCACCGGCGTATCCACGATTCCGTTGGCAATTTTGGAAAGCGTGTTGCCCGTGCACGGCGAAACGATCGTCATATCGACCATCTTTTTCGGCCCGAACGGCTCCACCTGCTCGATGCCGGTCAGAATTTCGCGCCCGGCGATTTCGCGGAAGATGCGGCGGGAATCCTCCGCGGAATAGAAGCGCGTGTTCAGCGTGTACGCGTTCTCGGACATGATCGGAACCAGCTCCGCGCCCGTCTCGCCGAGCGCGCGCCACGCCTCAAACGCCTTTTCGAATGTGCAGAACGACCCGGTCATGGCGCAGCCGATGCGAACGCCCTTCATGCTTCATCCCCTCCGTTCAATGTGCGCGCGACCGCGCGATACAGGCAGCGCGCCGCGCTTTCGGGCGCGTACCGGCCGGGCAGCGCGCTTTCGCGGCGCGCGTTCAGGCCGAGCCGCTTCGCCGCGTCCAGATCCAGCCCATAGGGCGCGCCGGACAGGTCGATGACCACGGCGTTTCGGGACACGCGGCTCAGCTCCTCCATGCCCAGCGCGCGGTCGGGCGACGTGACGAATATCACGCGCATTTCGGAAAGCAGCGCGCGCATGCCGTCCAGTGAAGCCGCCCGCGCGCCGCGCGCCATCGCCTGCAGGCGGCCTTCCTCGCGGCGGGACGCGACCGTCACGTCGGCGTTCAGCCCCACCAGCCATTCGGTCAGCGCGCGCCCGATGCGGCCGTAGCCAACCACCATCACGTGCGCGTCGACCAGCGCGAACGGCGTATCGCGCATCGCGGCGCACAGCGCGCCCTCGGCGGTCAGCACCGCGTTTTCATGCACGAAGACCGGATCGTCCAGCAGCAGACGCACGTCGTACAGGTTCAGAAGCGTTTCCGGCGGACGCACGCCCGCCAGCAGCAGAAGCGGCGCGCCCGGCTTCAGCGCCCGAAGCGTTTTTTCCGCTTCCGGCGAGAACGGATACCGGGCGATCAGACCATCCGCCGGCGCGTCCCCGCCCGCTTCGGCGACGGCGTAGCCCGACTCCGCCATCATCTTCCCCAGATACGGAAACCGCGCGTCCGTTTCCGCGATAGCCCACGTCATCAAATCCCTCCCTCTCGTTTCCACCCATTCTATGCCCGCGGGGCGCGGCGGGTGCGGGAAGGTGTTTTCGTCTTACAGAAAAGCGCCGCGCGCGGCTTCTTTCTATATAGAAGGAAGTCGCGCGCGGGCACGTTTTTTCGCGCCGTTTCCGGTGAAGGTCAGTCGCCTGAGAAATTTGAACAGAACGCTTCGCGGGCGAGAATGCGGGCATGGTTTTCCGCGCCGCGTTCCGCGAAGGTCACGCGCGGAGTCCGTCAGCCGCCTGAAAAATTGGAAGGGAACGCTTCGCGGGCGAAGAACGGCTCGAGCCGGGCGGTGCGGACGGCGGAGGCGAAGTAACGCGCGTCGGCGGGGCCGCCTGTCAGCGCGGAGACGGTTTTGCGCGCCGCGTCCAGACGGCAGAACGGGACGCGTTCCGCGAAGGTCACGCGCGGAGTCCGTCAGCCGCCTGAGAAATTCGAAAGGAACGCTTCGCGGGCGAAGAACAGCTCGAGCCGGGCGGTGCGGACGGCGGAGGCGAAGTAACGCGCGTCGGCGGGGCCGCCTGTCAGCGCGGAGACGGTTTTGCGCGCCGCGTCCAATCGGTCGGACAGGCCGCGCGTCAGGCGTTCGCCGTGGTCGCCGACGGCCTTCGTCAGGTCGTCCCGCGCCGTTTTCAGCTCGTAGGCCGCCAGCGCGCATTCGTTTTTCGCGTTCGCGGGTGTGAGCGCGTCCGCGTCCAGCCGCTCGGCGAGGTCGGTCAATGCGTCCTCGCAGGCGGTCAGCGCCCGATAGCCGCGCTCGAACGCGTCGATCTGCGCGTCCGTGGCCGTCATGGTCACAGAAAGCCCGGAAAAGCGCGCGGAGACCACGCCCGCGTCGATGCCCTGCTCCCGCAGCCGCGCCGCAGCCGCGCGCGCGTCGGATGCGTCGGCATACGCGCTGCCCACGGCCAGAAACGCGCCGTCGGATTCATAGAGATACCCCGCCGCGCCGCGGTTGGCGTAGCGGGACGCGCCCAGCCGCGCGTCGGCCATCGTCGCGTACGCGCCGGTGTAGACCAGATGGCTGTCGCCGCCCGAAAGGGTCAGGCTTCGGGTGAGCCGAACGGACACGCGCGCCGCCGCCTCCAGCTCAGCCTCGCGCGCCTTCGCGCGGCAGACCGAGACCAGCATGCCGAGGAGCACGAGAAAGGTAATCGCAAACGCGATGAGCACCGTGAGCGTATGCGCACGCTCGCGGGGTACGCTGGTTCGAATCATTCGTTCTTTGCCTCCTATACAGAAAAGTTCAAAAGCGTTGTCTCCGCGGGAACGGGAAACGCGGGGCACGCTTGCGGATTCGATTCATACCTTTTTCGCCTCCCGCCCAACAAAATTCAAAATCACGTCCGCTGTCCGGTTGCGCCGGCGCGCGGTTTGCGGTATAATGGACGCATCCAGAATATACGTGGGAGGTCTTACAAAGATGAAAAACTTTATCGTCGGCGCTCAGCTTTATTCCGTCCGCAGCCTCGCGCAGAATGCCGAGGATCTGAAAAAGACCCTTGCCAGCCTGAAGGAAATGGGCTACAACACCTGCCAGCTGTCCGGCCAGAGCCGCGACATCCCGGATGAGGTCGTGGCGGACATCCTCGCGGAGACCGGCATGAAGGCCGTCGTCACCCACAACTCCATGCAGGACTTTGAAGAGGGCTTCGACGCGCTGGTCGCCCGTCACCACAAATGGAACTGCAGGTACGCGGGTCTGGGCGCGATGCCGGCGGAATACCGCGAGAACGCCGAGGGCTTCCTGCGCTTCGCGAAGCACGCCAACGAAATCGCCGAGAAGCTGCACGACAACGGCCTGACGTTCGTCTATCACAACCATGCCTTCGAGTTCTGCCGTCATGACGGCGTGCTCGGCATGGACATCCTGTTTGACAACTTTGGCCCGCACACCCAGTTCGAGCTGGATTCCTACTGGGTACAGGCCGGCGGCTGCAACCCCGTGGACTGGTTCTACAAGGTAAACGGCCGCATGGAGGTTGCGCACTTCAAGGATATGATGGGAACCAACGGCTTCAACCCGCACCAGACGATGGTGCCCGTGGGCAGCGGCAACCTGAACTGGGCCGCGCTGAAGAAGGCCTGCGAGGAGACCGGCGTCATCTACGCCGAGGTCGAGCAGGACAACGCCGCCATGATGGAAGACCCGCTGGGTCAGATGAAGCGCTCCTGCGAGTTCCTGAAAAAGAACGGCTTCAACCTGTAATGTTTTCCGAAACGGATATTCAGATGATGCGATTCGCGCTTGAGGAAGCGCGAATCGCATTTGCAGAAGGAGAGATTCCGGTGGGCGCGGTCGTCGCGGACGGCGAACGCGTGCTTGCCCGCGCGCACAACCGCCGCGAGACGGACGCGGATCCCTGCGCCCACGCGGAAATCCTCGCCCTGCGAAAGGCCGCCGCCCATTTGGGGCGCTGGCGGCTTCAGGGACTGACGCTCTATGTGACGCTGGAGCCGTGTCCGATGTGCGCGGGCGCGGCGGAAATGAGCGGGCTCGCTCGCGTGGTATACGGCGCGAAGGACGCGCAGTACGGCTGCTGCGGCAGCGTGTACCGGCTGACCGAGGATCCCGCTTTTCCCACATACTGCCCCGCCGACGGGGGCGTGCTGGCAGACGAATGCGCCGCGCTGGTCAGACAGTTTTTTCAAAACAGACGCGTTTCCCATGAAAAATAACCATTTCATTGCGCGCCGCGGTGGTTGACAGGGCGTTTGCAATGATATACTGAAGGCAGAGAGCATCGGAAGCCGGGCGGCCTTCGACTTCCGTGCAGCGCAGTTTCTCCCGGGGGGCTCCGCTTTTTTTCCGGCGGACGGCTTTCCGGGCTTTTCCGGATACCCCAATGCGGGCGTCCGAAGCGGGAAGAGCGGGCTTCCCGCGCCCCTCGCTTTTTGAGGGGAAAGCCTGCCTGCGAACATGACGCGCGGGCGCAGCCACAGCGCGTTGAAAGCATAGAAACTTTTTATATTTTTGAAAAGGAGGGCTATATGGCCAAAAAGACAGACAACTCGGCTTCACGCCGGTCACAGAGGGAGCGCGCGGGCGCGAAAAACCGGCTTCGCATCATCCCGCTGGGCGGGCTGGGCGAAATCGGCAAGAACATGACCGCGTTTGAATACGGAGACGACATCATCGTCGTCGACGTGGGCTCCATCTTTCCCCGCGAGGATATGCCGGGCGTCGACCTCGTGATTCCCGACATTTCCTACCTTACCATGAACCGCGGCCGCGTGCGCGGCTATCTGATCACGCACGGGCACGAGGATCACATCGGCGCCGCGCCCTACGTGCTGCGCGAGGTTCCCGCCCCGGTGTACGCCACGCGGCTGACCGCGGCGCTGATCGAGAGCAAGCTCAAGGAGCACAAGCTGCTGGGCAGCGTGGAAATGAACGTCATCGCGCCGCACGACACCGTGACGCTGGGCGTGTTCCGCGTGGAATTTCTCAAGGTGAGCCATTCCATCGCCGGAGCCTGCGCGCTGGCGATTCATACGCCGGTTGGCGTGGTCGTGCATACGGGCGACTTCAAGGTGGACTTTACGCCCATCGACGGGCAGCTGATGGATCTGGGACGCTTCGCCGCGCTGGGCAACGAGGGCGTGCTGGCGCTGATGGCGGACTCCACCAACGTGGAGCGCCCCGGCTACACGATGAGCGAGCGCAAGGTGGGCGAAACGTTCAATAACCTGTTCGACCACGCGCGCGGGCGCATCATCATCGCCATGTTCGCCTCGAACGTGCACCGCATTCAGATGGTGGCCGACGCGGCGTACCGGCGCGGGCGCAGGCTGTGTCTGGTCGGCCGAAGCATGGTCAACGTGGCGCGCATCAGCATGCAGCTGGGCGAACTGCGCGTGCCGGACGGCTGGCTGGTCGGCGCGGACGATCTCGACCGCTACTCCGACGAGCAGCTGGTGGTGCTGACCACCGGCAGCCAGGGCGAGCCGATGAGCGGCCTGAGCCGCATGGCGTTCTCCGAGCACAAGAAGCTGGAGATTCGGCCGACGGACATGGTGATTATCTCCGCCACGCCCATTCCCGGCAACGAGAAGAGCGTGTCGCGCGTGATCAATCAGCTGGTGCGCACCGGCGCGGACGTGATCTACGAGGCGCTGGCCGAGGTGCACGTGTCCGGCCACGCGCGGCAGGAGGAGCTCAAGCTCATCCACGCGCTCACCAAGCCGAAGTTCTTCATTCCCGTGCACGGCGAATACCGGCATCTGTACCACCACGCGAACCTCGCCATCTCCATGGGCATGCCGCCGGAGAACGTGATGATTCCCGACACCGGCACGGTGATCGAGCTTACGCCCGACGAAATGCGCGCGACCGAGACCGTGCCCAGCGGCGCGGTGCTGATCGACGGACTGGGCATCGGCGACGTGGGCGAAGCCGTGCTGCGCGACCGCAAGCATCTGGCCGAGGACGGCCTGATCATCGTCGTGATCGGCCTTGACCACGAAACCGGCGCGCTCGCCAGCGGCCCGGACATCGTAAGCCGCGGGTTCGTATACGTGAAGGAAAACGAGGACATCATGGACGGCGCGCGCGCCACGGTGCAGCGCGTGCTGGAAACGCGGCTGGATCAGGTGAATTCCACGGGGGCGCTGAAGGACGCGATTCGCGAGGCGCTTTCGAGGTATATTTATGATACGATTCGCCGGAATCCTATGATTCTTACCATTATCGTATAAACGCGAATCGCGAGGTGGACGGGGGAGCAAGCTCCCCCCGCCACTGCCACCCCCTCGGAAAAGGATACGATTTCCTGCGGAAATCGTTTTGATTGGAAGTTCGAGAGGGCTGCGACCCTCTCGAGCACACCCGGAGGCGGAGGGGACGGATTCCCCTCCGCACCACCCTTTCTCAGATTCCGCTGAAATCCTTCGGATTTCCGGGCGCGGAATCTGCAAGGAAGCGATTTTTTCTCCGGGGGGCCAAGCCCCCGCTCCGAAAAAATCAGCACCCGGGGCGACCAACCAAAATCTTCGATTTCGCTTGGTCGGTCGCGAAGCGGCTTGCTTGCCCTTTGGGCAAGCAACCTTTCCGCCGCGCAGGTCGCCGGCCTCGATTGGAAGTCGAGAGGGTTCACACCTTCTCGAGCTCTCCGGGGCTGTTCTGATGGAGAAATTGATTTCCGACGAAGCAGGCTGTTCTTTTGAGGACTTTGGTTCCCGACGACACGAGCGTGGGGCGCTCCGCTCCCCTACA
>SFHK01000085.1 GCA_004556395.1 Clostridiales bacterium
CGGCAGCCAAGCCGAACATGCCCGCGGCCTGTTCGGCCTTCGCTGAACCAACTTCATAAGTGACGCTGTTGTATTTGCGCATAACTCTTGACAGTACCGGCGGTCAGGAAGCATTGTTCGCGCAAATTGCGAATTCCGAGCATGCGAGCAAAGCGCAGGCCATGATTGACCTTCGCTTCGGCAAAAGAACGTTCAATCGTTTCCTTGCGCCGATTATAGATGCTTCTCCCCTGCGGGGTCTTAGTGAAGCTTGTAATCTCATCCAGCGCGTCCTGCCAGACATGTCTTTCCACCATCCTTCTCGTCATGCTCTTGCCAAAGCACTCTGTTCGTCTGGGGCATTGCGAACACGTCTTTGAATCACAGGCGTATTGACGGTAGCCTTCGCGCGTGGTGGTTTTCCAGTACAGGCGGTGATGCGGGCGTTCTGCCAGGCTTCCCAGACAGGCGACGCCGAAGCAATCCAGAAGCATCTCAACCTGATTTTGAGCAAAATGATCAGCGTCATGGATACGAAGGCGCGGGACGAGCAGAAGGAAAACTTCTACCACGGATTGCTGCTGGGGCTTCTGCGCAGCGATCCCTCCTGGCTGATTCTGTCCAACGCGGAATCAGGAGACGGCTTCAGCGATATTCTCATTGAGCCGGAGGATCCGGACGCGGGTATTGTGATTGAAGTAAAATACTCGCCGACGCTGGCGGGAATGGAACGCACATGTGAAGCGGCGCTGGATCAGATCAGGAGCAAGCGATATGATGAACGGCTGCGCAGCGAGGGTCGTGAGAGAATCACGGCATTCGGCATCACTTTTTGTAAAAAGCGCTGCAGAGTTGTTTCTGAGATGTTATATTGATTTACACAGCTATCTGTGACAGGAGGCATCCAGAGGGGTATGCGAAGGGTGTGTACTGCACACGCTCCTGCATATCCCACTTTTTTGAACCTTTGCCGCTCAACAGTGCAGCACCGATCGAAGAGCGTGTGCGAGATGCATCATGATTCAAACGCCCAATCGCAGTTTCTGCGGTCTCTTTTATTCGGAACAGCAAAGAAGCGTTCCTTGCGTTGCATGTTTATCAGAACGCCGTTGCTATGTGCATCCTGCAGCTGGGTGAACTGACCAAACAGCTCACACCGGAATTTACGGCTGCGCACAGACAGATCCCATGGAGCCTGATTGCAAAAAGCGTGATTTATACGTGTTTGTTTACAGTTTGGCGATTATTTGCAATTGTTCTGATTTACACCGGGTCATTATGCGTATTTGGCAATATAATTTTCAGTTTGTGTTGACAAAAGTCTCCTGACGGTCTATAATGTCCTTAACGCGCGAAATGAACATTTCGTGCATAAATGATACACTTTGCGGTCTTTCTCGTCTGAGAATGCCGTAAGGATAAAAAAGGAGGTTAGGTCAATGCGTAAGTTTCTGTCCCTCTTGCTGGCGGTTTTGATGATCGCATCGCTCTCCGGCATTGCGTTTGCCGAAGAGACGACCGCCGTCGGTACTCCGCGTACCGAGACCCTGATCGTGGAAACCCAGACCCCGACCGACGTTCCCGGCCAGTTCAACTCCTACATGCAGGGCACTCAGATGGGCTTCGGCATCCATCAGCTGATGAGCGCGATGATGTGGGAAATGGATACCGTGAAGGGCGAGCAGTTCGGCGAAGTCGCCGAAGGCATGCCCGAGTCCAACGAGGACTTCACCGAGCACATCGTGAAGATTCGCCAGGGCATCAAGTGGTCCGACGGCGAAGACCTCAATGCGGACGACGTGGTATTCACGTTCAACATGATCATGTCCAACAAGGGCATCTCCCAGTGCGACTACTACAACACCGTGTTCGCGTCCATTGAAAAGGTGGACGATTACACCGTGAAGTTCGTCACCAAGGAGAGCTTCCCGCGCCTGGCGCTGAAGTTCGGCGTAACGATCTGGGGCAACGACTGCCGCATCGTTCCCGAGCACATCTACTCCAAGGTTGAGGATGTGACCACCTTCAAGGACAGCGAACCGGTCGTCGCCGGCCCGTACACCGTAAAGGCGTATGACGAGCTGGGCAACTGGATTCTCTACGAGCGCCGCGAAGACTGGCAGAACTCCACCGTCGGCGTCGTGACCGGCAAGATGCCGCAGGCGAAGTACGTCTGGTTCCGCTATCTGGGCGACGACACGACCCGCCAGATGAGCATGATCAACAACGAAGCGGACATCCTCTGCGAAGTCACGCCCGAGATTCTGGACGTAATGACCTCTTACAACGACAAGATCGCGTGCTGGTACAACGAGTTCCCGTACGCGACGAGCGACGATCCCTGCTCGAAGGGCCTGTCGTTCATGATGGGCAAAGCGCCCTACGACAACGTTGATTTCCGCTGGGGCATCACCCTTGCGATGAATTTCGACGAGATCTCCATGAACGTGTTCGACGGCGTTGGCCGCGCGAGCTGCTTCCCGATCCTGACCGCCACCAGCGCGATGCAGGAGCTGTACTACAAGCCGCTGCTGCCCTGGCTCGAGAATGAATTCGTGCTCGACCTCGGCGACGGCACGACCGTGAAGCCCTTCGACTCCGGCTATGCTGCGCGCATGGCGCAGAAGCTGGGCATTAAAGGCACCGAAGACGAGCTGATCGACATGTTCGGTATCGGCTGCTGGAAGTATGATCCGGAAGCGGCGACGAAGCTGCTGATCAAGGCTGGTCTTGAGAAGAAGGACGACGGCTGGTACTACAACGGCAAGCCCTTCGTGATCAACATGACGTATCTTGCCGACACCGAAGCGCAGGCGGGCCGCGGCGTGATCGCTGCCTACGACCAGCTGACCAAGTTCGGCCTGAAGTGCAATCTGTCGAGCGAATCCTCCGCGACCTGGGACACCAACGCGGCGATCGGCAGCTACGACATCGCGGGCTACTGGCCGACCGGCGGCATTACCAGAGACCTGTATTCCCAGATCAACGGCTGGGATGCGGATCTGATCGTTCCGCTCGGCGAGCGCGGCTCCGGCCAGGGCTCCCGCTGGAACAATGCGGAAGCGACCGAGATCATCCACAAGCTGGCGAAGGTTTCCGCGACCAGCGACGAATCCTACGAGCTGGGCATGGAATTCGTGAAGATCGCGATTCAGGATATGCCGTTCATCGGCTTCCATTCCGGCGTCAAGTTCGTTCCGACCAATTCGACCTACTGGACCAACTACCCCTGCGCGGAGAATCCGTACAACGGTCCCTGGTGGTGGTGGAGCTGCTTTAAGTACATTACGACCGAGATCACCCCTGCGGCGTAATGCATCTGTAAAGCAGTGCGCGCGCTCATTGGGCGATCGCTCGATAAGCGCGCGGCCCTCCATTCAAGGCTGAACCGGCGGGCGCATGCCGCCGTAAAAAAGCGGCACGCGCCCTTCTTTTTCCAATTTATGGATTGCGCTCAAAAAAGCTCCGCAGGAAAAGGAGTGGTGTCATTTGAAGTTCTGGAAATACTTTGGGCTGCGTCTGCTGACCTGGGCGCTGACCATATTCATCGGCGTTACATTCATCTTTTTCATTCCGCGCATGTTCCCGTCCGATCCGGTGGAAACCATGATCGGCCAGATCCAGTCGCGCTCCGGCCAAATGGATCCGCAGCAGATGGAATCGCTCCGGCGCTCGCTGCGCGTTCAGTTTGGTCTGGAAGGCTCGCTCGGCGAGCAGTATGTTTCCTTTCTGTGGAAGGGACTTCTCCATTTCGATTTCGGACCGTCGCTGATGAGCTATCCGACGCCTGCGGGCGAAATCATATCTACCTATCTGCCCTACACGCTGATGCTTTCGCTGTTTTCAACGATTCTCGCGTGGTGCGTGGGCAATTTCATCGGTCTCCTCGCGGGCTTCCGCAAGGATAAGCGCTCCTCCAAGATCATGGAGGGCATCGCCATTTGCATTTATCCGATTCCGTATTTCATCATCGCGCTGGTGCTCCAGATCGTGTTCGCGTTCCTGCTCGGGTGGTTCCCGCTGCAAACGACCATCACGATGATGGGCACGACGGCCGATTACATCGCGTCCCTGCTGAAGGCGAGCGTGCTGCCGGCGATTTCGCTGCTGCTGGTCGGCACGGGCTGGTGGATCATCTCGATGAAATCCATGTCCAGCACGACGGCGGCGGAGGATTTCGTGCTCTATGCGCGCTATCGCGGCCTGTCCGAGGGTAAAATCGGCAGGAGCTACGTATTCCGCAATTCGATTCTCACGCAGGTCACGGCGCTGGCGATGAGCCTGGGGGGCGTGTTCAACGGCTCGATCATGACGGAAATCATCTTCAGCTATCCCGGCGTGGGCACGCTGATTCAGAAGGCGATTCTGCAATCGGACTACAATATGATTCTCGGCTGCATCACGATTTCGATCGTGGCCATCTCCACCGCGACGCTGATCGCCGATCTGATCTATCCGCTGATCGATCCGCGCATCCGCTACAGCTAAGGGGGAAACGCATATGAGAAAATTCTGGAAGAATGTAAACGCCCGCTTCAAGATCGGGCTGATCATTACGCTGATTTTCCTGGTGATCGGATTTGTGGTCTATTATTTCCCGCATGTCAATCCCTTCACCTATAATTCGTATCCGAAAAAACTCCAGCCGTCGTGGGAGCACTGGCTGGGCACCACCAGCCGCGGCCAGGACGTCGCGTGGCTATTGGTAGAAGCGATTCACAATTCGCTGTCGATCGGCCTGATCGTCGCCACGATCGGCACGGTCGTGGGCGTGCTTGTCGGGCTGATCGCCGGCTTCTCCGGCGGCATTGTCGATCGCGTGCTCACGGTGATTACCGATACGTTCGTGGTCATTCCGTCGCTTCCGATTCTGGTTCTGATGACGGCGCTGATGAAGGGCACGTCGACGGTCATGCTGATGGCGCTGGTGTTGGCGATGTTCGCATGGGCATGGCCGAGCCGCCAGATCCGCTCGATGGCGCTTTCGATGAAAGAGCGCGAATTCATTCAGACCGCGTGGTTCTCCGGTGAGGGCACGCTGCAGGTGGTCGTGACCGAGATTCTGCCGTACGCGCTCACGTGGTCGCTTTCGAACTTCATGAACGCCACGCTTTCGGCGATTGCGTCCGAATCCAGCCTCGCGGTGCTCGGCCTTTCGCCCGCGAATCTGATTTCTCTCGGCAATATGATTCAGTGGGCGCGCGACTACAACGCGATCTTCGCCCGCCAGTGGTTCTGGATCGGCTCGCCGATCGTGGCCACGGTTATCCTGTTCATCGGGCTGTTTATGCTGATCACCGGCTACAACGATTATCTTTCGAAGAAGAGAGGGCGGTAAGAGTGCTGAAAATCGATCGTCTCTCAACCTCCTACAAGACCATTCACGGCGACGTGCGCGTGGTCAACAATCTCGATTTCACGATCAACGACAACGAGATCTTCGGCATCGCCGGCGAATCCGGCTGCGGCAAATCCACGCTTCTGAAGGCGCTGTACGACATCATCGATTTCCCGATGCAGGTCGATTCCGGGCGCGTGATTCTAAGCGGCGAAAAGGAAGGAAATCCCTTCCATTTTGAAACCGGCGAGATTCGCAAAACCTGGTGGAACAACATTTCCTATGTGCCGCAGGCGGCGCAGAGCGTAATGAATCCGATCACGCATCTGCGGAATCAGTTTCTCGATTCCATTCCGGAATCGCAGCGCAAAAACGAAACGAAGAAGCAGACGCTCGAGCGCTGCGCGGCGTATTTAAAGGAGCTCGATCTCTCGCCCGACCTTCTGGGCGCGTATCCGTTCCAGCTTTCCGGTGGAATGCGGCAGCGCGTGATCATTGCGCTGGCGACGTTCATGTCGCCGAATGTGGTTCTGGCGGACGAGCCGACGACGGCCCTGGATGTGGTTGTTCAGCGCGGCATTCTGATGATGCTGATGCGGCTCCAGCGGCAGCTGAAGAACACGCTGGTGCTGGTCAGCCACGATATGGGCGTTCACTATCAGATCACGAACCGGATGGGCATCATGTATTCGGGCAGCTTCGTCGAGCTCGGCAAGACCGAGGACATCTTCAGGGACCCGATTCACCCGTACACGGAAATGCTGATCGGCGCGCTGCCGCGCGTGGGCGACAAGAGCCAGAAGGCGGGCATACCGGGCCGTCCGCCGGCGCTGACGAATCCGCCGCCGGGATGCCGGTTTGCGCCGCGCTGCCCGAAGGCGAAGGAAATCTGCCACAGGGAATGCCCCGAATTTGTCGAGGTGCGTCCGGGGCGGTTCGCGGCGTGCCACATGCTGGGCAAGGAGGGGATCTGAATGGCGGAGAATCTGCTCGAGATTCGCAATGTAAGCAAAATTTTCCGCATTGGCGGGATGCTGTCGCGCAAGAAGCTGACCGCGATCGATGATGTTTCGCTCACGATCACGAACGAGCGGCCGGTGATTCTGTCGATCGTCGGCGAATCCGGCTGCGGCAAATCCACGCTCTGCAAGATGATTCTGCGCGTACACAAACCGGACATGGGCGAGATTTACCTGAACGGCAAGCGCTATTCGGACAAGCGCGCGTATGATCCGCTGCAATTCCGTCTGGACGTTCAGCCGATCTTCCAGAACCCGTACGAATCGTTCTCGGCGCGCAAGACGGTGGACACGTATTTATTCAACACGGCTTTGCGTCTGGGCATTTGCAAGACGCGCAAGGAAGCGGAAGAACGGATCGACGAGGTATTAAAGAGCGTCGGCCTGTCTCTTTCCGTCGTAAAGGGCAAATACCCCACGCAGTTTTCCGGCGGCGAGCTGCAGCGCGTATCGATTGCGCGCGCGCTGATCACGCGGCCGAAGCTGATTGTGGCGGACGAGCCGGTAGCGGCGATCGACGCGTCGATGAAGATGAACATTGTCAATCTCTTCAAGGAGTTAAAAGACAAATACAATGTATCCTTCATTTACATCACGCACGATCTATCGACAGCGTACTACGTATCGGACTACATTGCGACGCTCTATCGCGGCTGTTTGATTGAATACGGCCCGGCGAAGGAGATCATGGACGATCCGGCGCACCCGTACACGGAGCTTTTGATGAATGCGATTCCGCGTGTTGGCGACAAGTGGGACGAGAGCATGGTGATGCCCGATCTGGAAGAAAAGGAATACTCTCTAACCTGCTGCAAATTCGCCGCCCGCTGTCCCTACGCGACTGATCGCTGCCGCCAATCCCGTCCGTCCGAGACCCAACTCCCCCACGCCCGCAAAGTTCTCTGTTTTAAGGCTGAGCCTTAACGCAGTTGCTGCCGCGCTTAGTCGGGACGATTTTGAGTCGGATAGCGACTCAAAATCTGGATGGTGCGCGATGTTTGCCTTATTCCTAATTTGACGCGAATCGAGTCGGAGGGCATAGTCGATTTTGAACTTGTCTGGGCAACAGCCATTGAAGATATTCCCGGATTTGCGGCGTTCGGCAGCAATTATCTGAATCAATAGCAAGTTTGCTATGGTATCTGGCTCGATCACTCCTCGTCAATGTAGCGTTGACGAGGTTCTTTCTTTTGATATCGTCCTTGCTTTCTATCATATTTTCACCTCTCAGTCTTATTACATGCAACTATCCGGTGAAAAGGTACTGTCAAGAGTTATGCGCAAATACAACAGCGTCACTTATGAAGTTGGTTCAGCGAAGGCCGAACAGGCCGCGGGCATGTTCGGCTTGGCTGCCGG
>SFHK01000086.1 GCA_004556395.1 Clostridiales bacterium
CGCCGGTCTGCTGACCATGAACGCGACCCTCCGGAGCCTGCTTTCCTCCGTCTCCGAGGTCATGGACACCGCCATGAGCAGCACCGCCGCGCTGGGACACGCAGCCGACGCCGCCGTTTCCTCCGCTCCCGCCGCCGTTCCCCTCGCCGCCCTCGCGCAATGCGCCTTCGCCGCCCTCCTTTCCTCCCTCACCATCTCCCGCATGACCAGAAAGTCCCCGCTGGAGCTGATTCGAAAGGGATGACCCGCGGCGATACAGGATAGTCATACAATCTATTTTGACCGATGCGCCGCATGTTGTTTCAGCAAGAACCGACCCGCTCAGGAGGTTTCAGGTATATGCTTCTACGAGCCAGCGCCCCGATTATCCCGCTGCATGCCGGGCTGTGGCGAATGCGCATGAAATTGCTTTTCTCCGGCGCTGCGGTTAAACAGTAGCTTCGGCGCCAAAATAGCCATGCCTTATTTCTACCCGAAAGAGAGGTCACCGCCCATGATTATCGGCTTTTACGAGCGAACACGACTGAAACGCGCGCCATGGCAGGCTTTGAGTCTCGTTTTGCTGGTGGCGCTTCTGTGCGCGTTCTTTGCATTTTTCGAGGGCTTTCTTCAGCAGAAGGAACGGGACATAGACACCGCCTACGACGTAATTCCCGTAACGCTGGTTCTTTCCAACATCACCGGCACGCAGACAGATCATCTGGAAATCTTCGATTATGAAATTGATTATTTCCTTTCCGAAAAATACAGCGTTCGCGCTGTGCTGCAGCCCCGGGCGTTTTCCACCTACGTAAAAGACGTACGCTTAAAGGCGAGCATGTATTACAACGCCGGCTCCAGCTTTGACGAACAGAATCAGTTGTTCGGTCTCACCGCTGTGGAGGCCGCGCCGGCATTGCTTCCCGTTTCCGGTGCGCCAGTCGCCTATCTGGATGGCTTTGACGCGTCGCTTTTCGCTTCCTCCGAGCCGTTGTGCGTGGTTCCGGCATCCATGCTGGAAACGCTGATGCCGGACGCGGACGGAATCTACACCGTTTCTCTCACCGCGCGGATGGCCCCCAAGGCTCAGAAGGAAAGCGCAGAGAAAACGCGCCTGCGCGTAGCCGGAACCTACCAAACCGACTCACAGGCGATCTACTGCCCTTATTCCATAGTCGCGGCGCTTCAGGTGGAGGTAAACGGCTTCATCGTGGGCGACAGCCTGTCGGCCACCGTTCGAAATAACCGGGAGCTGGACGAATTCCGCGTGCTTCTGGCTCGTCACTTCGCGGAGCCGGATCCCTCCGGGAAGGGTACGCAGCTGCCGGGCGCGTCGACGCATTTCATCATGCAGCATTCCGTAACAATTCACGATGAGGCGCTGCGCGCCACGCTGAACGCCCTGAACCGCAATCTCCAGACGCTTTATCGGCTTCGCCCGATTTTCGCGTTTATCGAGGTTGCCATCGGCGCTATCGCGGGCTTCTTCTACTTCCATGTGCGCAGGCGCGAGCTTGCCGTCGCCCGCTCGCTCGGCACTCGAAAGAGTCAGGTCGTTGGCATCGGGGTCATCGAGACGCTGCTTGTCTATCTGCCGGGTCTGGCGCTTGCCGCGGCGGCTTCCATTTTCACAGGAAGCGCGGCGCTTCACATACCGATCGCCATTGCCGTTCTGCTGTCAATGGAAGCGGGCGCGGCGGCGGCCTGTCTGACCGCGACGAACGGAAACGGAATTCGAATTTTGAGGGAGGTTGAATAGAATGTCCATCTTATCCGCACAGGAGCTCTGCTACTCATACAAAACAAAATATCAGACCGTGCAGGCGGTGAAGGACGTTACCTGCGACTGGGAGGCCGGCGTATTTTACGCGCTGGTGGGCAAAAGCGGAAGCGGAAAAACCACGCTTCTCTCTCTGCTGGCCGGTCTGGAAAAGCCGCAGAGCGGCTGCGTACTGGTAGACGGCCGCGACCTGCGGGAACTGGACGTAGACCTCTACCGCCGCAGCCGGGCTTCGGTGATTTATCAAAGTTACAATCTGTTCCCGCTGATGACCGTGCGCGAGAACGTCATGTATCCGCTGAAGCTCGCAGGCGTTTCCGACGCCGACGCGCGAACGCGCGCGCAGGACGCACTGGCGCGGGTCGGATTGAACGAGGACTACTGGAAGCGTCTGCCCGCCATGCTGTCCGGCGGCGAGCAGCAGCGCGTTGCCATCGCCCGCACGCTGGCCGTCGGCGCGGAAATCATCCTCGCGGATGAGCCTACCGGCAATCTGGATACCGAAAACAGCTCGCAGATCGTGCAGCTGCTCGCGCGGCTGGCGCACGAAGAGCATTGCTGCGTGCTGGTGGTTACGCACGATCCGGAGGTTGCAAAAGTCGCGGACATCGTATACCGCATGGACAGCGGGCACATGAAGGAGGCGGCGGACGAATAACTCCGTTCCGCCAGCTTCTCCGGCAGCCTGGTCGGCTAGTTGACGGCCTGCCCACCTTGTATCACAGCCTGCGCGACCTCTCTCGCGGCGTTGTTTGTGTATCTGTCTTTCTCCCTCTCGTAATAGCCGCCATCATCGCGCGACTATTGGCCTGCCGGCCATGAACGCGACCATCCAAAGTCTCCTTCGTCTCCGAGGTCATGAACACCGCCATAAGCAGCACTGCCGCACTCCTCCGCCCTCCTTCCTCCCTCGCCATCTCCCGCATGACCAGAAAATCCCCTCCGGAGCTGATTTGAAGAGTATGATTTTCCCCGCGCCGCTGTTGATTCAAACGGCGGCGCTTTTCAGGCGACGGATTGTGTGGTATACTGTAGGCGAAACAGAAGCCGGAGGGAACGCGGATGCAGAAGATTTTCATCGTGGAGGACGACCGGGGCATTGCCGAGGCGGTGGCCTCACAGGCGGAGAGGTGGGCGTTTGACGTGCGCATCGCATCGGACTTTCGCGACGTGGCCGGAGAGGTCGCCCAGTTTCAGCCGCACATCGTGCTGATGGACATCGGCCTTCCGTTTTTCAGCGGCTATTACTGGTGCAGCGAAATCCGCAAGACCTCGCGCGTGCCGATCATCTTCCTGTCCTCGGCGGCGGACAACATGAACATCGTGATGGCGATGAACATGGGCGGCGACGATTTTATCGCCAAGCCGTTTGACATGAGCGTGCTGATGGCGAAAATTCAGGCGCTGCTTCGGCGCACCTACGACTTCGCGCAGCCGTCTCCGCTGCTCGCGCATCGCGGGGCGGTGCTGGACGCCGGCAGCGGCGCGCTGAAATATGAAGGAAAGACGATCGATCTCACGCGCAACGAGTTTCGCATCCTGCTGGCGCTGATGGAGAAGCGCGGGAACGTGGTGAGCCGCGAAAAGCTGATGGAGCGCCTGTGGGAGACGGACAGCTTCGTGGACGAAAACACGCTGACGGTGAACGTGAACCGCCTGCGCAAAAAGCTGGACGCGGCCGGGCTGACCGGCTTCATCGCCACGCGCTTCGGCGTGGGCTACATCATCGAATAGGAGGCGCGCATGCGGTTCTTTCTTCATTATCTGCATTCCCGCCGCCTGATCCTCTGTTCGTTCGCGGCGGCGCTGCTCGCGTTCCCGCTGATATTTTTTCTGTATGGACTGCCGAAGCAGGCGCTTTTATATCCCTCGGCGCTGGCCGCGCTGATCGGCCTGTGCGCGTTCACGGCGGATTTTCTGAAATTCCGGCGGCGGCACGCGCAGCTTGCGCGGCTTTTGAACTTTCAGGAGGGAATGGCGCTGGAGCTGCCCGCGCCCGCCGACGCGCTGGAGGCGGACTATCAGGCGCTGCTTCAGCTGCTGGAAGCGCGCGAAGCCGAGCGGCAGACACAGCAGGATCGGCGCTATCAGGACATGTGCGACTACTATACCACGTGGGCGCATCAGATCAAAACGCCCATCGCCGCCATGCGCCTGAACCTGAAAAACGAGGACTCGCCGCTTTCGCGAAGGCTTTTAAGCGACCTGATGCGCGTGGAACGCTATGCGGAAATGGTGATGGCCTATCTGCGCGTGGAATCGCCGTCGACGGATTATCTGCTGCGCAGGCTCTGCATCGACGACGCGGTGAAGCGCGCCGTGCGGCCGTTCGCCGGGGAGTTCATCGCGCGCAGGCTGAAGCTGAACTACGAGGAAACCGGACTTTCCGCCGTGAGCGACGAAAAATGGCTGGTATTCGTGCTGGAGCAGATTCTTTCAAACGCACTCAAGTATACGCCCGAGGGCGGCATTCACATTTACCGCTCCGCGCCGAACACGCTCACGATTCAGGACACGGGCATCGGCATCGCGCCGGAGGATCTGCCGCGCGTGTTCGAAAAGGGCTACACGGGGCTCAACGGGCGCAGCGACCTGAAGGCGAGCGGCATCGGGCTGTATCTGAGCAAAAAGGTGCTCACGAAGCTCGGCCACGCCATTTCCGCCGAATCCGAGCCGGGGCGCGGCACGGCCATCCACATCGACTTCACGCAGCGCGACGTTCGCGAATAATCGGTTCCCTTCCGGCGCGGTTGACACGAACCGCGCCGCGTGATACACTTTTCTTGAAACGGAAACATTCATTATCGATGGGAGGCGTTATTCATGTCAACCGTTCGCTATCACAAGCTCGTTCGAGACAGGATTCCGCAGATCATTGAACAGGACGGCCGCAAATGCCGCGTTCGCAGGCTTTCGGAAGCAGAATATCTGCTGATGCTGGACGAAAAGCTGAACGAGGAAATGCGCGAGTATCAGCAGGACAAGACGCTGGAGGAGCTGGCGGACGTGCTGGAGGTCGTTCGCGCCGCGGCGCTGGCGCACGGATGGAGTCTGGAAGCGCTGGAAGCGGCGCGTGCGAAAAAAGAGGCTGTATGCGGCGGCTTCCGCGAACGGATTCTTCTGGAAGAGGCCGACCGGTAACCGCCCGCATTTCGGGATAAACGGAAACGTACAGACAGGGAGGACACACATATGGGACACATCGATTTTGAAAAATACGCGCGCGTGATCGTTCGCATCGGCGCGAACGTGCAAAAATGGCAGGATGTTCGCGTGACCGCTGAGCTCGACCAGGCGGAGCTGGTGCGCGCGGTCGTGGAGGAATGCTATAAGGCGGGCGCGAAGTACGTGGACGTCACGTGGAACTACGGCCCGGTAAACCGGCTGCACTATCAGTATGCCGACGCGCAGACGCTGGGCACGGTGCGCGAATGGGAGGAAGCGCGCGCGAAGGAAATGGCCGAGACGCTTCCCGTGCGCATCATGATCGCCTCCGCCGACCCGGACGAGCTGCGCGGCATTTCCGCCGACGTGCTTTCCGAGGTTCGCCGCATGCGCGCGAAGGTGCTGAAGCCGTATCGCGACCGCATCGACGGCCGTCACCAGTGGCTGATCGTCGCCGCCGCGTCCCCGGCGTGGGCGCGCAAGGTGTTCCCGCAGCTTCCGGAGGACGAGGCCGTGCGCCGGCTGTGGGACGCGATTCTGCACTGCGTGTATCTGGATCGCGAGGAAGACCCGGTGGAAATCTGGCAGGCGCACAGCGCCGCGTGCGAAGCGCGGGCGCGCTGGCTGAACGCGCAGAACTTCACGCATCTCACCTATGAAAGCTCGAACGGCACGCACTTCCGCGTCGGCCTGATTCCGGGCGCGAAATGGTGCGGCGCGGGCGACGTGAACCACGAAAACGGCGCGTATTATGTGCCCAACATGCCCACCGAAGAGGTTTTCACCAGCCCCATGCGCGGCGACTGCGAGGGCACGCTGGTCGCGACCAAGCCGCTGAGCTGGGCGGGTCAGCTGATCGAGGACTTCACGGTGCGCTTTGAGAACGGCCGTGTGGTTTCGTGCAGCGCAAAGAAGGGCGGCGAGATTCTCGAAAAGATGTTCCACATGGACGAGGGCGCTTCGATGCTGGGCGAGGTGGCGCTGGTGCCGAAGGAATCGCCGATCAACCAGACCGACCTTCTGTTCCTCAACACGCTGTTCGACGAAAACGCCTGCTGCCATATGGCGGTCGGGCAGGGCTTCGGCGAGGTGCTGGACGGCTATCTGGAGCTGTCGCAGGACGAACTTCTGAAGCGCGGCGTCAACGATTCGCTGATTCACGTGGACTTCATGGTCGGCTCGGACGACCTGCACATCATCGGCCACCGCGCCGACGGCACGACCGCCGACGTCTTTACCAACGGCAGCTGGGCGGAGAGCGCAGGTCAGTAAAATTTCACATTGCAACAAGGCCGAAGCAGTTTGCAAATCGAACGCTGTGCCCCCGTTCACGGTTGACATGAACGGGGGCGCATGCTATCATTTTCCCGAATCCACACGGAAATAACGGGGGAAGCATCATGCAAAATCACTATCTTGCAAACGTTCGACTTCTGGACGCCAACGTGGCGCGGCTTTTCGAATTGCAGCGCACGGAGGCGAACAGTCCGTACCGCGGCACGTTCTGGGACGTGGCGCGAGGGCTGGATCTGGCCATCGGCGGCGTGCATATGGCGAAGCAGCTGATCGAAGCGTATTACGCGCCGGAATCGAAATTCTCCGGCGACGCGCGGCTGCTTGAGCGCGCGTGGCTGGCCGTGGAATATTCGATTTCCCATCAGTACGCGGACGGCTCGATCGACCTTCCGGAGACCAATTTTCACGATTCCTGCGAAAGCGCGTTCAGCGTGTACGATCTGGGCCCGGCGTACAAGGTGCTGAAGACGCTTTCCCGTCACACGCCGGCGGAGGACGCGCTGGAGGCCGCCGTGCGGCGCTACCTGAACGGCGCGGCGGACGCCATGGTGAATCTGGGCTTCCACACGCCCAACCACCGCTGGGCAATCAGCGCGTCGCTGGCCTACTGCTGGCATTTGCTGAATCGCGAGGACTGCCGCGCGCACATCGACGATTTCCTGCGCGAGGGCATCGACTGCGATGAAAACGGCGAATACACCGAGCGCTCCGCCGGAAACTACAACTTTGTGTGCAACCGCTCCCTGCTGGTCATGGCGCGCGAGCTGAACATGCCCGAGCTGCGCGAGCACGTGAAGCGCAACCTGCGCATGATCCTCACCTACGTAGAGCCGGACGACACGATGTCCACCATCAATTCCCGCCGGCAGGACATGGGCAAGGCTTCCGACTGGTGCGGCTACTACAGCAACTTCCTCGAAATGGCGATTCTCACCGGCGACGGCGAATTTGCGTGGGTGGCGGATCGCATGCTCGCGCAGATGGAGACGCGCGAAGCGAAGCCGACAAGCCGCGAGCTCACGTATTTCGAGCAGTTCTCCGAAATGCTCCTGAATCCGGCCTACCGCGGCGGCTTCGACGCGATTGCGCCCATCGCGCCGAGCTTCAGCTACAACCGCTTCTACGAAGCCAGCGGCGTGGCGCGCTTCCGCGAGGGCGATTTCACGCTGACGATCGTTAAGGAGCGTCCGGTGTTCATCAAGTTCCAGTATAAGAACCACGCGGGCTACGTGCGCATGGCGGGTTCCTTCTTCGCCCGCGGCCAGTTCGCCGCGCAG
>SFHK01000021.1 GCA_004556395.1 Clostridiales bacterium
TCAAAGTGTCGCTTGAAGACAACGTTATTTACATTGAACAGGTCGCCACCGAAAGATAAGCTTGTTCCGAGCTTCATTGCGTTCTTTCCAATCGTTTCGACCTTTAGCAGACCGATGCGTAGGCTGACGCTCAGGTTGCTTGAAATAATTACATCTGCGCAACCGAGAGACTCTGTGCTCGTTTTTACAGTAGCGCTCCAACCATAGGAAACGGAAAGCGCAGCCACCTCAACGTGTGTCTTGGCCGCAACAAAACCAATTCTGACAATAATAGAACCTTGTACGGTAGCAGATATGCTGGCTGCCGCCGAAATATCAAATTTCTTATTGGACTCGGACTTGGATTTCGTCATCTGTTTGTTTTTCCACGTGCATTTTTCCGTCGTGGTAAGCTCGGACTTAATACTGATTTCGCCCTGCGCTGAAACGACTAAGGTCAGCTCGAGCCAGACAGAAAGAAGGGTTGCGCTAACCATTGGAACTCGAGCCAGCTTCAGAGATTTCGCGGGAGCTTCCTTCTCGAAAAATTTCCCGCTTTTCGATAGATTGATGTTTTGAAAGGACGAGGTTTTACTTCCATATGAAAAACTGTTGATTTTAAAGAAACCATAATCCACGGACGCAAACAGGCTGATGTTATATCCAACGCTGCCGGACAGTTTCATCGAGTTGCTCAACTTAAGATTCAGGTTAAACGTCAACGGCAACTGAGCAGACGCGGTAACCGTGCCTTTGGCTGTGCTGGGATCGAGTTCAACGCCATAAGCCAGAATTTGAATGCCTGCAATGTCCGGCGCCATCTGCACGTTTTCCGCTTTATACGATTTGAGCGCTTCGGTAAAGTTCAGCTCCAGATAGCCCGCAGTTCCCGTGCTGGCGTCGTAGGACGTGAGTTCTACAGGCAAACCGTTCGCATACGCGCTCGTTTTGGGCAGATAAACCTTCGTTCCAGTACTCAATATGCGTGAAAAGGGAGCTTCGAATGTCAACTGATGGTTTACGATGCTCCATTGGGAGGATTTTATTTCACTCAGATCGAGGACGTTGTCAAAGAAATCATATTTCGATTGATTCTTCTGCGCGAGTCTACGCTTCTGGGCAAACAGCAGCGCGGCCGTTCCGTTGTACGCACGAACGGTCAGGGTGGAATTGCCCGGGAATGCCGTGTTGGGAATTTCGTTGATCTGCGCGGGAATAAACACGTCCGTCAGGGACGCATTCTCTGCAAATCCATTTTTGGCAATGCGAACAACCCATGTCCCCCCAAGGGCGGTGGGAAGAGTTAGCGTGTCTGCCGAGGTGTCTGTATAGCCGAGCAACTCAGCGTAGCCATCGGCGCAGACGCGGTATTGCCAGCCATTGCTTTCCAACGTCTCTGTTACGGGACGCGCGTTAGCGGCCAGCTTATTTTGCTCTGCCTGCTCCTGAATTGCTTCCGCGACGGCTTTTGTGAATGCATCCGTAAAGCCGGCAGCTAAGCAGACGACGATCAAAAGCAGGGAAATAAAGGATTTCAGATACCGCGTCATAGAAAGACCTCCCTTTTAACAAGATATGCGCTGTACGTACCCGTTGACGGTCTTCGTTCACAATGAATAAAACGATGATCTGCTTCATCACGCATATTGTAAATTAATTATATCATAATTTTGACATAAATGGAAGAGCTTAAACCCAAGAATGTGGTGAATAATTGCACAGCAGAGGCGTCTGATTCCGCAGAAAGCAGGCCGCTGCGTCAATCGCATGCGGGCGGCAAAACGGCAATCCGCGCGCTTCGCGGTGGCAGTCAGTTTTTGCTTTGGAAAAAGGGAAGCGTTGCTCCGAAGCGACAGGAAAAAACGCCGCCTTGCAAAATGCAGGGCAGCGGATGGGGCGGGGAAAGGGAAAGGTCAGACGGTTTCGGACTGGTAGGCGACGAGGGAGGCTTCGTTTACGCCGTCCAGCGTGAGGAGCTTATTGAGGAAGGCTTCGCTCTTATCCACGCGCACCTCGTAGGTGACCTCGATGCCGCGGGAGGTGATGGTCTTGCTCTTCAGCTTATGGTAGCGCAGCTGCTTCATCAGCTGCATGCTGTTGGCTTCGCCGTTGCCGCTCAGGTGCATCACCAGCAGGTAGCTGTCGGCGGACTTGCCGGCGAGGTTGCGCAGGACGAAGATCAGGATGGCAATGCAGACGACGGTGATGGCGGTCAGGAAGTACTGACCCGCGCCCAGCAGGATGCCCATGGTGAGCGCCCAGAACATGTAGGCGGTGTCGAGCGGGTCCTTCACGGCGGTGCGGAAGCGCACGATGGACAGTGCGCCGACCATGCCCATGGAGAGCTGCAGCGAGTTGCGGATGCAGGTTACGACGGGCGCGGTGATCAGCGTCATCAGCACCAGCGTCATGCCGAAGTTGGTGGAGAACATCACGCCGCGGTAGTTTTTCTTGTACACCCAGTAGATGAACAGACCCACGGCGAACGCCATGATCATGAGGAACGTGATGCTAAGCCATGAACCCGGCGTAATGGACTGATTGGCAAAGATTTCCGCAATACTGGTTTTGTTCACGAGGAGTACCCCTTTCGTAATCTTGGGCTCATCCGCTCAACTCGACGGCGCGCCGGGCGAAGTCTTTTCTGCCGTCTGCGGCATGCAGATCTCTCGATTGCATCTGGCAGAAAATTCATTTGCCGGCCGGCTGCCTCATTTGCGCAGTGCTGCCCTTGTACTTCTATTTTCCTGCCGCGGCGCGGCACGAAGACTTGGTTTTTCCGTCAGCCCAGCGGCTCGAACCGGCGGCACAGCACGTATTTGGAAATGGCGCTGCGCTCGGCGGGCACGTCCCACAGCATGGCGGAGATGAAGTCCGGAAGGTAGGAATCGTACTTCACTTCCAGAATTTCGCGCCCGTCGTCCAGCGGGGAAACGGTCATGACGTCGGGACTGAACAGGTTGCGGCTCAGAAGCCCCGTGCGCAGGTTCTTGTCGAGGGTAACGCGCACGTTCTCAACCGGATGAATGAAGGTTTCGCGCGTGTAATCCACGATCACCTTCGGCCTGAGCAGGCTCACGCGCATTTCGCGGAACAGATCGTTCAAAAGCGCGTTGTCGACCAAATCGAGCTTATTGCAGCTGCCCATCACCAGCTGGTCGCACAGCTTGCGCGAGATGCGCGTGGACGATTTCTGAATCAGGTCGCCCAGCTTGCGCTTGCGCTCGAGGAAGATGGCTTCGTCCGACAGGTTGTAGATGCGGATGCGATACTTGTCGCGGTTCTGGTTGCCGCTAACCTTGTCGTAGAAGGCCATGTCGTACGCGTCGTCGAAGTAAAGGGAGCGGATGAAGTATTCGCCCTTCTCGTCGGCGTGCGGGTCAGGGTGGAGAACGCCGCCCAGACGATGCCCCAGCGCAATCATGTCGCCGCGGTTGATGAAGTATTTCAGCTCATGTCTTTCGGGAAGACGCTCGCGTTTCGTGTCCTGCAAGATTATAACCCCTTTGCATGCCTTCGGTCAAGGCATATCTTTATTTGTTGTAGTTATACACCTTTCCGTCCGCGTCCAGCATCGTGACCGTCTCGAGCAGGTCGCCGAAGTAGTACTCCATGTCGCTGCGGCTGAGGGACTGGGAGAAGTAATACAGAAGGTGTCCCGGGCGCTTGCGGGCGTAGCTCTTCAGCGTGTTGATCTCCGATTCGTAGGTCTTGCGCGACGGCCCCCATTTTTCCAGATGTTGATCAATTTCCGGCTCCAGCTCGTTGTAGCGCTCGTCGATCCTGGCCAGCACCGCCTCGCTCGACCACGGGCCGCGCAGCTTCTCGGCGAAGAGCTTGAGGAACATGTCCTTGCATTCCGGGTTCTTCATCAGCGCGATGAACAGCGAGTTGTCCGTCTTGTTGCCCTCGCCCATGCCGCCCGGCTTGAGCCAGCGGCCGACGGAGTTGGTGTTGGTGGTGAACGCCCAGTCGAAATCGAACAGGATGAAGCGCCACTTGCCGTCCTTCTCCGAGGTGCGGTATTTCTTCACGTTGAGAAGGTCGGTGTTGCCGGTGTACATCTCGACGGCGATGTATTTGAGGTAGTTGTCAACGTCGATGTACTGCTTCACGTATTCGAGCTTTTCGCTGGTCTCCACGCCGTTTTTCTTGATCCACTCCAGGATGGTCTTCCACGAGTCCACGGAGCCCTTCATAACCGACGTGTTCGCCTTCACAAGGTCGATGCTGTCCTTGATGACCGGATCCCAGCCCTCCCACTGGCAGATGGAGAAGGTGTTGATGCGCTCGCGCATGTTGTAGTGACCCCAGTATTCGCCGTTCAGGTAGACGATGGCGAGGTTGGTGTCCTGATACATTACGCCCATGCCGTCGGCGAGCGCGGTGAGGATGGAGTCGCGCATGCGGGTCTTCCTCGTGTCCTGACCGGAGGCGCGCAGCAGGAACGACTGGTACTCGGTATAGTCCCGGTTCGGGAACAGCTTCGCGCGGAAGCGGCTGTCGCCATATTTGCTGCGGGCGATGATCTTAAACGGCTTCTGCGCTTCCTTGCGGCTGTACTGGCCGTGCAGGCGCACGCCGCAGCCCTGCGAAAGCACGGTGGAGCCGTCCAGACCGAACAGCTCGACGTTCGCGTCCTTCTCCCACGTCATCCAGAAGTTCGCGCCCTTGCCCAGCGAGCCGTAGGGGCTCTTGGAGAGGGCGTTGGGGCCCTTGACGTACAGGCCGGTGTTGTAGTCCCACAGGTCGGTCGGGTTCATGACCAGCGAAATCACCTGCATCGTGTGGCTTACGCCCACGAGGTACGACTGCGTTTCCACAAGGCTGGTCAGCTGGCCGTCCTTCACCGCGATGGCGCGAATGACCGTGGTCTGCGTTACCGGGATGGGATCGGTGTAGACGAACGTCTCATACCGTCCGTTCACGGAAACCTCCGGGTCGGGCGTGTAGACGATGCCGCCCACCGCCGCGGGATCGGGCGTGGAGGAATCCAGCGTGTAATAGATGGTCGCGCCCGGCTCGGCGGACAGCGCCACGTTAAAATACTGGTTCGCCGGATACATGCCGCCCTGCACGGAGAAGGTGGGCTTCAGCATGCGCGACTCGTAGCCGACCTGCACGTTGCCGGAGCCGGGCGTGGAGGCCGCGAGATAATAGAAGCCGTTTCGTCCGCTGATGCGGCCGTAGGGCATGTTGGAATATTGCATGCCCAGCTGCACGCGGTCGAGAATCTTGCCGGTGGGGTCGGAAAGCACCAGCGATTCGCCCTCGGTGGCGGACAGCTTGAAGTTCGTGTGGCAGTAGCCCTTCACGGTGGTGTTCAGGCCGGAGCAGTACACGCCCATGTACTGGCCGGGCGCGATGGTGGTTCCGGCGGGAAACTGCCACTTGCGCGGCTTGGCCGGGTTGTCCGAAAGTCCCCACGAGCTGAGGTCGATGGTCTGCGACGTGGCGTTGTACAGCTCAATCCAGTCATAGGAGGCCTTGCCGACGTTCGCCGTAGTGGTCGTGGCCATGATCTCGTTAAAAAAAACGCCGCTTGAATTTTGCGCCGCGAACTGACCATCGATCAGCGCGGCGCTCTGGAAGCTGTTGGACATGCCGGGAGTTGGCGAAAGGTTTGTCGTCCATGTGCCGTCCGACTGGCGGGAATAGGACTGATCCGCTTTCAGCAGATCGTATTCCACAAAGTCGATCAGCTGCCCGGCGGCGTTTGACAGGTAAGCGCCCTCCTTCTCGCTGCTCAGGCGGAAGTTGGTGTGCAGCCGTCCGACCGGGTCGCGCCGGTCGTAGCCGGAGCAGTAGACGATCATGTATTCGTCCGGGCCGATGGATACGTTCGGGAAGTGCCACTTTTGAAGGTTCCGGTCGGAGTCCGAAAGTGCGTAGTTGTTCAGGCTCACCGTGTAGGCGGATTTGTTGTGAATCTCGATCCAGTCGAGGAATTCGCCGTTTTCGTCCGCCGCGTAGCTCATGTTCTTGGCCATCAGCTCGGTGATCTCGATGGGGCTGTCGGAAACCTCGCGGTTGTCGTGCAGCAGGTGGTAGTTTTCGCTGGTATTGCTGAGTCCCGGCGTGGCTTCGTCGGTCACCGTCCATTCGCCGCCTATCTCGGCGTAGGACTGGTTGGCGCTCATCTCGGGGATGTTCAGCGTCTGCACGGCGGTGTTGTTCGGGTTGAACAGCACCAGCGTGTCGCCCGCCGCGGAGATGCGGAACGGCGCGTGATACGCGTAGCCCGCGTTGTTGCGCAGCGTGCCCGTGCAATAAACCAGCACGCGCTCGCCCGCCGCCAGCGTCTGGTTCGGGAACTCGAAATACTTGATCATCAGGCTCGAGTCCTTGGCCAGCTTCCAGCCGTACAGGTTCACGGTCTTGCCGGAATTGTTCACGATTTCCACCCAGTCGGGGTACGCGCCGGTGTCGTCCTGAATGGAGGACGCGTTGGAGCTCATGACCTCGCTGACGCGCACGGTGGCCGCGGCGTCGATCTCGGGGATGGACTTGTCCGTCGTCTTCGGCAGAACGCCGTTCGGGAACACATACTTCTGAAGGAAGAAGCACAGCACGATAAACACGATGCCGCCAGCGATGATCAGCGGCAAAACGTTCCTTTCCCGTCCGGACGAACGCGGCGCGGGATTCCGAGCCGGAGCGGGCCGGGACGCAGGTTTGCGCGCGGGCGCAGAGGAACGGCGCGGGGCGGGTCTGGAAGCGGGTTTTTTCGTAGAATTCTGCAAAACGGTATGCCTCCGTAAATGATAAACTGTAAGAAACAACTACCTATAGAATTATACCACGCATACGTCGGCTTGCCCAGTGAAGTTAGGTTAAATTCTTCACATCAGCTTCCCGCCGGGGGAACGGTGACGTAGGCGTTTTCGTCCGCCCAGCGGGCGGCGGGGGAGCCGGGCGCGGCCACGATGACCGGGTCGACAAGGCTTCCCAGCGCGCTTTCGTGGATGGACAGGGGCGTGTCCGGCAGCAGGATGGCGCGCAGGCTTTCGCAGCCCGCGAAGGCGTTCGCTTCGATTTCACGTATGTCCGTGCGGGAGAGGTCGATACACTGAACGCCGGAGAGGTTTTCAAACGCGCCGGCTTCGACGCGCGTAAGGTTCGCGGGCAGCGTGAGCGTTTCCGGCCACGGAACCGCTTCGAACCGCAGGCCGTCCCGCACGGCGGCAAGGTGCGCCGCGCTTCCGGGATGGCCGGACACGGAGATGGAAGCGGCGAACGCGCCCTCGGCAATGTCCGTAACGCAGCCCGGCACGAATACGCGCGTGAGCGCACTCTCCGCGGGGAACGCGCCCGCGCGCAGCGCCGTCAGCGGCGCGCCGCCCAGCGTCTCGGGCAGGGAGAGGAACGCGGAGGTTCCGCTGCAGCCCGTGACGATCGCGCAGCCGTCCGCAAGCTCGTAGATCAACCCGGTCGCTTCGTCCAGCTGCGGGCCGGAAACCGGCTCCATGTAATCGGGAATTTTCATCGCCGCCCAGCCGCGTTTTTTGCCGTCCGCCGTAACGCCCCAGCCCCAGCTGTAGGAGGTTCCCTTCACCGTTTCATGTACGATGAAGATTTCGTCCGGCTTCAGCACGCTGCCCAGCTTGCCGTAGCCCGTGCCCGGGCCCGCGCGCAGGTTCAGCGACGTGGACACGGTCAGCCGGTAGCGGGGAAGCGCTTCGGCGTCCGGGGTTCCGTGCTCCACGATGAAGCCCGCCGTTTCCATATTGGACGGCGCGAGGTCGAGCCATGTTCCGTCCGCCGCCGCGGCCAATCTGCCGTTGGAGCTGGCGTAGTTCTTTTCGGTGGGCATGCCGCTCTGCCAATAGGACGCGGCGAACGCGTCGGAGAACGATTCGCCGGACGCCCACGTCCAGTTGCCGCAGGCGTATTCGCCGCCCAGCCAGCAGGGGCCACCCGCGGCCTTCAGAAGCGGCAGGATGGCGTTCGCCTCAGCGGCTGTGCGGATCGTCGCCAGATGTCCGCCGCGCGTCCCGGCGTATTCCTTCGCGTAGGCGTAGGCGTGCGCGCCGGTGAACAGCTCGTAGCGGCGGCCGTTCAGGGTGACGGTCTTCGCGGGCTCCGCGTCGTCCGGCAGCGCCTGCCCCCATATGGCGTAGAACGTCGCCGCACGGTTTTCGCTGAACAGGCCGCCCGCGGACAGCGTCGGCTCTGTGGCCGTTTTGTCCTCCGACCAGCCGAGGAACTCGCAGCCCCTGCGCGTCGGCGCTTTGGCTGTGATTTTAAAGGGAACGCCCTCGGTTTTCGTGCCGGACGCGGGCGCGCCCGCGCCGCCGTTCGCGTCGTAGGTCATGGGATAGATTTCCGTCGCGCCGCCGAATTTCTTCCAATAAATATTCACGGCGTTCGCGCCGCGGGTGTTGCCCTTGTTGTAGCGGTCGGCAGGAATTTCAAAGTATACGCAGAAGTACCACGCCGCGTCGAACGCGCCCTGCGCGGTGTCGGGCAGAGCGCGCAGCACGTCGCCTACGTTCTTCTTGTAGCCCTTTGTTTCCAGCTCATACTGAAGGTAGCCCAGCTGCCCCTCCAGACTTTTCCAGCTTTCAAAGCCGTTTTTCTCGCAATACGAAATCAGCGAGTTGCGGCGCGAGTTCCACTGGCAGATGCCGTAGGCGTTGCCGGAATCGCCGATGGCCTCGGGATTGAAATTGCTTTCGCTTTTGATGTTGGACAGGATGCCGCACGCCGCCGCGCGGTTCAGCCCGGCGTTCTCCGTGAGGTATGTATAGATGGTTTGGATGTTCGACTCCGTGTCCGCGCGTCCCGGCGCGGGCATATGCGCCGCGAGCAGGAACGCGAGCAGGAAGAGCGCAGACAGCTTTCGTTTCATGAGACCTCCTTTTTGGAAAAAACGGTCAGCTTCCGGCCTTGGGAAGCAGCGCGCGAAGCGCGCCCGGCAGCGGAGATTCGAATTCGAGCGCCTGCCCCGTCAGCGGATGCAGAAAGCGCACATAGGCGGAATGCAGCGCGAAGCGCCCGGGCAGCGCGTCCGGCCGCTCGGTTCCATACAGAAAATCGCCGAACACCGGACAGCCGATGTGGGAAAGATGCACGCGAATCTGATGCGTGCGCCCCGTGTCCAGCTTCAGCCGCAGAAGCGCTCGGCCGTTTCCGGCTTCCAGCGTCCGGTACGCCGTACGGGAGGGCTTGCCGTCCGCGCGCACTTCGCGGCGAACCGTCGCGCCGTCCGCCTTGCCGATGGGCGCGTCGATAACGCCCTCCGGCTCGGCCGGTACGCCGTCCGTCACGGCCAGATATTCGCGCGCGAACTCGGGCGTGTGCAGCTGGCGGGACAAAAGCATCTGCGAATGCGCGTGCTTCGCCGCGACCATCAGGCCGCTGGTGCCCTTGTCCAGCCGGTTCACCGGGCGAAACACAAAGCCCGGCACGTCCCGATAGCGCCATGCAAGCCGGTTTTCCAGCGTGTTGTCCGGCTGACGGGGCGAGGATTGCGTGGAAAGCGGCGCGGGCTTGTCGATCACGTACAGATCGTCGTCCTCATAAAGGATGGAAACCGGCGCGTTCTCCGGACGAACCGGCACGGCGGGCTCTTCTTCATCGATCAGCGTCACCGAGACCACCTGTCCGGCGCGCACGGCATGGTCGGCATGCACGCTTTCGCCGTCCAGACACAACGCGCCCAGCGCCTTCGCGCGCGCCAGCTGATGGCTGGAAATGCCCAGCCGCCCGCGGGCGACGCGGCGAATCAGCTGCCCGTCGTCCTCCGCCGGAACCACATAGCTCAGTACGCGCATGAAAAGCCCTCCCCATCGGCGCTCTGAAGGGATAATTCGCCGTCTGGAAGCGAAAATCCTTCTAAAAAAGTGCGATCTGGGGAATACGGCCTGAAATACTTATGTAAAATTCGTAAAATTCCGTCATTTTCCGCTTCCAGCTATTGCAATCGGGGGGGAGATGGTCTATAATATATCAGTCTGCCCAAGAATGTGGGTTGCTGTTGTCGACCGTTCGGCCAGCGCCCGTCTGCAAACGCGGGGGCTGACCATTCTTTCCATAGGAGGTGTCAAAACATGGCATCGGATAAGCGTATTAAGGTTGTACTGGCCTGCTCCGAATGCAAGCAGCGCAATTATAATACCATCAAGAACAAGAAAAACGACCCCGATCGTCTCGAAATGAGCAAGTATTGCCGCTTCTGCAAGAAGCATACCGTTCATAAGGAAGCCAAGTAATCGGGCGGGAGCAACGATCAAGTCGGAGGATGTGACAACATGGCGAACGAAAACGGAACGAAAAAGCCGAATTTCTTCGTACGCGTCGGAAGATGGTTCAAGAACCTTGGCGTTAAAATCGGCAAGGCGTTCTACAACATGTTCCACGAGATGAAGAAGGTCACCTGGCCCACGAAGAGCGCGCTCGTGAATTACTCCCTGATAGTGCTTCTTTTCATGGTGGTTATGGGCGTAGTGATCGGCCTGTTTGACATGGGCGCTGGCGCTCTGGTCAGACTGATCACCGGCTGACGGGCAAGGAGTTAAACATGGCGGAAAATGCCGAGATGAACTGGTATGTCGTACATACCTATTCTGGCTATGAAAACAAGGTCAAGGCGAACCTCGAAAAGACCGTCGAGAACAACGGCCTTCAGGATTTGATCGCGGAAGTGCAGATCCCGATCGAGGAGGTCGTCGAGATCAAGAATAACAAGCGCCGCGTGGTTCCGCGTAAGCGTATGCCGGGCTATGTGCTGGTTCGTATGGTCATGACCAACGAATCTTGGTACGTCGTGCGCAATACGCGAGGCGTCACCGGTTTTGTCGGCACGGGCACCAAGCCCACGCCGCTCCCGGACAACGACTACACGTCGTTAATGGCCAGCATTCCCGTTACCCGCCTGGACATTCAGGTCGGCGACGAGGTTCGCATCCTTACCGGCCTGTTCGAGAACTTCACCGGTCGCGTCACCGATATCGACACTGAAAATCAGAAGCTTCGGATTACGGTGCCGATGCTTAAACGCGAAACTGCCATCGATCTGGATTACGACGAAGTCGTTCGTCTGGATTCGTAACGCGCTTCCATCGCTTGTAAGCCCTCGGGCTTCAGGAGTGGGAGGGGCTCAGGAAGGCCCCGCTACACCACATACAGATTAAGGAGGAAACCCCTATGGCGAAGAAAGTAACTGCGCTCATCAAGCTGCAGGTCAACGCCGGCAAAGCCACCCCCGCGCCGCCGATCGGCCCGGCGCTCGGTCAGCATGGCGTAAACATCCCCGGATTCTGCAAGGAATTTAACGACCGCACCGCCAAGCAGGTCGGTCTCGTGATCCCGGTCGTCATCACCGTGTATCAGGATCGTTCCTTCACGTTCATCTGCAAGACGCCTCCGGCCGCCGTTCTGATCAAGAAGGCCTGCGGCCTCGAGCATGCTTCCGGCCGTCCCAACAAGGACAAGGTCGCTCACATCTCCAAGGCTCAGGTGAAGGAAATCGCCGAGCTTAAGATGCCCGACCTGAACGCCGCTTCCATCGAAGCCGCCATGAGCATGGTCGCCGGAACGGCCCGCTCCATGGGCGTTATCGTGGACGACTGACGCAAGAAGACCAAAACCGTGGGAGGACATAGTGCCGATTGTACCACAGGGAGGATATTAACATGAAGACCGGAAAGAAATATAGCGACAGCATCAAGCTGATCGATCGTACCAAGCTGTATGATCCCGAAGAGGCCGTTACGCTGGTAAAGCAGACCGCCAAGGCCAAGTTCGACGAGACCGTCGAGATCTCCGTCCGTCTGGGCGTTGATCCCCGTCACGCCGATCAGCAGGTTCGCGGCACCGTCGTTCTGCCCAACGGCACCGGCAAAACCAAGACCGTCCTCGTGATCGCCAAGGGCCCCAAGGCCGAGGAAGCGACCGCCGCTGGCGCCGATTTCGTGGGCGCTGAGGACATGATCGCCAAGATTCAGGGCGGCTGGTTCGGATTTGACGTTTGTATCGCCACCCCGGATATGATGGGTCTGGTCGGCCGTCTGGGCCGCGTGCTCGGCCCCAAGGGCCTCATGCCGAACCCCAAGACCGGCACCGTCACCATGGACGTGACCAAGGCCATCACCGAGACCAAGGCCGGCAAGGTTGAGTACCGCGTCGATAAGACCGCCATCATCCACTGCCCCCTCGGAAAGGCTTCCTTCTCTGAGCAGCAGCTGACTGAGAACCTGCGCACCCTCATGGACGCCATCATCAAGGCGAAGCCCTCCGCCGCGAAGGGCACGTATGTGAAGTCCGCCGTCATTTCCAGCACTATGGGTCCCGGCATCAAGCTGAACGCGCTCAAGTTCTGACAATCGTTTTTCAGGCCGCTTTCCGTTTCGGAAGGCGGCGTTTTTTCACGCAACCACGCACACCCCGGCGGAATGCCCGCGCGACGCGCCAGCTGCTTACCTCGTTTGCGCGGTGCCGCCTGAAAGCCGCGCTACGCGGGTCGGAGGGATTCCACAGATTATTTCAGTTGGATAGTTTTGCCTTGAATGATGCGAAGGAGGACGCTTTTGATGAGATATGAAGCGGAAATCGTCGTCTGCGGCGCGGGAACCGCCGGTTCGGTCGCCGCCATTGCCGCCGCGGACGCGGGGCGCGACGTGCTGGTCATTGAACAGTTTGGCTCGGCGGGCGGCAGCGGCACGCTTGCGCTCGTTACGCCGCTGATGAACACCTGCGTTCCCGGCAACCCGATGGGCAGCTATGTGTCCCGCGAGATCAACCGCCGCATGCTCGCGCTCGGCGCGGCCGCGGGAAAGGGCGACTGCTGGTTCGACCCGGAGATGCTCAAAATCGTGCTCAACGAAATGCTTGTGGAGCGCGGCGTAAGGGTTCTGTACCACACGTTCCTCATCGGCGCAAGGCGCGAGGGCGGGGAGGTTACATCGGTTGAAATCGCGAACAAGTCCGGGAGGGGCGAGGTCGCGGGCAAAATCTTCATCGACGCGACCGGCGACGCCGACGTTGTGCACGCGCTGGGCTTTGAAACGCTGCACGGCAGCGAGGAGGACGGCAAAAATCAGCCGATGTCGCTCCGCTACCTGCTGGGCGGGGTGGACACGCAGGCGTTCTGGGATTACCTTGAGCGGGTGACGCATCCGGACGACGCGCCGCGCCCGCGTCCCGAAAACTACGACGGCGCCGTGACGCTGAACCCCGGGAAGCACTGGCCGCTGAAGCCGCTGTTCCTTCAGGCGATTGACGAGGGGCAGCTCACGCGCGAGGACGCGCTGTACTGGCAGTTCTTCACCGTGCCCGGACGGCGCGACGCGATTGCCTTCAACTGTCCGGAATTCTTCGACTTCCACGACGCGGACGACGCGGAGAACCAGTCGCGCGTGCAGGCGGAGGGTAAGCGCGCGATTCTGCGCCAGCTTTCGTTCTACCGCGCGCGCATTCCCGGCTTCGAGCATGCCTATCTTTCGGAAATCTCCGCGATGGTGGGCGTGCGCGAATCCCGCCGCGCCGTCACCGATCATATCCTCACCGCCGGGGAAATCCTCGGCCGCGCACGTTTCGACGACGCGGTGTGCCGCTGCAACTACCCCGTGGACGTGCACGGGCGCGACCTCAACACCTACGCGCTGAGCGGAAACGACCGCGAGCCGTATTATGAGATTCCGCTTCGCTGCCTGATCGTGCGCGACGCGGAGAACCTGCTCGTCGCCGGACGCAATCTCGGCAGTGAGTTCATCGCCCAGTCGTCCGCGCGCATCATCCCCACCTGCCGCGCCATGGGCGAAGCCGCCGGCCTCGCCGCCGCACTCTCCATCCGAGACCAAAAACCCGTCCGCGAAATCGGCGGAAAACGCGTCCGGGAGGAAATGTCGCGCATGGGCGCGGATGAAGCGTAGGCGAACCTTGCGCGGAGTATTCTGATTGGCTGCCGCGCACTTCGTATGCGACAAAAGTCCGTCCGAGAAATCGGCGGGAAGAAATGTCGCGCATGGGTGCGGATGAAGTATGAAGCCTGTACGGCATGAGAAACGTGCTTGCGAAGAGGAAACGCATATGGACGCAGATTCATTTCCTGATCGATGAAGAAAGAGCGGCGCGCGGTGCGTTCCATTGGAGCACCGCGCGCTTTATGATGCGGCATGGTTATGTGGACGCTTCCGCCGTAAAGTCGATGTCGTAGCGCGTTCCGTGCGAGAACAGCGTGCCCTTTGTGAGGGAGATTTTCAGGATGACGCAGTTCGGGTCGTCGAAGTTGTTGTGCCCGTTGTCGATCCATTCGGCGAACGCACACCGGAGCGCGGCCGCGATGGGCGCGTTTTCCGGCCTGCGGAACCAGCCCATACTTTCGCCCATGCCATGGGCGGTGAACCATTCGCCCGCGAGGGCGCACGTCGGATTCTCCGCAAGCTGGCGCATCTTGCCGGAGAGGGCACAGGTGATGACGTAGAACGCGCCGTTTTCGTAATACGCATTCACGCTGCGCACATAGGGTACGTTGTCTGCCGCCGTCGCGAGCGCAAGCACGTTGTCCTTCCCGAACCGTTCGACCATGATGGCTTTCGCCGCGGGTGAAATCATCGCTCGTCGCCGCCTTTGTGAAAAAATGTATTTTCATTATAGCGGCTTGCGGAGGGTCTGTCAAGAATCGGCTTCGCCATCAATTTCTCCCGAAACTTAACTTGACGAAACGCAGGCGAATGGGTACAATATATAAGGCTGTGAAACAGCTGTGCCATAGACAGCGAGTGCGGAAGCGTAAACTCCCACCGGAGTGCTCGCCGAGGTGCAAAGGTTCGGACTTTCTCGAATTCTGTTCAGAAGTATTCCGCCCTTGCGCCTATGCGCAGGGGCGTTTCATTTGCCGTCATTCACAGGACGGAATGCGAGGTGTTTAACAAATGTCCAAGAACGAACTTTCCAAGAATATCGAAAGCAAGAAGCCGGTCGTTGCCGCCGTCAAAGAAAAGTTTGAAAAGGCGCAGACCGTCGTTCTGGTTGACTTCCGTGGTCTGACCGTGGAGGAGGATACCGCGCTGCGCACCGAGTTCCGCAAGGCCGGTGTTGAGTACGCCGTTATCAAGAACACCATGATCGATCTCGCCGTGAAGGATACCCCCTACGCCGCTCAGATGGAGGAGCACCTGAAGGGCCCCACCGCCGTGGCGTTCGGCTACACCGATATGATCGCGCCCGCGAAGATCGCGGTGGAGTTCGGCAAGAAGAGCAAGAAGCTCACGCTGAAGTGCGGCGTGTGCGACGGCGCGTTCCTCGACGCGGCCGGCGTTCAGGCTCTGGCCGAGCTGCCCAGCAAGGAAGTCCTCATCGCCCGTATCATGGGCAGCATGATGAGCGCGGTTTCCAGCTTCGTCCGCTGCGTGGAAGCGATCCGCAAGCAGAAGGCCGGCGAGGAATAATCGCCGCCTGACGCACCCCAATTCAGACCTTAACATGATTATGGAGGGAATACAATGAACGCTCAGGAAATCATTTCTGCCGTTGAGTCCATGACGATTCTCGAGCTGGCTGATCTCGTAAAGGCCATGGAAGAGAAGTTTGGCGTTTCCGCCGCTGCCCCCGTCGCGGTTGCCGCCGGCCCCGCCGCCGCTGCTGAAGCCGTTGAAGAGAAGACCGAGTTCGACGTCATCCTGAAGTCTGCCGGCGCCGAGAAGATCAAGGTCATCAAGGTCGTCCGCGAAGTCGTTTCCGGCCTGGGCCTGAAGGAAGCCAAGGAACTCGTTGACAACGCCCCCAAGCCCATCAAGGAAGGCGTTTCCAAGGAAGTTGCCGAGGAAATCAAGAAGAAGTTTGCCGACGTCGGCGCCGAAGTCGAAATCAAGTAATTTCTTTTTGCAGGAAGCCGTCCGCAAGGGCGGCTTTCTTCATATTCACAGTTCGAGAGGTGATTTTGCGTGCTTCATGACGATACCACCACCGTTTCTCAGCTGAAGGAAGCCATATACGCGCTGTGTCTGGAAAAGGGCTGGGGCGTGGACGGCGTTCAGAACCCGCAGCAGGTCGCCATGGCCATGACGGTGGAGATGAGCGAGCTTCTGGAGCTGTTTCAGTGGCTGAACCCGCCGGACGTGGAAAAGCTGCTGAACGGCGAGGATCCGGCGTATGTCGCGCGAATCGCCGAGGAATTTGCGGACGTGATGATGTATGGCATGCAGCTGATGCGCGCGCTGAAGATCGACGTTTCCGCCGAAATCGAGCACAAGATCGAGGTCGTGCGCGGCCGTCCGGCGAACCGCAAAAACCTGCATCCGTTCCAGTGATATATGCATAAAACCGCCTTCCCATGGATAGAATGGCTGCGATAGACCATCGTTTCGGGGGAGGCGGTTTTTATCCGGCACATTGCGATATTGGACACCGGCGGGGCGGAAGCGCGCGCTGTGTCCAGAAAGCTGAGGGCGCTGAAGTCGCTGGCCGTGGTGGTGGACGGAGGGCTTCTGCCGCCGGACGCGCTGACGGGCGACGCCTGCGGCGTTGTGCTGGCGGGCAACGGACTTCTGCCCGGGGCCGCCGAGACCGCCGCGCGAGAAGCGCTGAAGAGCGGTCTCCCTGTGCTGGCGCTGGGACGCAGCGCGCGGCTGCTTCTGCTGGCGCTGGGCGCGCAGCCGGGCGCGACGCGGCTTGAGAAGGCCACGGCGCACGTTCAGTTTCTGAACGGCCCGCTGTTCGAGGGCCTGAGCGAGGCAGAGCGCTACTTTGAACGCGCCGAGGAATGGACGCTGCCCGAAGGCGTTCATGTGTCGGCGGAGGGCGAGGGCGGCTTTGCCGCCGCCGCGCAGAACGAGGCGGGCACGGCGTTCGCGGCGCAGTTCGGCGTGGAAAGCAACGACCCGGACGGCATGCAGATGCTGAAAAACTTCGCCGAGGGCGTGTGCGGCCTGAACGGCGAATGGACGATGCCCGCGTTTCTGGACGATTGCGTGACCACACTGCGCGCATCCTGCCCGGAGGGCGAGGTGATTGCCGCGGTGTCCGGCGGCGCGCCGTCGATCGTGGCGGCGGCGCTTGCGTCGCGCGCCTTCGGCGAGCGGGCGCGGTGCGTGCTGATGGATACCGGCCTGTTCCGCAAGGGCGAGGTCGCCTGCCTGCGGCGGGCATTTGAGGAAGAGCTCGGCATGCCGCTGCATGTGAAGGATATTTCATCGGAGGTCGCGGTGGCGCTCTCCGGCGCGGCCGACACGCGCGAGAAGCACGAGCGAGTAGTGAAGACCCTGCGCGACGCGCTTCTGAATGAGGGGCGCGCCATCGTGCGCGGCGCGGGACAGCCGGGCGATTTTTCGCTTCTGCCGCTGAACGCGCTGTATCGCGAGGAAATTCGCGAGCTGGGCGAGCTGCTCGGCCTGCCTCCGCGGCTGCTTTCGCGTCAGCCGTTCCCCGAAAGCGGGCTCGCCATTCGCATGAGCGGCGAGGCGACCGCGGAAAAGCTGGAGCTTCTGCGCGAGTCCGACGCGGCGTTCTGCGAGGAAATCGAGACGGCCGGACTGGATCGGAAGCTCCACCGCTATTATGCCACCCTGACCGGCACCGATACCGGCGCGTACGCCGTGGTGCTCCACGCGCTTGTCTCCCCGGATACCGTCAGCGGCTACGCGTTCCGCCTGCCCTACGACGTGATCGAACGCGCCGTGATGCGGATTCTCAAAAACCTGAGCGCCGTCGAAGGCGTGCTGTACGACGTGACGGGCAGGTAGTACGACGCGAAAAGGGGCTTGTGTCGCTGAGGCGGCGAAACGGCTTCGAGCGCTCGTCTCTCCGGATACCGTCAGCGGCTGCGTGTTTCGCCTGCCCTTCGACGTAATCGAACGCGCCGTGATGCGGATTCTCAAAAACCTGAGCGCCGTCGAAGGCGTGCTGTACGACGTGACGGGCAGGTAGTACGACGCGAAATGGGGCTTGTGTCGCTGAGGCGGTAAAATGGCTTCGAGCGCTCGTCTCGCCGGATACCGTCAGCGGCTACGCGTTTCGCCTGCCCTACGATGTAATCGAACGCGCCGTGATGCGGATTCTCAAAAACTTGAGCGCCGTCGAAGGCGTGCTGTACGACGTGACGGGCAGATAGGCGCGGCGCGAAATGGGGCTTGTGTCGCTGATGCGGTAAAATGGCTTCGAGCGCTCGTCTCGCCGGATACCGTCAGCGGCTGCGCGTTTCGCCTGCCCTTCGACGTAATCGAACGCGCCGTGATGCGGATTCTCAAGAACCTGAGCGCCGTCGAAGGCGTGCTGTACGACGTGACGGGCAGGTAGTACGACGCGAAAAGGGGCTTGTGTCGCTGAGGCGGCGAAACGGCTTTGCGCTCGTCTCTCCGGATACCGTCAGCGGCTGCGCGTTCCGCCTGCCCTTCGACGTAATCGAACGCGCTGTGATGCGGATTCTCAAAAACCTGAGCGCCGTCGAAGGCGTACTGTACGACGTGACGGGCAGGTAGTACGACGCGAAATGGGGCTTGTGTCGCTGAGGCGGCGAAACGGCTTTGCGCTCGTCTCCCCGGATACCGTCAGCGGCTACGCGTTTCGCCTGCCCTTCGACGTGATCGAACACGCCGTGATGCGGATTCTCAAAAACCTGAGCGCCGTCGAAGGCGTGCTGTACGACGTGACGGGCAGATAGGCGCGGCGCGAAATGGGGCTTGTGTCGCTGATGCGGCGAAACGGCTTCGCGCTCGTCTCGCCGGATACCGTCAGTGGCTGCGTGTTTCGCCTGCCCTTCGACGTAATCGAACGCGCCGTGATGCGGATTCTCAAGAACCTGAGCGCCGTCGAAGGCGTGCTGTACGATGTGACGGGCAGGTAGTACGACGCGAAAAGGGGCTTGTGTCGCTGAGGCGGCGAAACGGCTTCGCGCTCGTCTCGCCGGATACCGTCAGCGGCTGCGCGTTTCGCCTGCCCTTCGACGTAATCGAACGCGCTGTGATGCGGATTCTCAAAAACCTGAGCGCCGTCGAAGGCGTGCTGTACGACGTGACGGGCAGGTGACGCGGGTTTCCGTGAGATGTTGAAAGCGGTTTGCGTGACGTACCGAAGGAAAGCGCTGGATTCAATACGGATTTTTGCGTGACGTGGAGGAAGATTTGTGGTATAATGGAGGTATCAATCCAACGGAGGGATATACCATGAGTCCATTTGCGCAATTTCTGCTGAATCGCAAGGTGAAAACCGTGATTCTGCTTGTGCTGTCCGTGCTGTATCTGGCGGGAATCGTCTGCCTGTTCTTCAATACCGGCCTTGGCATTCTGCTGTGGGGCGCGGCGCTGATTCCGAGCCTGCTGTGGTACTTCTTCCATCGCCGTCAGGAGCTGCTGGCGGAGGAACGCAAGGCGGAGGAAGCGAAGGAAGCGGCGGAAAGGGAAGCGAACGAATAAGCGTGTTTGCGGGCAGCGCTGCTCCTTACTCCGGAGAGGTCGGAGGGAGCGGCGCTGCTTTTGCATATGTGGGCGGGAAAACCATTCTGTCGCGGTACTTTTTCCGGCACCGTCAGAGGCTGCCGGGGGAGAGGCGTTGGAAAGGGAAGAAAGCGAATAAGCGCGTCTATGGGCAGCGTCGCGGCATCGGCGCTGTTTTTTCGTATATAGATGAGCGGTCGAAAATGGAAAGCGCCGTTTAGCCCGGAAAGACCGGGAAAAGGCGCTTTTCTATGGCGCGCTGGCGTTCAGGGTCTGGCGCATGATGTTGTCAAATTCTTTGGAGGCACCGGAGGAGTCCCAGAAGAGCCCGTAGATGTCGCAGATGTTGCTCTCAATGAGAAAAGTAGAGCTGCATTTTTCAAAAACGTCCCTTTGCCGCGGCTGCAGCAAAGGGACGTGAGAGCGACGTTATCCGCGGGTGACGTCCGCGATGGTCTGCACGCTGTAGAGCAGCTCGCCCTTGTAGGTTGAGTAGGTGTAGACCAGACGGTACGCGCGGTCGGGCTCGACGGGGGTGGAAGCGACGAGGGTATCCGTGCGCATGCCCTTATGGAGGGTGGTTTCGGCAATCACCGCGTCGTTTTCGTCCAGAAGCTGCACGTGCAGGCGGTATTTGGTGTCGTTGACGATTTCGATATGGCCGTTCAGGCCGGATTCGTCAAACTCGATGGTGTTCACGCCGGAGAACACGCTGCCGTCGTCGGACGCGCCGCGCTTGGCGAAGATCGCGTCAAGGCTGGCCTGTGCCTTTTCCATCTTCTCGGTGGTGGCGGCCAGCGTTTCGGCGGTTTCTTCCAGACGGCTGCGAGCCTCGTCCAGCTGCTGCTCGGTGGCTTCCAGACGCGCGTGCGCTTCGGCGGCGTCGGCTTCGCTGTCGGTCAGGCGCTGTTCGAGGGAAGCGACTTCCTCTTCGCTCTTCAGAAGCTGCTCCTTCGTCTGCGCCGTTTCGGTTTCGGATTCGGCCAGACGCGCGGACTGCTCGCTCAGCTTCGCTTCGGCGGCGGTCAGGTTTTCATTCGCCTTGGCGAGCGCGTCCTCGGTTTCCTTCAGCGCCGTCTGCGCCGCGGCGAGGGCGGATTCGGTTTCGGCCAGTGTCGACTGGGCGGCGGCCAGCGCGGCGGCGTTTTCGTCAATCGCGGCGTTGGCGCGGGTCAGCTCGTCGGTCTTTTCCTTCAGCGCCTGATTGAGCGCGGCAATGTCGGTGTCCAGCGTCTTCAGCTTTTCGTCGGCGGCGGTCAGCTCGGCCTTCAGGTCGGTGAACTCCGCGCCGGTGGCTTCGGCGGCGGCCAGCGCCTGCTGAAGCGCGGTCTCGGTGGCTTCCAGCGTGGCTTCCATGTCCTTCAGGCGCTGCGCCGCGTCCTCATTGTCGGAGGTGGACTGCGCGAGCTGATCCTCAAGGCCGTTGCGGCGCTCGACGAGGGAGGCGTTGTAGGCGATCAGAATGTTGATGGTGTCCTTCGCGGAGGCCAGCGCGGCGTCCATGTCGCTGACGGCGGATTCGATCGACGCGTCGCCGCTTTCGCTGCGCGCAAGGCCGTTCACGTACAGCTTCATCAGATCCAGCGACAGGTTCAGGCTATTTAAGTAGCTCTGGTTCAGCGCGGGATTTTCCTTCAGAGCGGAGACGGCTTCGTCCACCTTCGCGAGCTCCGCGCGCAGGGCTTCGACGTCGGTCAGCTCGGCGGGCGTGGCGACCTCGGTGAGACCCTTTTCGATGGAATCGGCGATGGCTTCAAGGCTGTGAACGGCTTCGTTCAGCTTGGTTTCCGCTTCGGTCAGATCGGCGGAGAGGCCGCCCAGCTGCTTCACGGTGTCGGCCGCGCCGGTTTCGACGGTGGACAGCGCCGTTTCGTGCTGCTTTTCGGTTTCGGTCAGCTCGGCCTTGAGCGCGGCCACGTCTTTGGTCAGCGTCTCGGCGGTTTCGCGGGCGGTCTTCAGGCTTTCTTCCAGCGCCGCGACTTTCGCGTTGGATTCGTCCAGCAGGCGGCGGCTTTCGTCGTAATTGGCCTTCAGCTCGTCGTACACCTGCTTCTGCTGCTTGGCGGCGGCGTTCAGCTCCGCGGCGGAACGGATCATGGCTTCGTATTCGGCCTTCACGCTCGCGACGGCGGCGTTCTTTTCTTCCAGCGCGGCGTTCGCAGCGTCGAGGGAAGCCTGCGCGTCCGTCAGAGACTTTTCGGCCGCGGCCAGCTTCTCGGCGGATTTGTCGAGCGCGTCGTTTTTCTCGGCGACGGTCTGATCCAGCGCCGCGACCTTCGCGTTGGATTCGTCCAGCAGGCGGCGGCTTTCGTCGTAATTGGCCTTCAGCTCGTCGTACACCTGCTTCTGCTGCCTGGCGGCGGCGTTCAGCTCTGCGGCGGAGCGGATCATGGCTTCGTTTTCGGAGAGCTTGGCTTCGTATTCGGCCTTCACACCTGCGGCAGCGTCGAGTTTGTCCGTCAGATCCTGCTTGTCCTTCGTGAGCTGCTCGATGGCGTCGTTCGCCACGCGGGCGTCCTCTTCCAGACGGGCGATCGCGGCGTTCTTTTCCTCCAGCGCGGCGTTCGCGGCGTCGAGGGAGGCCTGCGCGTCCTTCACAGACTGCTCGGCCGCGGCCAGCTTCTCGGCGGATTTGTCGAGTGCGTCGTTTTTCTCGGCGACGGTCTGATCCAGCGCCGCCAGCTGCTCGACGGCGTTGTCGTAGTCGGCGTTTTTCTGTTTCAGCTGTTCTTCCAGCGTCGCGCTGGACGCGCGGTTCTGCGCGCTCTGATCCTTCTCGTTATCGTACTTCACGTACAGAAGCGCGTTGCCTGCGATGGAAAGCGCAAGCAGAATGGAAAGAACAATGACGACGACCTTCTTCATCTTTGGAAATCCTCCCCGCCGGTGACGCGTGTATGGACACGCGAATCCTTCTTTTTTCAAGTATATCATAAATACGCGGAAATTGGTATCCCTTTTTTTCATTCGACGGAATGAAAATTTCGGATTGGCCGGGGTGCACAGAAAATACAGAAAATCTTAGGCGAGCGGCGGACTTGACAGAAAAATGGTTCAATCATATAATTGATTATAGCATATTCGGCATAAGTGACAGGGAATATATGAATACTCTCACCTGATATACAAAAGGAGAAAAAAATGAGCACGCAGACGCAGGCTTCTCAGAAGAAAAATCCGAATCGAATCCGTCTTCGCGCCGACGATCGGGCGATGGCGATTCTGTGCTACGGCATTGTGGGTCTGTTTTCTTTTTTATGTCTGGTTCCGTTCTGGTATGTGCTTGTATATTCGTTTGAACCGTACAGCCTGTATCTGACGCGGCCGGAGCTGCCGTGGCCGATGGAGATTACGCTGGACGCGTACAAAAAGGCGCTGGCGTATCCGCTGATCTGGTCGGGCTACCGCAACACGCTGTTTCTGGCCACGGTCGGCACGCTGCTCACGATGACGATGATGGTTGTGACGGCGTATCCGCTCACCAAGCGCAATCTGAAGGGGCGCAATTTCATTCTCACGCTGTGGGTCATCACGATGTTCTTTGGCGGCGGCATGATCCCCAACTACATTCTGGTATGCCGCACGCTGAACCTGAAAAACTCGCTCTGGGCGCTGATTTTGCCGGGTCTGTGCGGCTGCTATAACCTGATTCTGATGAAGAATTACATGAACGGCCTTCCGCAGTCCATTGAAGAGGCGGCGCTGATCGACGGCGCGAGCGACGTGAAGGTGCTGATCAAAATCGTGCTGCCGCTGTGCAAGCCGATTCTGGCCACGCTGTCGCTGTTCACCATCGTGGGCTACTGGAACAGCTACTTTTCCTCGGTGCTCTACACCTATAAGCCGGAAAAATACCCGCTTCAGCGCGTGCTGCGCGAGTTCATTTCCAGCGACATGGTGGATGAGCTGAACGCGGGCGAGATAGAGGCTCAGGAAATGATTCAGCCCTTCACCGCCAAGATGGCCGTCATCATGATCGCCACGCTGCCGGTGATGTGCATTTACCCGTTTCTGCAGAAGTACTTCATGACCGGTCTGGTATTGGGAGGCGTGAAGGAGTAGCGCTTTCCCGTAAATATACCGAAATTGAAAGGAGGACCCCGAAACATGAAGAGAATCGCCGTTCTGATTCTCGCGCTCGCGCTGATGCTCACCGGCTCCGCGCTGGCCGTCTATGATCCCGCCGCGTCTACGCCCACCATGTGGGACGGCGAGGTCACCACGATCACGTTCACCTCCCGCCTGCCCAACATCGTGCTTGAAAACAACCCCGTGCTCAAGCGCGTGGAGGAAGCCGTCGGCGTTCGTCTGGAAATCAGCGTGCTGGACGCCGCGCAGTACAACTCCCTGATCGCCGTGCAGATTGCCGGCGGCGACGTGCCGGATATGTTCTATCTGTGGGACAACAGCTCCAACGAGTCCTTCCAGAAGTGGGCCGCCGAGGGTCTATTGTGGGATCTGGAGGAGCTGAAGGACAAGCTGCCCAACGCCTTCACGTGGCTCAACGAGACCGACCTCAAGTACGGCCGCGTGAGCTCTCTGGGCAACAAGCTGTACGGCCTGCCGCGCATGCAGCAGCTGACGCCGCTGGCCATTCCGTATCGCGGCGACTGGCTCGAGAAGTTTGGCATGGACGTTCCGGTAACGCCCGACGATCTGTATGAGTACGCCGTGCGCGTCTCCAAGGAAGACCCCGACGGAAACGGCGTGGACGACACGTGGGGTCTGTACATCACCCACCTGGGCGACAAGGGCGGCGGACTTCTGGATCAGAACATCCGCGAGGGCTTCGGCATTCTGCCCGAGACCGTGGCCTACAAGGTCATCCCCGCGCAGGAAGGCTTCATGGATCTGATGGACTGGTATCACAAGCTGTACGCCGACGGCGGCATCTACCCTGAGTTCTACCTCTCCACCAACGTGTACGAGGATCAGGACAAGTTCAAGGCCGGCACCGTGGGCGCGGCCTTCAAGACCACGAGCATCGACCACACGATCCATGGCCCGTCCAGCAATCTGCGTCAGGTTGATCCCAACGCTCGCGTGGTCGCCGGTTATCCGCTGCAGCCCAACGGCACGACCATTGAGGACAAGGACAACTTCTTCCACTATGTAACGCCCTCCTGCTGGGGTGTGTTCTGCATCAGCAAGAACGCCTCACCCGAGGCCGTGGACGCCGCGTGCCGCTTCCTCGACTGGGGCTGCACCGACGAAGGCGTTTACACGCTGAACTTCGGCATCGAAGGCACGTCCTTCAAGTCGTGGGATGCGGCAACCCGCCTGAAGGTTGGCTACACCAAGGAGGAGAAGGAAGCGGTGCCGGAGCGCGGCTACAACTACATTTCCTACCTGTGCGTGCAGCAGAGCTGGGCGGACTACGCCAAGCTGACCTTCTCCGGCGCGACGCCCGAGGAGGCTGCCGACTACAAGGCGCGCTACGACTTCCTGTATCGCGGCTACATCAACTATGACAACATCGACACCTATCCCGGCTACGGCGAGCTGAAGATCGCCAACGCCGAGCTGACCACCAAGCTCAACGACATGATGGTTCAGTACATCTGCGGCAACATCAGCCGCGACGAGTTCACCACGTGGCTGTACGGCGAGTATTGCCCGGCGTGGGAAAGCGTCGAGGAGATCATCGAAAACGTGCAGGGGCCCAAGGCCTGATTTTTGCACGCGCTTCCTCCGCTTCAGCGAGCGGAGGAAGCGTCCCCTGAAACATCCATGGGAGGAACGTTATGCTGGATCTGAGAACGACGAAGAACCCGCGAGGCCTGGGCGAAAGGATCGGAAACGCGCTCACGTATGTCGTGAAGATGCGCTATCTGTACCTGATGTGCATTCCGGGACTGATCTATCTTTTCATCTTTCATTACATGCCCATGTACGGCGTGATCATCGCGTTCAAGGATTTCTCCTACACAAAGGGAATCGTCGGCAGTAAATGGCTGGGCTTCTCCTACTTCGCGCGCGTGTTCAGCACGAAGGACTTCTTCGCCTGCTTTAAAAACTCCATCGTGCTGAGCCTTCTTCGGCTGGCGATCAATACGCCCATCCCGATTCTGCTGGCGCTGATGGTGAACGAAATCGGCAATATGGCCTATAAGCGCATCGCGCAGACCGTTATGTACCTTCCGCACTTCATTTCGTGGGTCGCCATCGCGGGCATCACGATCACCTTCCTCTCGGAAACCGAGGGTCTGGTCAACCTCATGATTAAGCGCGCCACAGGGCGCACCGTTCCCTTCCTCAGCTCCGCCGGTATGTTCCGCGGCCTGATCATCTCCACCAGCATCTGGAAGGAAGCCGGATGGGGAACGATTATCTACCTTGCCGCCCTGTCGGGCATTAACCCAGAGCTCTACGAAGCCGCTACCATCGACGGCGCCAACCGCTTCCAGAAGGTGTGGTATATCTCGCTGACCGGTATCGCCAGCACGATTTCCATCCTGCTGATCCTGAATATCGGCTCCATCATGAATAACGGCTTCGAGCAGATATATATGTTCCAGAATCCCCTGAATATCGCCACCAGCGAGGTCTTCGAAACCTATATCTATAAGGTAGGCCTCAAGAATACCGAATTCTCCTACTCCACGGCTGTCGGCCTGTTCAAATCCGTCGTAAACGCCGTGTTTGTCATTATCGCCAACCGCGGCGCCCGAGCCCTGGGACAGGCGACATTCTATTAAGACACCGCCGCACAATTCGGCGGCGCGCCGGGCGATGTCTTTTCCGTCCTCTGCGGCATGCAAATTCCTCGATTTACCTCCGGTAAGCCTTCGAAATTTGCATTTGCATCGGACGAAAAATCCATTCGCCGGCCGACTACCTCATTTGTGCGGCGTTGCCTTAAAGAAACGCGGAGAGGGAGAGCGGGTAGAGAGAAAATACCTTTTATTAGGCGAGTGTGACGCGAAGCGGGAGGTTTGTGCCCTTTGCGAAGCTATTTGCCCCCTCGAAGACAAGGAGCCTTCCGATGACCGGCGCGATTTTTCATCCCGGCAAGGTCATCGCCGCGCGCAATTCGTGCCTGCGGTACGAACCATACGACCTGATGGAAAAAACCATACGGAAACGGGCGGCCTGCCGAGTGTGAGCAGGCCGCCCGCGTGGGTATAGGGGGTTATTCGTCGTGGAGCTGGGCGCGCAGGGCGGCGCGGGCGCGGGAGAGGCGGGATTTGACCGTTCCGGCGGGGACGCGGAGCATGCGGGCGATTTCGTTTATGGCGTAGCCCTCAGAGTAGTGCAGCGTCAGGCACAGTCGGAGCGGTTCGGGCAGGGTTGAGAGGGCGCGGAGAATGTCCGGGTTGGCGTCAGGCGGGCATTCCGGCTCGGGCAGCGCGTCCGACGGCATTTCCCGCGCGCGGCGGCGATACACGGCGCGGCATTCGTTGATAAGGATGCGAATGACCCACGATTGCATCGCGCGGTCGTCGCGCAGCCGTTCGCGCCGGGAAAGCGCCTTGAGCACCGTTTCCGATATGGCGTCCTCGCGGTCGAAATGACTGCGCAAAAGCGTCGCGGAAACGCGATACAGCGTGCCCTGCATTTCAACGATGCGCCGCTCAAATTCTTCCTTCGTCATGCCTGTCTCTCTTTCGTGCCTGTGTTCGTGTCGTCGTGCCGCCGTGCGTCTGGAATCGCGTTCCCGCGATTCGACGATATGCCGCTGAAGCGCTGCTCCTTACTTTCGCGCGAACGTCAGGGTGATGGGCATATCGCTGTGCGTGGTTACCGTTCCGTCCGGGTTTACGGTTTCGAGGATCAGCGGAATCTCGGTCGGCTGGCTGTAGAGCATGCCGAAGGTGTATTCCTCCGTGATCGTCCACGAACCATCGGCGTTCTGCGTGAAGCCGTCGGTAATGCCGTGGCCGGACACGAGCTCCAGCTCGCCGCCAGCGCGCATCGACCAGCCGCCCAAGCTGTCGCTCTCGCCGAACCATGCGCGGTAGGTTTCGTCCGTCAGCGTTGCGCGCAGATCTACCGTCGCGCGGCTTTCGCCGACCTCGGCGCTCAGGATCTCGAACTTTGCACCGTCAAACTCGAAGACCGCGGGGCCGGTGTACACGAGCGTCTCTATGTCGTCCGCGCTGTCATCGGCTTTAAAGGTTACCGTGAAACGATCGGTCAGCTCGAAGCAGCCCGTAGCGGCCAGCGCGTCCGCATAGCTGAAGTCCGGCGTATCGGTCGTGCAGGCGACAGTGCCGTCCGGCTCTACGTACACGAAGCCATTGGCGTTCAGCTCCGCAAGCCGGGCGGCATAAACGTCCCAATCCTTTTCGCGATCGATCGCCCAGAGCGCCTGCGCTTCCTCGTCGGATACGATCGTGCCGGTAAGCTTCAGGACGGCATAGCTGATGGTTACGTCCGGCCCGGTCGTTCCCGGCACGAACGCCGTGCAGAAGCTGTTCACGGGCGCGTCCTCAAGGAAGAATTCCGTGAGCTTGTATTCATACGCGCCGTTCTGGTGTGCGCCGCCGGCGGTCAGGCGTTCGAGGAGGATGTAGTAGCGGTTGCCGGGAACCTTTGAAGTGAAGGTCGCGGACAGCGCCAGCGTTTCCTCCCTGGAATTGTACAGGCATTCGTCCACGGTGTAAAGAACGTCTTCGCTTTCATAGCGGCAGTCGACGGCGCGGATGTGGCTGATGGCGGCTTCGTTCACGCGCGTCACGCCGTCCGCGTCCATCTGTGAGAACATGTCGCGCAGGGAAAAGCCGGTGGCGGCGGCCAGCGCCGTTCCGCACAGGAGCGCGGCGATCAGCGCGGCGGCGACGAGGGTAACAGTGTGCTTTCGTTTCATGGCGGTTGCCTCCCTTTCTTTGGACAGCGAGCGCCGAATGCATGCCTCCACGCCGGGGGGCGTGGTTCCAAAGGCTCGTTTCAGATCGTGTTCGTTCAAGCTCTCGCTTCCCTTCCAAATTGAACTGGTCGGCCGACCATAGGTAAGATGCGCGAAAGTGCGCGTTGGTTCACAGTTTTAGAAGGAAATTTTCATTCGGCGGCGAAAGAATAAGGGGAACCATCAAAAGCAAAGGAGCCTGTGAACCATGAAGGGTGAAAACTGCGGCTATTGCCAGGGCGGCGCGCTGCTGGCGGAATTCGGCATCAAAATCTGCGACTTAGGCGTGAGCCAGCTGATTCTGTTCAAGGAGCAGAGCCATCCGGGGCGCTGTATCGTGGCGTACAAGGATCACGTGAGCGAAATCGTAAACCTGACCGACGAGGAGCGCAGCGCCTTCTTCGCCGACGTGAACCGCGCGGCGAACGCCATCCATAAGGCGTTCCATCCCGAGAAGGTAAACTACGGCGCGTACGGCGACACCGGCTGCCACCTGCATTTCCACCTCGTGCCCAAGTACCGCGACGGATTCGAGTGGGGCGGCGTGTTCGCGATGAACCCGAAGCAGACCTACCTGACGGACGAACAGTACGCCGAAATGATCGAGAAGATCAAGAGCAACCTCTGATTCCAACTTCTGTGACAAGCGCCGCTTCCGGTATGGGGGCGGCGTTTGCTCTGTCAAGCGCGTTTTAATAGAACGGCTAATAATTTCATTCATAATCCAATAGACAGCCTCATACTCTAATGGTGAAAGGGGTTGATCACCATGTTGATTTCGGTTCAAAGTCTCCCGGAAAAGAACCTGCTGCGGCGCAAGTCCTGCCGCATGAGCGCGGTAAAGGCATTTCTCGATTCCGGCTACGAGGTTGCGGAATTCGCGCCCGAAGCCGGCGATACCATCCGCCGCGCCTATAACGGCCTTCTGATGGCCGTCCGCCGCCAGTATCCCGGCCAGATCGGCGTCTACTGGCGCGGCGGCAAAATCTACCTGAAGCGGATTCGTGTCAGATGAGGAGGGATAAGGATTAAAGTTAGGAATGCGATCTGAATCCTCGTCTATGGAAATATCAAAATTGGCTTCGGACGGTATAAGTATTAATTGCGCACGAAAAAATGTCTCCGCGGTTCATGCAGCCACGGAGACATTGATAAGGTCTGACAAGTTACATTTTCTTTCGACAGCCATCGATTTGAATATTTTGACCGGCGATATAGGTAGATTCGTCCCCGGCGAGGAAGCAGATCAGGTTTGCGTTTTCGGTATGCGTGCCCGTTCTGCCCAAGAAGGATAATTCAGATGGTTCTTCCACATCCTGATGGCTACTGACACTGCCAGGCGAAACGGCGTTTACGAGGATTCTCTTGGGAGCCAGTTCCTTAGCCAGCGCTTTCGTGAATCCGATGACCGCAGCCTTTGTAGTAGAATAATCCACCATATTTGCATTGCCGTATACGCCTGCGACCGAAGCTACATTGATGATCCTGCCCGACTCAGCGGGAATCATATATTGAAGAGCTGCATGCGTAAAGTACATGGTGCCAAGCAGGTTCACGTCAATATACTTTTTCCACATATCAGAGGTGGTTTCGATAAACGGCATGGAGCGGCGCCAGACCCCCGCATTGTTCACAAGAATATCGATGTGATCGAAGCGTTTCGCAGCTTCGTCAATGATTTCGTTTGCTCGTGTTTCATCCGATACATCCGCAGTAAATGTCAGTGCATTGACGCCGAACGCTTCGCACTCAAGTTTGCAAGTCGCCAGTCCCTCCTCATCCATATCTACAAGAACGAGGTTTGCGCCAAGAGAAGCCATTTTCTTCGCCGTCGCCCGACCAATGCCGATAGCTGCGCCCGTAATTACAGCCGTTCTATGATCCAGTCTGCTCATATGTATCCTCCTTATCGATTGGCCAGCAGCATGCGACCGCCGTCAATAATGTGGTTTGTACCGGTGATAAAAGCTGCGTCATCGCTGCACAGATACAGAACCAGCTTCACAATTTCAATTGGTTCCGCAGCTCTTCCCAGGGCTGTCTGCATGTTTGCCATAGACGCGCGCGTCAGCACGGGGCCCGGAGTTACGCCGCAGCAGCGCACGCCGTATGGCGCACCTACACGAGCCAGCGCCTTCGTAAGGCCGTAGGTCAGACCGCTCTTTTCCGCGGCATAATCCACACCGCCGCCGGTTTCTCCATCTATGGAACCGATATTGATGATCACGCCGCGCCTGTTATCGCACATATGCGCAAGTACCGAACGAGCAAACAGCATTGGCGCGCGGAAATTGACCTGAATGCCCCAGTCGATGACCTCCAGCGGCTCATGCATGAAGTCTACCCCAGCTGTACCGCACATGCGCGGTGGGAAGCCCCCTGCGAATGATACCAGTATGTCGATGTGTCCCTGTTCATGCATGACTCTGGCAGTTACGGCTGCAATCTGGTCGAAATCTCGCAGATCGCATACGCAAGGTACAGCATTTTTAATTTCGTTCGCTGCTGCGTTCAGGCGCTCTTCATTTATGTCGACCATATACACAATTGCGCCTTCGAGCGAGAGCTGCTTTGAGGTTTCGAGCCCCATGCCGGACGCAGCGCCCGTAATAATGGCCGTGCGGTTCGTAAATCTCTGTTCCATCGTTAAACCACCTCATCAATTGACCAGTTCAGGTTTTTGAGAGCCGCGAGCATGTTGACGACGGGCGGCTGAACGCTGATATAATCCGAAGAATACCGCTGTACGCAGAAGGTCAGCATGCTTCCGAGCGTTGGCCCAAGCAAACGCTGCGGTCTGGCAAATGCACCGCTGCACAGGTGAATAAACGGAACTTTCAGTGTGCGACGCAGCGCTAATGTGGTTTTGATTGCATCGACAAACTCGTCCTCTGTGTCGGCAACGGTAACAATCTTGGCAATATCGCAGCCGCGCTTTTCTATTGCCAGCATCTGTTGCACGACCTCGTCGCACCTGCGCGCTCGCTGAATGTGAGACGACATAATCACCTCTCCGCCCAATTCATGTATCTCGTCAATAAATTTTCGCTGCATGTCCACGGCACGGGAATTCTCCGTGAATTCGCAGTCGCCCGCATTGAAAGTGTCGCCAGTCAGGTCTACACAGGCGGCACCGCATCGAATTGCGCGCCGCAAAAGATCCATACGTTCCTCATCCGTGTACGCGCGGGGAAGGGCACCCGCATCGCGATAGTGCAGCATCATCACAGGTTTCCTTGTGCAACCTGCCATGCGTCGCAAAGCTTCATCGGAATGATTCGCCTGTCCAACCTTTTCCAGATGAATTGCGAAGGCGTGCGCACCCTCATATTCTGCGTTTCGAATATTTGCAATGTTGGCTTCAATCGTCGTTTCGCCCGTAATGCACACAAGAATCGGGCGCGGCAGGTTTAGAAAAGACGGCTTGTTCATGCTTTACTCCTTTACACTGCCGCGGATGATACCCTTTGCAAAGTGCTTTTGCAGGAAGGGATACACGCACATGATCGGCAGCATGACTACAAAGATTTT
>SFHK01000022.1 GCA_004556395.1 Clostridiales bacterium
TTCAATCCACGCCCCTCCGTGAGGGGCGACGATTATACGATCGCCGGATTGTGCTCCATTTGCGTAATTTCAATCCACGCCCCTCCGTGAGGGGCGACGCCCTGCCCTGCATCAGCGGGGCAGGGCATACAAATTTCAATCCACGCCCCTCCGTGAGGGGCGACTCGCTACTACAATAACATGCGCCATGACTATTGTATTTCAATCCACGCCCCTCCGTGAGGGGCGACGAGCCACGGACGCAGACGCGGCGGGGACGATGATTTCAATCCACGCCCCTCCGTGAGGGGCGACTTGCGCAAGTATGCACAATTCACAATATACAGCTCAATTTCAATCCACGCCCCTCCGTGAGGGGCGACGCAGTATACCGCGACTTGGCATTGATTGGTATGCATTTCAATCCACGCCCCTCCGTGAGGGGCGACGGTTCGGCCAGTTACAGGTGATCAAGGCAACCGAAAATTTCAATCCACGCCCCTCCGTGAGGGGCGACCCGGTTCGGAAACCATAATTTATGACAACTTGCGATTTCAATCCACGCCCCTCCGTGAGGGGCGACGCCGACTATCTCCCGCGCGTTTTGAGCGGCATGATTTCAATCCACGCCCCTCCGTGAGGGGCGACTCTTTCCTAAGTCCATAGCGCTCCGGGTGCTTCCATTTCAATCCACGCCCCTCCGTGAGGGGCGACTCACTGCGGCAGGGTTTTCACGTGACGAAACCCGCATTTCAATCCACGCCCCTCCGTGAGGGGCGACTGATCAAACCGCCGTCGGAACGCCGTTTTGACGCATTTCAATCCACGCCCCTCCGTGAGGGGCGACTCCATCTTGAACTTTAGTTTTCAAAACCACCGTCATTTCAATCCACGCCCCTCCGTGAGGGGCGACCAGCATAAGGCGCGGTCGGCCTTTTGGCTTCCAATTTCAATCCACGCCCCTCCGTGAGGGGCGACGAAGGCGGAATGGAATGGCATGGACACGAGCCGATTTCAATCCACGCCCCTCCGTGAGGGGCGACGAGCTCATGCTGGAAACCTCAATCCATTTTGAGATTTCAATCCACGCCCCTCCGTGAGGGGCGACTGAATGCGCTATGGTTAAGTATTTGCCAACGCATTTCAATCCACGCCCCTCCGTGAGGGGCGACCCTGCGCGATATGTGCAGGTGCGTGACCTGCGTTTATTTCAATCCACGCCCCTCCGTGAGGGGCGACCAACGGCGGGAAAGCCCGTTCCTGCACCTGTCCATTTCAATCCACGCCCCTCCGTGAGGGGCGACCGCGTCAGAGCTGAGCATCGACGTAACACATCAATTTCAATCCACGCCCCTCCGTGAGGGGCGACAGCAAATGTTTCCTGATTTCTTAAAGGAATTCAGGAATACATCCACAAATTTCGTTGTATTAGACGAAATTTGTGGATGCGAGGTTCCCGGTTTTGAGGGCGAAAGGCACGAAAATGTGGTGCGAAAGTGCTGGGGATTTTATGACAGCTTGGGGTTCGCACGTTCGGCTTTGCGGAGGTGATACGGCTTACATGATTCTTCTGTTCCTCCTTCTGCGCTTTGCTATTTTCTCAAAAATAAGTCCATTCTCGCCACACCAACGTGGGATATGTGTGTGTCTTCTGTTTGGAATCGGACATGTTTGTGCGATGGCAGTGCGCTCATCATTACGGAATGCCTTCGAGTCGGCTTATATCTCGTATGGATTTAAAAGTCTTACGTACGATGGGAGCATGGATTGAAATTCGTAATTTCAACATAGAAATCACAATGACGCGTGTTGCCCCTCGCAAAGGAGCGTGGATTGAAATCATGTCGGAGCCGCACCGAACGCATGCAGGTCGTTTCTCCTGCGAAAGCTCGGATTGAAACCGCGCGGTGCTGGATATACATGCGTGACCGTCCGGCCATCCCTTCGCTATCGCGGAGATGGTCGCGCATGAACAGAACGGTATCTGGCGGCAATCGGCATTGATACTCATCCTGATCCGACTACAGTTGGGGCGTTGACACTGATTTCCATTCCACACCGTCGCCCATCGTCAGACCATCAGGACGTCATCCGGTTGATAGGCAGGGTGTGCGCCGACGTGCTCCACTTTGGATTGGTACTGGTTGCCCAATGTATAGAAACGAAGGCTATCCTTTTGCGGGTCGATCAACGCTGTCAGTTCGCCCTTCAGGCGGCGAAGCTGGGCCGCGTCAAGACTGCATTCGAATACCGAATTCTGGACGCGCTGGCCATGGGCGACGCACGTTTTCGCCACCTGTCGCAGTCTGCGTCTGCCCTCCGCATCCACGGTGTTCACATCGTAGGTTATCAGAATCAGCATCGTTTTCTCCTTCCCCCTGCAAAGGAAGCAATCGCGCGCTCATTTCCACAGGAACGGCGGATACGCTTCCAGATCGCCGCGAAGATGGCGTGCGAGCAGGAGCGACTGCACGTAGGGAATCAGGCCCCACGGGATTTTTTCCTTCAGGTATGGATGCGTGATTTCCTCCTTTTTCTTTGTCTGCCACGCGTTCAAAAGCGCCTTGCGTCCCTCGTCCGTCAGAAGCACCGCGCCGCCGGGCTGCGTGCGGAAATGCGTTTTCTGAAGCACGCGCGTATTGATGAGCGTCAGCACCAGTCGATCCGCCAGCGGCGCGCGCAGTTCCTCCATCAGGTCGAGCGCCAGCGACGTGCGTCCCGGGCGATCGCGATGCATGAAGCCCACATACGCGTCCAGCCCGACGCTTTCCAGCGCGGAAGCGCAGTCGTGCGTCAGCAGCGTATACGTCATGGACAGCGCCGCATTCACGCGGTCGAGCGGCGGCCGGCGGCTGCGCCCGTCGAAGCGGAATGCGTCCTTCTGATTCAGAATCATTTCATCCCACACGCCGAAGTAGCAGGCGGAGACCTCGCCCTCCATGCCGCGCAGCGTATCCAGCGACTCCGCCGCCAGCAGCGGCTTCAGCTGTTCCTGCAAATGCGCGGATGCCGCGCGCAGCTCGTCCGCCTTCACCCGCAGCGCATGGTCACGCAGCGTGCGCTCCAGCACCCAGCGGCTGTTGTGAACCTTTCCAAAGATGAAATTTCGCGCCGCGCGACAGCTTGCTTCCGGGTTGTCCGAAACGCGATACTGCTCCTTGCGCAGGCGCACATTGCCCTGCGATTCGCCGACTACCCGCGCCAGCATTCGCCCGCTGGGCGTGAGGAATGTCAGCCCTATGCCGTTTCGAACGCACGCGCCCATCAGCGCCGGGCTCGCGCCCTTATAGGAAAAGCTGAGAAGGCTTTCGAACAGCTTCAGCGGATATTGCGCCGCCTTTTCCTCGCCCTTGTAGATCACGACGTTCTCGTTTTCCAGCGCCAGATACGCATCCTCAGAGGTGACGAACAGCGTGTTCAAAAGCTTTCTCATTCCGCGCCCTCCTCCGCCGCCCGCTGCAGATAAGCAGCTACCGGCGGCGATCTGCGCAGGCCGGGCAGACAGATTTCCTTCATGGAACAGGCGGCGCAGCGCTTGTCCGCCTTGACGGAGGGCGTGTGCCCCCGCGCCATATCGTCCTGCATGGCTTCCAGCATATGGCGCACGCGCCCGCGAAGCTCCGGCGTAAAGGCGACCACCTGTCTTCTTCGGGTTTCACCATAATACAGACTGCCCTCCGGAATTTCGCACAGCAGCATCTCTTCCAGACACATCGCCTGTCCGCACAGCTGCAGCTCGTCCGCGTCGTGCGATTTCGGCGCGCCGCGCTTGTATTCCACCGGATACGGCTGCCAGCATCCATCCTGCCCTGGCAGGGAAATTCCGCCGGAATCCAGATGAAACTCCACCACGTCGCACACGCCGGTCACGCGAAGCGCGTGCGACACCACGCGCAGTCCGCGCGCGGTCAGCGTGTCGCCCCGACGCTCGAGCAGCGTTTCGTCGTGTGCACGCGCATGCATCAGACTGCCGTCGACGGTTCGCTCGTTGTCCTGCCACTGCTGCTCGACGAAGATCAGCGCCCACTGCCGCGGGCAGAAGGCATAGTGCTGCACGCCTGAAAGCGTCAGATACTCTTCCTCGTTCACCCCATCACTTCGCACCGCACGCCCTCAGGCAGATTGGCTTCGTCCACGGTGACGACGTAATCGCCGTAGCTTCGTGGCGCGGAAACACCCTCCGCGCGATTGACGTGTACCAGCTCGAACAGCTTCCACGCCGGCGCGTTGCCCAGCTCGCTGTCGTGCCTAAACACGATCAGCTTGCGCACGGCCATTTTGCCCCGCGCCGCGCTGCGATCGTTTTCGAACATATTCAGAATAGCCTGCCACAGAAGCTTCAGGTCGTCCTCCGAGAAGCCGGTCGTCTTGCGCGCCAGATTGGCCGAAACGAAGCCCTCCGCCCGATACAGCCCATACGGCACGATGAACTTGCGCCCCATTTCCGTACCCTTCCGGGCGGCGTCCTCCTCGGTGGTAATCGCCACGCGGGTGATGCTTACCTCCTGCGGCATAATCGGATCCACGCTCTTCGCGAAGCCCAGCTGCACCGGGCCGCGCACCTGCCCGCAGTTCAAAGACGCTTTCACAAACGTGGTCATGACCGCGCCAAAGGTGCGAATGTCAAAGTAATGCTCGCACATATAGGCCAGCAGCTTGGCGTCGATGTCCTTGTCCGACTTCTTCAGGTTTTTCAGGTCGCTCTCCTTGATGTCTGGATACCCGCTTTCCGCCAGCGCCCTGCGGTCGCTGCGGTTGAGCGGCTCGTTTTCCTTGATGTAAATGCCGTAGCGCGGGTCGCCCTCCTTCACCGTCTCCACGTAATTGCGAATCTTGCGCTTCAGGCATACGTCCGTCACCAGTCCGCAGTTCGTCTCCGGGTCTACGCGGGGCATGTTGCCCGCATCCGGGTCGCCGTTGGGATTTCCGTTTTCCACGTCGAACAGCACCACGAAGTCATATCGATTCTGAATGCAGTCAACCATTTTCCTTTTCCTCCTTCTTGGTGAACAGCGCCTGTCTCTGATGGTAATAGCCCAGCTGGAAAACACCCTGCTCCTCCAGCGTCAGATGCTTGGGCAGCGATTCCGTCAGCCGGCCGCACAGGTCGGACATTCGCTTGTCATAGTAAATGCTCAGCCCGTCGTCCAGCTTGTTCAGATGATTCTGCGCAAGCTTGATCAGCGTGGGAAACACCTGCGCGGGCGTTGCGCACGCGGAATTGAAATATCGGTCTCGAATCGTCGCGTTGATGCCGGGATTCGCGCTCTGCTGAAGGCTTTCCAGCACCGCGAACAGCCGCCCCAGCACATACGGCGCGTAGCTCGTCTCTTCGTTCAGTTTCACCGTCAGTACCTCCTTCATCGGATGCCCATCCTGATCGCGCACCACGTTTTTATCCAGATACGCCTTGAGAATCGCCGCCTTGCCGCGATTTATATCCTGCTCGGCGCGAATTCGCACCTCCACCTGCGCAAACAGCGACGCGGGATAGGGCGCGTTCATCAATATGGCGCGCATCACCTCGCCCACCAGCTCGTCCGGCGGTTTCTTGTCTGTGCTCTTGGGATTGGCCGTCTCGTTCAGCATCGCCCAGATGGAAAGTTCCTCCCGCGGGTCAAACGACGGCCGTGCGATTTCCATTCGCTTCTGGTGTTCATGCAGATTCTCCGCGAACGCGCGGACGCTGTTCTGCAAAAAGAAGCGCACCGACAGCCGCGACGCGTTCGGCGCGAGCCCCAGAAAATAGAACTGATTATCCGGCTGCAGCGGCACGCCGTCCAGCATCGCCGTCCGGCCGCCGCGCAGGTCGCGAACGACGTTCTTCAAAAGCGTCTGATCTACGCCGTCGTCCACCTTGCCCATCAGCTGCGCGAGTAGCACGCTGTATGACCGCTGCGCGCTCTCCGCCCAGTAGACGACAGTCGTGCTTCCAAGGCGCGTGTGATAGTCCGGCTCGCGCAGCATGTAATTCAGCGCCGCGCCGTACGCAAACGCCGCCCGCTCGCCGACCGGCGCGTTCATCCCCTGATCGTCCACGCGCCCATAGGACTCATACGCCGCTCCATTGAACGACACCAGCGACGCGCCCGTCGCCTGCGCGCCCGCCACGCCCTTAATGCTCGGGTGCAGGATTCGAATCGGCCCGATTTCGCCTGTCACCAGACATCTCCCGTGCGGCGCGTCCGCCCGGTCGCCGTAGGCCTTGTCCCACGCGGCGCGAATCTCCGGCACATTCTGCGCGAACACCTCCCGCATGCTGAACACGAGGTTACCGCCGCCCTTCAACTCGTCCAGTATGGGCGCAAGCAGCGGATGCGTCTCCGCGTTCTTCGCGTCCCACTGCTGAAAGAACCGGCAGATTGCCCGCGCCATCGAGGAATCCACGCCGTCCAGCAGCCGCCGATGCAGCTCCGCACAGGCAGAATAGCATTCCAGCGCGCGCGCTTTCTTTCCCTTGCTGTCCACGCCCAGCATATACATGGCGTTGTCGCACAGGAAATTCGCCGCCACGCCGCTGGAACGCTTGACCATCTCCGGCAGCTTCATGGCGCGAACCGTGCGCTTTCCCTTCGCGTCCGACTCTCCCACCGGATAAATCCGCTTCAGCCGCCCGTCCTCGTCCAGCTCGAGACTCCACGACACCTTCGCTTCCAGCCAGCCGGGCTTGTCCAGCCGGCCGTCCGCGGCCAGCGCCTCATACGCGCGCACCAGCGCCTGCAGAATCATCGAACCACCTCGCAGTTCCGAAGGTCGATCACGCCATGCTCCATTCTGGCTCGGAAGAACATCGGCTGAATATCGGTCGGGTCGCTGTAGTCCATGTCATAGAGCATGTAGCCCAGATCGCGCGTTTCGTCGATTGCCGGAATCTCGCCGCCCTCCCACAGCCGAAAATGCGCCGTACATTCCCGACAGCCGAAATACGGCGTGGAATAGCACGCGCCCCTGCGAAGTCTGCGCTTTACAATGTCCTGAAACTTTCCGTGATTATCCGACGGATTCGCCTGCACCGTCATCTCAAAATGCGCCTCAAAAACATAGCGCACGTCCTTCAGAAGCATGGCCGCGCGCTGCTGAATATCCTCCGACGTAAAAATCGCGCCCGCCTTGCCGCCGTTGGCCTCCTGCAGCACGGCCGACGCGAGCACCTTTGACTTCACCTCGTTGCGGCGTACATTCATAAACTGAATGCGATTCAGCACCCAGATTCGGTCGGGAACCCACCGAAGCCCGGGGTGAAAAAATACACTCTCAATCATCCCTCGAACCGCGCCCGGCGTGGGAACCTCGTAGCTCACGCGCTCCGTTTTCATCTCCGGGCGCGTGAAGCAGGCCATCGGCCCCCACACCTCCATCAAAATCGACATGCGCCCTCGCCCCCTTTCGTTCAAACAAACTGCGCCGAGCCGCCCTCGCAGCGCACATCCAGCCCGCACGTCGGGCTGTACGCATCCGGATTCAGCAGAATGCCAAAGCCGTCCGCACCGTGATCCTCCACCGCGTACGCATCCGCCAGCGCCTGATACTCGTAAAGCGGCAGGCTCACCGCCGTTCGCCCGAGCCGCCGCATCCGCTCCCGCGTAAAGAAGCCCAGCCGCAAAAGACGTAAATCCTCCTCGTTGTCCGATGTGGGAATATACACGATGCGCGACCCTTTGTCGTCAATCATGCGGAAATCCTCCGCGACCTTTTGAAACAGCAAATGCGCCTCCGAGTCCAGAACGCGCGGCTGATCCAGCCCTTCCTCGCCGTGCGCCCACAGGAGCTTTGCAAAATAACGCTCAATCGCCGCCCGGGTGTTGATGTCCTCATATTCCTCGAGCACCTCCGCCGCGGGCACCATGCGCAGACGCAGCGCCGCGCTGACTCGCCCCTCGCCTTCGAAGATGTGAACGGTACTTTCCGCCGCCTTTCTTCCGCCCTCGCGATTGCAGCGTCCCGCCGCCTGTAAAATGCTGTCCAGCCCCGACATTTCCCGCCACACGGTGGGAAAATCCACGTCCACGCCCGCCTCCACAAGGCTGGTGGACACCACGCGGCAGCGAAGACCTTCCTTCAGGCGACCGCGAATCTCATCCAGCGTGCGCGAACGATCCACAGCCGTCATCAGCGTAGACAGATGAAACCGCCCATTCTCCGGCAGCATCCGGAAAATCTCCCGCGCACGCTTGCGCGAATTGACCACGCACAGCGCCTGCTCTTCCTCCGAAAGCCGCTGCGAAACCATTTCGTCCGACAAAAGCCCCTCGCGGACAAAATGCACCCTTCGAAAGAAATCAAACAGCCCGTCCGGGTTCGGCGCAAGCTCTCGAATGGGCATCTCCGGCGCAAATTTATGAAACAGCTTTCCCAGCGCCGGCTGCGTCGCCGTGCATAGCACCGCCGTCGCTCCATAACGCCGCACAAGCTCCGCAATCGCGGATACGCACGGCTTTAAAAGCGTGACCGGCAGCGTCTGCGCCTCGTCGAAGATGATCACGCTCTGCGCAAGGTTGTGCAGCTTTCGGCAGCGCGAGGTTTTCGCCGCGTACAGCGACTCAAAGAACTGCACGGCCGTCGTCACAATCACCGGCGCGTCCCAATTTTCGCAAGCAAGACGGCGGCGCTGCGCCGCCGAATCCTCCGCATCCTCGCCCTCGCCGCCGAGCTCCGCCTGACTGTGATGCTCAAGCACGTTCTCCGCGCCCAGAAATTTTGAAAATGTATCCGCCGTCTGTTCAATAATGCTTGTATAAGGGATAACATAAATCACGCGCTTCAGACCATGCTCTTTTGCATGACTGAGCGCAAAGGCCAATGAAGCCACCGTTTTTCCGCCGCCCGTCGGCACGGTCAGCGTGTAAAGTCCCTTCGGCTTCTCGCCGCCCCGCAGACATTCCTCCAGAATTTCATTTCTGCGACGGCACAGCTCGTCTCGCGGCGCCGTCAGCCACGGCTCGACATGCGCCTTCAGCCTGCCGAACAATTCTTCCAAAGACGCAAACTCGCCGCGCGGCCGCTCGCCCTGCAGCGCCTTTTCCGTGTCCAGATAATCCGCGTCCACCAGACAGGAAAACAACATGCGCGTATACATGGCCGCTTCAACGGACTCAAAACGATTCGTTACCCATTCCGGAAGATCCGTGCAGCCGTCAATCGCCACCTCGCGCTTCCACGCCGATGGATCCATCTTGCCATCCAGTTTCTTCTGGGCGCGCAGCATCAGATTCCCATCAAAATCCGGAAGCCCTCCATGATGCCCCGCAATGGCAAACGCCGCCGGAATATCTCCCAGCCGAAGCGCCTCCTGCATGCCCGCCGTGGAATGATCCACCTTGCCGACATGCTCCGGGTCGCGCTGCCGCTTCTGCCCCTCCTCGCTGTACTTGCCAATGTCGTGAAGAAGCCCAACCCGAGCCCCTTCCCGCGGCGAACCAATATCCCGGCCAAACGTCTCCGCACGCAGAGCAACGCCTTCCAGATGCTCCTTCAGCCCCTGAAAGCTCCCGTCCTCCCGCCTGTGCGTCACAAACGTTTTCCGCTCCATCAGTCCGTCTCCCGATACAATAAGTATTGTTTTTGTTGTTTTTATCCACTTATGTAACGCAATTATACCACATACAGTTTTTAATGTCAATTATTTTACGTCTCATTTTTTCACATTTTCAAGATGAATTCTTTAATCAGCGGCTTGCAAGACAGAATACACGCGCGGAGGGAATCCGCGCGTGTATTGACAGGTGGTTTTCAGCCGAGCTCGATGGTATCGATTCCGAAGCAGGTGAAGGCGTAGCGATTGGTGTATTTGGGGCTCTTTCCGTCCTGCCATGTACCCGAGAGGGTGAAGGACATGGGCGAGATGGAGAAGGACTCCGGGTCATCGGGGTTATGGAACGGGCCGTAGAGGTTCCGGCAGCTATTCGTCAGCTCGAGAGTCATCATATTCTCGCCGGGGCGCACGTCGCCGGAGATATCCGCTTCGTCGGTGAACATCAGCATATGCTCCTTGCCTCCGTTCACGGAAATCTTCGCCACGGCGAAGCGGCCGTTCAGGCGCAGCTTCGTTTCGGTTCCCTCGGCGACGAACGGCACGCGCACGCGAATGGTGCCCGCGAAGAACGGGAAGCCGTCCGCTGCCAGCGAATTTAGGTTCACGTACTTGCGCGGCAGCGTGACGCGGAACGGGCCGTCCGTCAGGAGGGTGTTCTTCGCGCCGGGCTCCATTTCCGGCGTTTCGACGCAGAAGTCTCCGCGCAGGTAGATGTCCTCAATGTCCGTTTCGAAGCTCAGGCAGTTTACCAGACTCTCCGTCGTGTCGTCATGATCGTAGTACACGCCGTTGTATACCTTGTATACGTGCTCCGGCTGATAATAGTCGATCATGAACACGATCTGGTTCCGGCCGAACTTCACCTTCTCGGCGATGTCGGCGGACACGAACGCCGGATCCTGCGTGCCGGGCTGATCGAACGCGAGCGGCTCGCCGTTCAGCCACGCGCCGGCGGAGCGCATCTTCTCTGCTTCCACGCGCAGCTTCTCGGGTTTCGCCTTGATTTCGAACTCATAGCGCACATACACGGTGCCGTTGCGCTTTTCGCGCAGCAGACGGTCGGACACGGCCATCACGGGCATGGGCTCGGTGAAGGTCACGTTGTCGTACGACAGGCTGCAATGATCCACCGTCAGCGCGTTTTCGTCCATGCGCTCGATGAACGCCGACGGCGCGGCCAAGGCCTTCAGGAGCGTTTCGGTTGCTTTTTCACCCGCCTGCGCCGTAGAGGACAGGAACAGAATCGTGCTCTCGCCGGGACGGAACGAAAGCGGAATATCGATGCCGCCCGTCTCCGCGTTCTCAAAGTACACAGGCTCATACGTGCGGTTCTCGGCACGGAAGCGCTTGGCGCCGCGGGCGTTCACGTGCAGCTTCAGCGAGAAGTCCTCGGTATCCGACAGGTTGACCGCGTAGATGAAGTCGCCAAACTCGCTGCGGCGAATCGTCATGCGCACGGCCGTATCGTACCGGTCAATGGACACGCCGGGGTTCTTCAGATCGTCGAAGGTGATGTTGCTCACAAGGCCAATCTTCGCGGGCACGCCGTCCACCAGCGACGGAACCTGCTCGCCGTCAAAGTACAGGCGGCCGCCCTCGTCCACGAATTTCTTCAGAAGCTCGACCGTCTCGTGGTCAAGTCCCTTCATGTCGGGCACGACGACGGTGGAATAGGAGCACTTGCCGATCACGAGCCGTCTGCCCTTTACCGAGCCGTATTTCGCCAGCAGCGTTTCATCGGCGTAGTGATGGCCGACGCCGCGCGCGCCCAGCCGCTCGGCCAGGTTTTCGAAGCGCGCGTTCAGCTCGCTCACGCTCTTGCCGTCGTCGCGCTTGAAGGTGAAGTAGGCGCTGTGAATCGGGTGGATGACCACCGTGTCGGCCACCTCGCGGCTCTCAGCCAGCATATAGCCGAGGGTCGTGAAGTAGTCGTTGAAGAAACGGAAATCCTTCGTCCACGGGTTATGGTTGGAATAGAACGCGGGATAATCGCGCTTTCTCTGGCCGCGGATCGAATACGGATACAGGTGCTGGCACATCAGGTTGATGCCGTTCACATACTGCCACTCGGCGATGCGCTTCAGCTCCTTGGGCGTTACGTCCCAGCCGCAGCAGGCGAAGGTCTCGGTCAGCGTGTGCTTGCGGCCCAGCTGCTGCGCAACCGAGGAAACCTGCCGGGGCGAAACCTCGCTGCCAACGCGGCGCCCCAGCCAGTCCATGCCCGGAATATGCTCGTACTGATAAAACGGCATGACGCCCGCGCAGCACATCATCTGGCCGAACAGGCTGCTCTCCTCGATCGAATGGCCGGTCATCATGCAGTTGTGCTTTTCGCACCAGCGGAAAATCTGCCCGGCGAACGACTCGGTATACAGCTCGTTCATCAGCTTCCAGTAGCGGTAGCGCAGACGGTCGCTCTCGTCGCAGTCCATGAACAGCGCGCCCAGCTCCTTCAAAAGATCCTCGCCGTAACGCTCCCTGTACGCCTTCAGCATCACCGGCGAGTACGCCGTCTGATAGCGGAAATACTGCGGCTCGTCGGTAAAGAAGCCCATCAGCACGCGGCCAAACTGATCCTTGAAGCGCTCATAGTACTTCTCGTGCGTTTCCTCGATGAATTTCTGCACGATTTCCGGATTGAGAATGTCCACAACGGAGCTGTTCGTGCGGTCGTACAGGCAGACGCAGCTTTCGCCCTCGTCCCGCCATACGCGAATGAGGTGCCCCTCCTCCAGACGATAGCACGCCAGCGCCATGGGATCGAACGTCGCCTTGGCTTCGCAGGTGAGATAGTGCGCGAAATTGGCGCTGTCCTCCAACAGCTTCATGCCGGCGAAGCCGCTCGGCCAGCCGTTTTCGTCGTATGCCCATGCGTCCATGCCCTGCTTTTTGGCTTCGTCGATACAAGCGTCAACGGCCTTGAACCAGTCCTCGCCCATATACTCGGTCAGAAGGCCGCCGCGCGCGTGCATGAAAAAGCCGCCGATACCCGCCTTCTTCATCTCGCGAATCTGCCGGCGCAGCTCCTCCGGCTCCAGCTGGTCGTTCCAGCTCCAGAAAGGTATGGACTGGTATTCCGTGAGATTCCCCTCAAGTCGTTCGATCAGGTTCATATCGTTTCCCCCCGGTTGCGGTTGTACTGGGTTTAAGGCAACACCGCGTAAATGAGGTGGTCGGCCGGCGAATGGATTTTTCGTCAGATGCAAGTGCAAATTCCGAAGGTTTACTGGAGGTAAATCGAGGAATTTGCATGCCGCAGATCGCAACAAAAACCCGCCCGGCCGATTGACTTTCCTCCCCGCATTCGGTATACTTATACGCACCATGAAAGGGAGTGTGAGCCCTTATGCCGAAAACCCCGCCCGTCGTGTTCGCGGTCGCCCGGGAATACCAGATCATGGTTCCCGTGGAAGCCGAGTGCGTGATGTGGGTGCAGGTCGGAGACGAAACGTACTATGACGATTCCAACGGCATTCTGCGTTCCTCCCGCCCCATTCACCGCGTGTCCGTGCCCTGCGAAACGCTGAACCGCGCGGGCCGCTACACCATCTGCACGCGCAAAATCGTCGAGAGAAAGCCCTATTATCCCATTCTGGAAGACGAGGTGCGCGCGTCGTTCGATTTCATTCCCGTTCCCGAAAACCGTTCCCCGCGCTTTTTCGTGGTGGCCGACGCGCATAACCACGCGGAGCCCGCCATCGCGGCCGCGCGCGCCTACGGCGAGATCGACTTTCTGATTCTGAATGGCGACATTCCCAGCCACAGCGGCGACATCGCAAACTTTGACATCATTTACCAGATCGCCGGTGAGATCACGGAGGGACGCATTCCCGTGGTATTCGCGCGCGGCAATCACGACCTCCGCGGCGTTCACGCCGAGGATCTGGCCGACTATACGCCGTCGGACGAAGGACGAACCTACTTCACCTTCCGTCTGGGCGACGTATGGGGCATCGCGCTGGACTGCGGCGAGGACAAGCTCGATTCGCAGGTGGAATACGGCGGCACCATCTGCTGCCACGCGTTCCGTCTGCGCGAAACCGCGTTCCTCCGCCGCGTAATCGCGAACGCAAAGGACGAATACGAAGCACCCGGCGTGCGCCTGCGCCTCGTCGTCGCGCACAATCCCTTCTCGCAGGTGCTCGAGCCGCCCTTCGATATTGAACAGGATCTGTACCGCGAATGGTGCCAGCTTATAAAGGAAAGCATCCATCCGCAGCTGATGCTCTGCGGCCATATCCACCGGCGCTATATCAGCCTACCCGGCTCGCAGTACGATCAGCTCGGCCAGCCCTGTCCGATGATCGTCTGCTCCGAGGTCAAAGACGGCCGTTTCACCTTCTGCGGCGTTCGCGTGGACGATTGCGAAACCGCGCAGGTATCCTTTGTGAATGGCGACGGCTCCCTTGCGGACACGGCCTCCGTTCCGCTCGCGGCGCCTTCCCGATAAAACTCAAACATCCAACAATCAAAAGGAGAGAGCCCTATGAGTCAGCTTCCCCGCCCGGAATATCCCCGCCCGCAGTTTGTTCGTCCCAGCTGGATGAACCTGAATGGCACCTGGCAGTTTGAAATCGATCATGGCGCGAGCGGACGTGCCCGCGGCCTGATCGACGGCGCGTACAGCCGCGAAATCACCGTTCCCTTCTGCCCGGAAAGCAGGCTTTCCGGCGTCGAGTACAAGGACTTTATGGCCGCCGTGTGGTATCGCCGCACGTTCACGCTGCCGGAAGAGGCGCAGGGCAAGCGCGTGCTTCTGCACTTCGGTGCGGTCGACTTCCGCTGCGAAGCGTGGGTAAACGGCAAGTCCGTCGGCGTGCACGAGGGCGGCTACGTTTCCTTCACCTTCGAAATCACGGACGCGCTCGTGCCCGGCGAAAACACGCTCGTCGTCTGCGCTGACGACGACCAGCGCGCCGGTTTCCAGCCCTACGGCAAGCAGTCCGCGCGCTATGAATCCTACGGCTGCAGCTACACCCGCACCACCGGCATCTGGCAGACGGTGTGGCTTGAATGGGTCGAGCCCGCGTACATCCGTCAGGTTCGCATGATTCCCGACGCCGCCAACGGCTCCCTGTATCTGGACGCAACGATCGACGGATGCGATCATGGCATGACGCTGACCGCCGAAGCCTCTTTCAGCGGCGCGCCCGAATGCGAAAGCACCGTGCTCGTTGACGGCGGACACGCAAAGATGACGCTCACGGTGAAAAACAAGCACCTTTGGGGCCCGGGCGAGGGCAATCTGTACGATCTGAAACTCACGCTCGCGAAGGACGGCAAGCCCGGCGACACGCTGGACAGCTATTTCGCGCTGCGCACCGTCTCGCTGGACGGCATGAAGTGCCTGATCAACGGCAAGCCCGTCTTCCAGCGTCTCATTCTGGATCAGGGCTTCTATCCGGACGGCATTTACACCGCCCCCACCGACGAAGCGCTGAAGCACGACATCGAAATGAGCATGGCCATGGGCTTCAACGGCGCGCGCCTTCATCAGAAGGTGTTCGAGGCCCGCTTCCTCTACTGGGCGGATCGTCTGGGCTATCTGTGCTGGGGCGAAATGGCCAGCTGGGGCATCGACGCGTCGCGTCCGATGACGATGGGTATCATGCTGCGCGAGTGGCTGGAATCCGTCGAGCGCGATTTCTGCGCGCCGAGCATCATCGGCTGGTGCCCGTACAACGAGGTCTGGGGCGAATCGAATAACGGTCTGCGCCAGCTGACGCTGCAAATGACCTACCGCGCCACCAAGGCCGCCGATCCCACCCGTCCGGTCATTGATGCCTCCGGCGGATTCCACTGCTGTGAGACGGACATCTACGATATTCACGACTACGAGCAGGACGTGAACGTCTATAAGGAGCGCTACAAGGCCGGCGCGCCGCTGTTCGAGCCGTGCCCCGGCAAGCAGCTTTACACTGGCGGCCCCCGCTTCGTCAGCGAGTACGGCGGAATCTACTGGTCGAACGACGAAAAGGGCTGGGGCTACGGCGTCGCGCCCAAATCCCGCGAGGAATTCCTCTCCCGCTATGAGGGCCTGACGACCGCGCTTCTGGACAGCCCCGATCTCATGGGCTTCTGCTACACGCAGCTGACCGACGTCGAGCAGGAACAGAACGGCCTATACACCTATGACCGCCGCCCGAAGTTCCCGCCGGAGGCCATTGCTGCCGTCAACCGCCGGAAGGCCGCCATCGAAGACTGATCCCTTTTTCAGAAAATCCGCCTGAACGCGTTTCGGGCGGATTTCGTATTTTCATAAAGAAAACGCCCTCCGGAAGGCCGGAAGGCGCTTTGAGCTATGAATTAATAACGGCTCTGACGGTTGGCTTCGAAGCACTCACGGCAGTAGACCGGACGGTCTCCGCGGGGCTGGAAGGGAACCTGAGTGGGACGGCCGCAGCCATCGCAGATCACGTCATACATCTGACGCTCGCCGCGGTTGCTGTTGCCACCGTTCTGCTGACGGCGGGCGGCACGGCAGGCCGGGCAGCGGCCGGGCTCATTCTGGAAGCCCTTGTCGGCGTAGAACTGCTGCTCGGAAGCGGTGAACACGAACTCGTTGCCACACTCGCGGCAAACCAAAGTCTTGTCTTCGTACATGGATAAATCCTCCTCTACTGATGGCCTCTGTCTGATGATTGATCGCCTTGTTGATTCGTTCCTTTCATCGGCAGGGGTAACCACCGGGAGGGACACGGCTAACCAGGGTTCTTTCATTACAGGGCTTATCTATATTATAGCACGCCCCGCGCGCGTTGTACAGCGTATTTTGGGCGCTTAACGAAATTTTGATTCGGTTCTCTCATGTTAATTTTTCAATTTTCCAGTCGTCAGCCGGCTTTTGGTCGTTTTTGTGTCTGTCCGTGTATTTTTCTTGACGGACAACCATTTGCATGGTATACTGACATTGTATAAGACTTTTTATACGAAGGGAGAACTATGATGAAAAAGCTGCTTTCGCTTCTTGTGTGCTTCGCGCTGCTGGCGGCCTGCGCCTCGGCGGAGGTGCGTCTGGCGGATACTTCTATTACGGAAAACGGAAAAATCGCCGCCATCGAAGCCGGCGCGATTGATGCCTATGTCAGCCCGTATGACCAGAATATCTACTATTTAATTCGCTCGGCCGCGGGTTACGACGTGACGATCCTGTCCGAGGGCGGCGATTTCAAAACCATCGCCCAGCTGGACGATCAATATGAATGCCTGTCCATTCGCGCCGACGCGGACGGCAATGTGTTTGTTCTCCGCAAGAACCGGGATGAAACCGCCAAGTCGGACATCCTTCACCTCGTCGCCGACGGCGACAGCTACGTTTCCAATTCCTATCCCTTCCCGGCCGCCACGAAGGAGCTGCGTCCCTACCGCATGGAATACTCCCCGCTGACTTCCAGCGGCCACGTGCTGATGTGGCTGGACAACAACGGTGAAAGCGTTCCCGCCCTTTGCGTGTTCAATGTATTCTGGGGCGCGCTGCAGGGCTTTGATTCGTTCATCGTCGTCGAGCCCGGCTCCCTGAACGCCGAAGCCGTATCGATGGAAAACCTGTACGACGCCTATGGCTACGCGACCGACGCATCCCGCGCGTTTGTCGGGCAGATCGTCTCCGGCGAGCTTCTTTCCCCCACCGACGCTTCCCTCTCCCCGGACGGCAGCAAGCTGCTGCTCTTCGTGCCCTATCAGGGCAGCGACCTTCTGTATGTGATGGATCTCTACACCCTCGCAACCCAGCTCGTCTATCCGCCCGACGACTTCTCGGGTACGGTCGGCTGGACGGACGAAAGCCTGCTCGTCATCACCTATGACGACGGAAAGACCGAAGAAATCACCTTTTCAGACTTCTCCGGCGGCGACTGGGACGGCGAATGGTCGGAAGATTGGAGCCAGTCCTTCCTCGACGAAGCCACCGACGGCGAAGCCGACTGGTCAACCGACGACGAAACCGACTCCCTCAGCGACTGGTCCTAACCTCAATAGTCTCAACCCATCGTGCCGGTTTTCCTACAAAACCGGCACGTTTCTTTTGCACTCTACGCCTTCTATTTTTCTATTTTCCTGAAAAAACGTCAAAAAGGGAATTGACAAAACCGCAGAATCCGTGTATAATAAAGTTCGTGTTTAGGGGCATGGTGTAATGGTAACACGTGGGTCTCCAAAACCTTTGTTGTGAGTTCGAATCTTACTGCCCCTGTGGAGAGTCTGTTTTCTCGAAAGAGGAAACAGACTCTTTCGTTTTTGAGGATTCTATGAAAATGCCCACGGTATGATCCGCTTCAATCATACCGTGGGCAAAGCTTATGCGGGTAACAGGACTTGAACCTGCACACCGGCTGGTAAAGGAACCTAAATCCTTCGCGTCTGCCAATTCCGCCATACCCGCGCAATATGGTTTATTATACCTTCACGGCCGGCGTTTGTCAAGAAAAGCGCGCTATGAAAATGGGAACGCATGCCAGTTCAGCCTCTGTAGAATTCAGGGGCCGTTCCTTGTCGGGACGGCCCCCTGAAGTTTATTCCTGCGTCTGTTCTCTGCGGATTCCCTTCAGGCGCTTCATGACGTCGTTGCCGCCGCGGCCGAAATAGTCGTGCAGGCGGCGATATTCGGCATACAGCTTCTCATACATGGCGCTGTTCTTCGGGCACGGGCGATAGACGGTGGGCAGCGTGCCGCCCATTTCCTTGGCCGCGTCCTCGATCGTATCATACCCGCCCGCCGCCTTTCCGGCCGCCACCGCGCCGAACATGGCGCTGCCGAGGGCCGGGGTCTGGGTGGAACGGGCAATGTGAATCTCGCGCTTGAGCACGTCGGCGTACACCTGCATGAGGAACGGATTCTTCTGCGAGATGCCGCCGCAGGCGTACAGTCTTTCGATCGCCACGCCGTTCTCCTCAAAGGTATCGATGATCATACGCGTGCCGTAAGCCGTGGCTTCGATCAGCGCACGATAGATGTCCTCCGGCTTGGTCGTCAGCGTCATGCCGAGCAGCATGCCGGTCAGGTCTACGTCCACGAGCACGCTGCGGTTGCCGTTCCACCAGTCGAGCGCCAGCAGACCGCTCTCGCCGGGCTTCTGCTTTTCCGCGAGCATCGTCAGGTACTGATGCGCGTTCATGTGCAGTTTTTCGGCTTCACGCGCGTAGGCTTCCGGGAAACAGTTTTCCACGAACCAGTTGAAATGGTCGCCCACGCAGCTCTGCCCCGCTTCGTACCCCATCAGGCCGGGCACCACGCCGTCCTCCACCACACCGCACATGCCGGGCACGATGCGCTCCTCGTCGGAAAGCATGATGTGGCAGGTGGACGTACCCATGATCATCAGCATGGAGCCCTTCTGGGTCAGCCCCGCCGGCGGCAGGGAAACATGCGCGTCCACATTCGCCGTGGCCACGGCAATGCCGGGCTTCAGCCCCATCTTCTCCGCCATTTCCTTCGTCAGCTCGCCCGCCTTGCTTCCGATGGACGTGACCGGGCCAAGCTTCTCTTCCACCACGTTTTCCAGAAGAGGGTGACAGGCCTTCAGGAATTCCTTCGACGGATAACCGTCCTTCTTGTGCCAGATTGCTTTATAACCGGCCATGCAGCTGTTGTGCGTTTCCACGCCCGTCAGGCGCAGAATCACCCAGTCGCCGGCCTCCATGTAACGGTCGGTCTCGGCGTACAGTGCCGGATCCTCCTCGGCAATCTGCCAGAGCTTGGGGAACATCCACTCGGAGGAGATCTTGCCGCCGTAGCGCTTCAGCCATTTCTCTCCGCGAGCCTCGGCAATGGCGTTCAGCCGGTTCGCCTGATCCTGCGCCGCGTGATGCTTCCACAGCTTCACGTACGCGTGCGGATTGGACGGATACTTCCAGCACATCGGGTTGCCCGCCTTGTCGATGGGAATCACGGTGCAGGCGGTAAAGTCGATGCCGATGCCGACCACGTCGTTTTTGTCGATGCCCGCGTTTTTGACGGCCTGCGGCACGGCGGTTTCCAGCGCCTTCAGATAGTCATCCGGATGCTGAAGCGCCCAGTCCGGCTTCAGGCGCGTGCCGTCGGGAAGTCTCTCGTCCATCACGCCGTGCTCGTATTCATACACCGCCTCGCCGACCTCGCGGCCGGTGCCGATTTCCGCCACGAGCGCGCGCGCCGAAAGGGTTCCGTAGTCAATGCCGATTGCATATTTCCCCATCTTCCATCCTCCTCCGTTACATCAGGCTTATCAGCGTCGCCGCGATCAGAATGTGGCACAGGTAATACGTGGGCAGAATCCACTTCTGCACGCGCTGTATGCCCATGAACGTGTGAAGCCCGATAAGCGTATCCGAGAAAACAATCATAAAAATACCAACCTTGAACAGCGTAAGCGTCGTTCCCAGCGAAACCGACAGCACCGCCGCCGAAATCAGCATGTACATGGCCAGCGCCACGCGCAGCGGCGCGCCCTTCGCGTGCGGATAGATTCCCTTCCACAGGAACACGGAATAGCCGATCACCAGCGCAGCGGCCACAACAGCGCTGAGAACGCCGGGACGCGCCGCGTGCGCCGCATAGATCAGAAAACAGACGTGCGCAAGGAAAAAGCCGCCCACGCCCGCGACGAACCGCATGGGATTGCCCTTCTGGTGCGCCAGCAGGTAATCGCCCACAATGGAGAACGCGAAGCCCAGCGCAATCACGCCGCTCATTGGAGTCCTCGTAAACAGCGCAAGGATCAGGCAGTCGAGCGTGACCAGCGCGCTGAACACGTATTTCCGCGTCACAAAACGCAAAACCATCATCGCCGCCGGAATCAGAAGCAGCGACCAGTAGGCTTCAAGCATGCGCGGCCCTCCTCATTCATCCTCGCCCACGTCCACAATATGGAACGCGGCGGCTCTTCCCAGCCGGTTCATCACGGCAAGACCGATGTCCTCCGCGGGCACGGCTTCCGAGAAGATGGCATTCACGCGCTCCGCGTCCATCTCCCGCAGCGCGTCAAACAGGCGGTTGGCCATGCTCTTCGCGTCCGCGCCCAGCGAAAACACCCGGCGATTTCCGTACAGCGGAATATGCGCTTCCAGCGCCAGAATCCGCTTCTCTCCGTCGCTTTCGTCGTACAGCGCACAGATTTCCCGCGCGACCTTCTCCGCGCTGCCCTTCACGATCACCAGCGAACCGTCCGGCGCGTAATGCTTATACTTCATGCCCGGCGAGCGCACGATTTCGCCCTGCTTCAGCGGACGCAGCACGCTGCCGTCCACCTCGACCTCGCCCAGCACGTCGGCAATCATCCTCGGCGTAACGCCGCCGGGACGCAGCACGCGCACCGGCGTACTGCGCACGTCGACCACGGTCGATTCCAGACCCACGTCGCACGCGCCGCCATCGATGATCATCGGCACGCGCCCGTCCATGTCGGCCAGCACATGCGCCGCCGTCGTGGGGCTGGGCTTGCCGGAGAGATTCGCGCTGGGCGCGGCAACCGGCACGCCGCAGGCCGTGATGAACGCCTGCGCCACGGGATGCGACGGAAACCGCACGCCGACGCTGTCCAGCCCCGCCGTCGCTTCCATCGAAATTCCGTCCGCCTTATCCATGATCATCGTCAGCGGGCCCGGCCAGTAGGCCTCCGCCAGCCTGCGCGCGCTTTCCGGCATTTCGCCGGAGATCACCTTGGAAAGCTGATCGAGCGCCGAAATGTGCACGATCAGCGGATTGTCGCCCGGCCGTCCCTTCGCCGCGAAGATGCGCTTTACCGCTTCCCCGTCCAGCGCGTTGCCGCCCAGACCGTATACCGTTTCCGTCGGAAACCCGACCACCTGTCCGGCGCGAATCAGCGCGCCCGCTTCCTCCAGTGCCCGCGCGTCCGGCTTTACCACTCTTGTGTTCATGCGTTCTCCATCAGCTTCGTCTGCTCGGCGAGGATGAGCTTGTCGATCAGCTCGTCCAGATCGCCGTTCATAATGTCGTTAATCTTGTAAAGCGTGAGTCCGATTCGATGGTCGGTCACGCGTCCCTGCGGGAAATTGTACGTGCGGATGCGCTCCGAACGGTCGCCGGAGCCCACCTGCAGACGTCGACGGTTGGCGTATTCGCTGTCCGCCTGTTCACGCTGCATCTCATACAGACGGCTGCGCAGCACCTGCATGGCGCGCTCGCGGTTCTGAATCTGCGAGCGCTGATCCTGCGAGGTGACCACAAGGCCGGTGGGAATATGCGTGATGCGCACGGCGGAATCGGTGCGGTTTACATGCTGGCCGCCCGCGCCGGAGGCTCGATAGGTATCGATGCGCAGATCGTTCGGCCCGATGCTGACCTCCACGTCCTCCGCTTCCGGCAGCACGGCCACCGTTGCCGTGGACGTTTGCAATTTGCCGTTGGACTCCGTGACCGGCACGCGCTGCACGCGGTGAACGCCGCTTTCGAACTTCAGCCGCTCAAACACGTTCTTGCCCTTCACGGACATGATCGCTTCCTTGATGCCGCCCAGCTCCGTCTCGCCGCCCTCGATCATCTCGGTCTTCCAGCCGCGCGCGGCGGCGTAATGCGCGTACATGCGCACAAGCTCCGCGCCGAACAGGCCGGCTTCGTCGCCGCCCGCGCCCGCGCGTACCTCGATAATGGCGTTGCGCCGATCGTCCGGATCCTTGGGCAGCAGAAGCAACCGCGCCTCGGCCGTCGCCTTGTCCAGCTCGGCGTTCAGCTCCGTAAGCTCCTCGCGCGCCATTTCCGCCATATCGGGATCGTCGCCGTCCGCCATTTCCTGTGCTTCCTCAATATGCCGGCGCAGCTTGCCGTAGGCCTTCGCCGCCGTCGCCAGCTCCTCCATGTCGCTGTGCTCGCGCATCAGCTTCTGGAACAGCGCCGTATCGGCAATGACCTCGGGCAGCGTAATTCGAATTGAAAGCTCCTCGAATCGCCCCTCGATGGCCTCCATCTGGCGGGCGATTCGATCCTTTTCACTGTATGCCGCGTTTTCCATGCGTCCCTATCGGCTCCTTATCCATACCACGCGCTCCACGCCGGGCAGGTCTTTCACCGTCCCGCTCGCGGCGCACATGGCGTTTTCACTCATCAGGCGCAGAACCTCCGCCGCCTGTCCGTCGCCTACCTCGAACAGCGCATATCCGCCGGGCTTCAGATGCCTGTAAACCTCATGAGCCAGACGACGGTAAAACATCAAACCGTCCTCGCCGCCGAAAAGCGCCATCCGCGGCTCGCACGCCACCTCGGTTTGCAAATGAACCATATCGTCCGCCGTCAGGTACGGCGGGTTGCACAGAATCGCGTCAAACCGCTCCCCCGCCACCGGCTCAAACAAATCGCCCTGCATAAAGCGAACGTACACGCCGTTCAGGTGCGCGTTCTCGCTCGCGACGCTCAGCGCGTCCGAGCTCATATCCGTCGCCGCCACGCGCAGACCCGGCTGTAGACGCGCGACGGATATGGCAATCGCGCCGCTGCCGGTGCATAAATCGAGCACCTCCGCGCCCGTGTACCCGCGCAGGAACGTAAGCGCCTGCTCACACAGGGTTTCCGTGTCCTGTCTTGGAATCAGCACGCGCGAATCCACGGCGAATTTCAGCCCCATGAAATACGCCGCGCCCTCGATATACTGAAGCGGCTCGCCGCTCAGCCGCCTGTCAAGCCGCCTTTCAAGCTCCGCGTGCAGCGCCGCGGGCATTTCCTGCCCGCAGATTCCCGCCAGCCTTCCGGGCACAAGATCGCACAGGCCGCATACCAACAGGCGCGCGTCGACCTGTGCGTCGGGATTTCCCGCCCGTTCAAGCTCGGCGCGCGCCGCCGCGATCCATTCGCCGAAGGTCATTCGGCCTCCGTCGCCTCGGTTTCTTCCTTCTTTTCATAATAGCTCTCGGGCAGGGGCTTCTCCCAGCCCAGCGACGCCTTCAGGGCCACCAGCGCCACCTCGAGCATTTCGTCGTCCGGCTCCGCGGTGGTCAGCTTCTGCGTCATCAGACCCGGCCACTTCAGCGCCTTGATTACCGGCGTGTCCTCCGCGCGTCCCAGCCACTTCAGCACCTCATAGGAAACGCCCGCCACCAGCGGCAGAAGCGCCAGCTTGCACAGGATGCGAAGGAAAATATTCGCGTTGATCACGCTGCCGCCCGCGATTTCGCTGAACAGCGTGAACAGCAGGATGGAAATGATCATCACGATCATCAGGAAACTCGTGCCGCAGCGCGGATGCAGCGTGGTATACTTGCGCGCGTTTTCGACCGTCAGCTCCTCGCCGTGCTCATAGCAGAAAATCGACTTGTGCTCCGCGCCATGATACATGAACACGCGATGAATTTCCTTCATGCGCGAGCAGAAATACACATACAGCAAAAACACGCAGATGCGAATCACGCCGCCGATCAGGTTCACGACCAGCTCGGAATGAATCACCTTGCGCACCAGCCATTCCAGCGAAATGGGCAGCACGAAGAACAGACCGATTGCCAGCACCACCGCCAGCACCACCGCGCACGCCATCATCACGTCGTCCGGCTTCACGTGCAGAGCTTCAGAAACCTTCTTTTCAAATTTCGTCGGCTCCTCCGCTTCCAGCCCGGCCATGTCCGCCGACTCGGTCAGCGTTTTCATGCCCTCGACGAGCATAATCGCGAAGTTGACGATGCCGCGGATAATCGGCCAGCCCATCCACTTATGCTTGTCCGCCGGCTTCTTTATCGGCTTGGTCACGTAGGTGATGGTGCCGTCCCCCTTGCGCACGGCGATGGCCGAGCACTTGGTGCCGCGCATCATCACGCCCTCCATGACCGCCTGTCCGCCCACCGAAGGACGCTCGTTCGGGTATTTGCCCGTCCACCACCAGTGGAACCTTTCTTTAAAAGTACTCATGCGTTCTCCTTTCCCGAATGCGATATAAAGAAAACAGATCGGACGTGTGCCCGATCTGTGAAAGCCTGTGAGCACGCCAAAGCTCAGCAATGCAGATTCTGCAATTACATGCCGTAGCGCTTCTTGAAACGATCGACGCGTCCGCCGCTGTCAACCAGCTTCTGCTTTCCGGTGTAGAAGGGATGGCACTTGGAGCAGATATCCACGCGCAGCTCCTTCTTGGTGGAACCGGTCTCGAAGGTCTCGCCGCAAACGCAGCGGACGATCGCCTTGCCGTAGTTGGGATGGATCTTCTCTTTCATTCGTTTTCACCTCTCATGCACAGACTCGCAGTCCGTACAAACCGGATTGTCATGCGCTCGGCGCGTACGGCATCCAGTGTCGTCATGCATTTGTTAGTATATCACATTGCTCCCGTTTCTGCAATGCCTTTTTGCGATTTTACACGGATGCAACCTTAGCGGCCGCCGAGCGTGTAGCCTTCCTTCTGCCAGATGGCCGCCCAGCCCTTCATGCGGGCAATGAATTCGGCGTTCGTGCGCGTCTTTTCCATCAGCTCGATCAGCTGCTCGGTCGTGTCCTGATTGCCGCCGGAGGACAGCATGCGGCGCATCTGCAGCGCGCCCTCGGCTTCCTCGGGCGTGTAGAGCAGCTCGTCGCGGCGCGTGCCGGACTTGTTCAGGTCGATCGCAGGGAAGATGCGCTTCTCGGACAGCTTTCTGTCCAGATGCAGCTCCATGTTGCCGGTTCCCTTGAACTCCTCGTAGATGATGTCGTCCATGCGGCTGCCCGTTTCCACCAGCGCCGTGGCGATGATCGTCAGGCTGCCGCCGTTTTCGATGTTGCGCGCCGCGCCGAAGAAGCGCTTGGGCTTATACAGCGCGCCTGGATCCAGACCGCCGGACAGCGAACGTCCGGTCGGCGGAATCACAAGGTTGTACGCGCGCGCCAGTCTCGTGATCGAATCCAGCAGAATCACCACGTCCTTGCCCATTTCCACCAGCCGCTGCGCGCGCTCCAGCGTCATTTCGCTCAGCCGCGTGTGGTTTTCCGGCATCTCGTCGAAGGTGGAATACACAACCTCGCCCTTGATGGAACGCTTGAGGTCGGTCACTTCCTCCGGACGCTCGTCGATCAGAAGCACGATCAGATGCATCTCGGGATTGTTCTCCGTGATGGCGTTGGCAATCTTCTTCAGAAGCACCGTCTTGCCCGCCTTCGGCGGAGACACGATCAGTCCGCGCTGCCCCTTTCCGATGGGCGCAATCAAATCAATCGCTCGCAGTGCCAGATCGTTGACGCCCGACGGCTGCTCCAGACGGATGCGCGTGTCGGGATAGATGGGCGTAAGGTCTTCAAACCGGGGTCTCCGATAGGATTCCTCCGGCGGACGGCCATTGATGGCGCTGATGTAAATCATCGCCACATAGCGATCGCCCTCGCGCTGCGGGCGCGTCTTGCCCTCCACGTAATCGCCCACGCGCAGGCCGAACCGGCGAATCTGCGTGATCGACACGTACACGTCGTTCGTGCCCGGCAGGTAGTTTTCGGCTCGAAGGAAGCCATACCCATCCGGATGAATTTCCAGAACGCCCGCGCCGTCGGCGAAATCCGTGCTCTGCGCGTAATTTACGTTCGCATTCTCGTTCATCGCCGGGCGGAACGTCGGCGCGCTTTCCGCCGCCGCGTCTCTGGGCGCGGTCGTCTCCGCGGACGGCGTCGCCGTTTCCGTCTGTGCCGCCGCGTCCGTTCCCGTCACCGGCCGACGCTCGGACGGCGCGTTCTCCCGGTTCACAAACGGCCGATTCGGCATCGTGCCCGTGCTGCGGGTGTATACCCCTCTCGTCGAAATCGTCTGCGCGTTTTCGCTGCGCGCGACAATCGGGCGACCCGGCTGCGCCTGTCCATCCTGCGCGGGACGCACATATTGAGGACGCTGCGCGTCTCCCTGCGGACGCAAATACCCGTTCCGCACAGTCGCCTGACCGTCCGCACTCCCAGCCGGCCGCGCGTACGTGCGTGGCTGATACGTGCCGTTCTGGTACTGGCCATTTTGATATGGATTATTTTGATGCTGCCCGTTCTGGTACGAATTGTTCGAATATTGCCCGTTCTGATAATTCGTATACCGCGGCTGGAAACGAGGTCTATAGTCCGTCTGCGAAGCAGAAGCCGCACGCGGCTCTTCTTTGCCCGCGTTCGCTTTTTCTTCCGACGTGCCGGCCGCAGACTTCGACGCGTCCGAACCATTCTCCAGCTGCACAGTCGCTTTCTCCGTCACCTCCGGCGCGCTGCCCGTTTCTGAAGCCGCCTTTTCCGTTTTCTCTGATACGTCGACCGACTCCGTCTTTTCCGGCGCGTCGATGCGCACAGACTCCGCGCTCTTGGATTTTTCTGTCGGCTCTGAAACGGCTTTTTTCGCTTCTTCCGATACAGAAGTCGTCTCCGACTCCGTCGACGCGCTCTTTTCAAGAGAAGCATTCGTATTTTCTATCGGTGCTTCAACGTTCTTTTTTCTGCCCGGGCCACGCCGACCGCTGGCCGAACGCGGCGTTTTTTCCGCAGCGGCGTTTTCCGCTTTATCAATTTTCTTCTCTTCCGGATTTGATGACGCTTCCGTGCGCACGCGCTTGGCCTCAGCTTCCGCCGCGCGCTGCTCGTCCGTCTTGCGCGGTCTGCCTCTGGGGCGCTTCACCGGCGCTTCTTCCATTTTTTCAGGCACTGGATTTTCTTCTTTTTTCTCAATAACGGGTATATTTTCCGAAACCGCTTCCTCTGAAACCGGCGGCTTCTCCATTTTTAAGACAGCTTTTGAATTTTCTATATTTTCTGATTTTTCGGTATCCTGTAATTTGAAGACAGGTTCAGCCTTTGTTTCTTCTTTTTCAGGCTCTCTGGCGCGCGGTTCCTCCGCTCCTGCCGTTTCCTCCTGAATAAGCTGGTCAACCGCGGCCTCCGCGTACCCATGTTCCTTCTCCAAAATCCGTTGTACGATGGTCATCTTACTCGCGCCGGCGGGCAGCTTCACGCCGTTCTGCTTGGCTAACAGACGAAGCGCCGCCACCGTTTTCGCGTACAGCGTACGATAATCCAATTTCTCAACCTCCCACTCTCAAGGGATTCGGGTTCCAATCAATATAAGCAAATCTGTTCCTTCATATGACGGCATCAGGCCTTCACCGCGACGGTCACATCCCGCGTCACCGCCTGTTCCACCCAGTGCTCCAGCCGGTCGTATATTCCGCCGCGCATCGGCTTCAGGCCGCAGGCCTCCATGATCGCGCGAACACTTTCCGTCCTCAGCGTGTTGACGTTATACGCAACCGCCGCCGCTCCGCCCGTCTTCAGCGCCTCGTGCCACGAGGGAATCGTGCGGGAAAGCAGCGTCTCAAAGCTCTGCCTTGCGCCGCCCTCGCCGCCCGGCGCGTGCTGCACGCCATACGGCAGGTCGCACACGATCAGGTGCTGGCTTTCCCTTCCAACCGCCGCTCCGGCAATGGCCGCATCGGCCTCGCCCACACGCAGCACGGTGCTTTCGCTCGTCACCGTTCGGAAAGGCACGGCTTTATGCCCCTTTACCGTGGCTGACATCTGTTTTTTTTCGTGCTTCAGACGATGATACTGTAGGTATTTCTCGTAATAATCCAGCAGATCATGAATCGCTTTTTTATCGACGTCCAGCCCCACGGCGTTCCAGCCGCGGTTCAGCGCCTGAAACAGCGTCGTGCCGCGTCCGCACATGGGATCCAGCAGCTGAAGCCGTTCTTCCTTTTCAAATTTCGAGGAATACAGCGCCAGATTGATCAGCTGCTGCGTAAAGCGTTCATTCGTTTTTCCCTTGTATTTCTGAACAAACGGCAGATCCGCGCCGATTCGAGCCGGTTTCGCGCCCGACAGCGGCAGAAAGCTTCCGTCCTTCTGAAGAATTCCAAACCAGTACGCAAGCGAATGCGTCCAGACGCGCTGAATTTCCGTTTCCGAAAGCGACGCGTTTTCCGAAGAAAACACCAGCGCTCCCGCGCCGGAAAGCTCCCGATATTCGCATTTTTCTGGAATGCCCACGGAAGCAAGGATCAGTTCAAGTTCCGCCACGGCCGGCTCGCGCACCGCCGCTTCGTAGCGCGCGTTCGCATACGGCCAAAGAAGCAAGGCATAGGTCACGCTTCCCACTCCGGTATGTATTTCTTTTCGAACGTCTTCTTCTGTGAAACACCAAAGGGCCCCTTTGTCAAACAAAGGGGCCGACATGTGATTAATACTTGCGTTTACGAGCGGCTTCCGCCTTCTTCTTACGCTTCACACTGGGCTTTTCGTAATGCTCTCTTTTTCTGGCTTCGGCAAGGATGCCGGAACGAGCGGTCATGCGCTTGAATCTTCTCAGCGCGCTTTCGAGAGACTCATTATCCCGAATACGGACTTCAGACATTGTTTTCCCTCCCCTCGCGATTGCTGGCACTCATTGCCAATGTAGCATGGGGTGCGCTACAGAGACTATTATACCGTAAATCCATGCTACCGTCAAGCAGTAGCCTCCATTATATTTTGGTGACTTCAGCGCGTTTGTGTGACTTTTTCGGAAACTAATCCATTTTTTCAGACATTTTCCGGCCGCCCAGCAGGTGCACATGAAAATGCTTCACCGACTGGCAGGCGTCGGCTCCGGCGTTCGTCACCAGACGGAAGCCGTTTGTCAGTCCCTCGCGCTTCGCGAGCTCGGAGGCCACCTTCAGAACGTGACCGGCCAGCGCGCTGTCCTTTTCCGTGCACTCGGCGACGTCCGCCACATGCGTTTTCGGGACGATCAGGATATGTACGGGCGCCTGCGGATTGATATCCCGGAACGCGTAGCACCGATCGTCCTCATACACCTTGTCAGACGGAATCTGTCCCGCAATAATCTTGCAGAAAAGGCAACTGTCCATTGTATCTCACCTCCGCTCTTCGCTGAGAATCGTGCCGACGGCAAGCGTGCCCTGCGTTTCCCCAATGCGCACCCGGCGAATCTCGCCCGGACGCGCGTCTGCACGCACGCGCACATACTCCCGGGTATACCCCTCGGCTCCCCCGTCGGGAGACGCGGTTTCAAAAAGAACCTCTTTCTCCGCGCCCTTCAGTGATTGGACGTATGCGATTTCCAGTTGGTTCCCGATTTCAATCAGTTTATTCGCGCGGTTTTTTTTCACTTCCTCCGGAACCTGCCCGGGAAGCCTGTCCGCCACGGTGCCCGACCGACGGGAATACGGGAACACATGAATGCGCGCAAAGCCGATCTTCCGCAGAAACGCCTCCGTCTCCGCGTGCTCCTCGTCCGTCTCTCCGGGGAAACCGGCGATGACGTCGGTCGTGATGGCAGGGTTCTCAAAATACGCGCGCAGCGTGTCCGCCGCCTGCCGGTATTCGTCCGCCGTGTAGCGCCGGTGCATGCGCTTCAGAACGCCGTCCGAACCGCTTTGCAGCGAAAGATGGAACTGCGGGCACAGCTTGTCAAACCCGCTCAGCTCGCGGGCAAATTCCTCCGTGACCACCTTCGGCTCCAGCGAACCCAGACGGATGCGCATCACGCCCGGCGTTTCCTGCACGGCGCGAATCGCGTCCAGAAGCGTCTCGTCCATTCCGCGCCCATAGGAAGCCAGATGAATGCCCGTCAGCACGATTTCGCGATAGCCGCTCTCCGCCAGCCTGCGCGCCTCCGCGCGAAGCGCTTCCAGCGGCATGGAGCGCACCGGCCCGCGCACATAGGGAATCACGCAATAGGCGCAGTAGCGGTCGCAGCCCTCCTGAATTTTCATCGTGGCGCGCGTTTTGCCCTCGTGACGGGAGACGAACAGCGTCTCAAACGGCGCGTCCTTCAGCGGAGCGATCGCGTCGATCAACGCTCCCCGGCGCACGGCCTCCTGATACAGCGCCACAACCTCGCTGCGCCGCTGCACGCCGACGATCAGCTTCACGCCCGGCAGCGCGACCTTCTCCGCGTCCCTCTGCGCCAGACACCCGGCCACGATGATGCCCGCGTCCGGATGCTCTCGGTTCAGGCGGCGAATCAGCTTGAGCGACTTCTGATCGCCCGTGCCGGTCACCGTGCAGGTGTTGACCAGATAGACGTCCGCGTCCTGATCAAACGGAACGCTCTCGTATCCGGCCTTTTCAAACGATTCCAGCATAGCCTCGCTGTCGTATTGGTTTACCTTGCAGCCCAGCGTATGTACGGCAATGGTAGGCATGGTTTACAAATCTCCCCACAGGTTCATGATCACCGCGCAGCCCGCCACAGCGGCGGTTTCCGCGCGCAGGATGCGCGGGCCGAGCGTGACGCTCTTCGCCCCCGCGCCCGCAAAAACTTCGGCTTCGCGGGCGCTGATGCCGCCCTCCGGGCCGACAATATAGGCGATCGATCGCGCGTCGGGCGTTTCGGCGTGCGCGTCCGTCAGCCGGTATCCGCGCGCTTCCTCCCACAGCATCAGGCCGAGTTCATAATCGGAAATCCGTTTTGCGGCTTCCGCCACGGAAACCGGCTCGTCAATGGCCATTTCCTCGGCGCGGCCGCACTGCTTCATTGCTTCCGAAGCGATTTTGCGCAGGCGCGCGAGCTTCTTCTCCGCATCTTTCGTCTCGATCTTCGCGACGCAGCGCTCCATGCGCACGGGCACCACCCGAGTTGCGCCCAGCTCCGTCAGCTTCTGCGCGATCAGCTCCAGCTTTTCGCCCTTGGGAATGCCCATGAACAGCGCCACGTCGACCGGCGCTTCCGTGCTCGTCATCTTTTCCAGAAGCTCCGCGTACGCGCCGTCATCCGTCACGCGCAGAACGGCCTTCCACGCGTCATGTCCGTCCAGCGCTTCAATCGGACTTCCGTCCTTCAGCCGTAAAACGCGCAACGCGTGCGCCGCTTCCTCTTTTGAAAGCAGCGCACGCTTTTCCATAATCTGCGTGCCGTCAATATGAAAACGGTGCATCCGTCAATCCCTCCGGCAGGCAATGGCCGTCCATTCGCCCTGATGGCGAATATCCAGCGACGGGTACCCCGCCGCCTTCAGCGCCTGAACCGCGTCGTCCTCGCGCTCGCGGGCAATGCCGGAGCAGATGAACGTTCCGCCGGGCTTGACGACCTTGCGCACGTCCGCCGCAATCATGATGATCACGTCGGCAATGATGTTGGCGATTACCACGTCCGCGGGTTCGTCCACCACCTCGAGCAGATTGCCCGCCTTGCAGGTAATCACATTCGAGAAGCCGTTGATTTCCACATTTTCCTTCGCCACGCGCACGGCCATCGGATCAATGTCGCTGGCCAGCACGCGCTTCGCGCCCATGTGCGCGGCGGCAATGGCCAGAATGCCGGTGCCGGTGCCCACGTCGATCACCGTCATGCCCGGCTTCACGATTTCCTCCACCAGCGAAACGCACATGCCGGTGGTCTCATGCGTTCCGGTACCGAACGCCATGCCGGGATCGATGGTGATGATCTTGTCGTCCGGCTCGGGCGAATACTCCTCCCAGCCGGGGCGAATCACGATGTGCTTGCCGAGCCGGAACGGCTTGTAGGATTTCTTCCAGTTTTCCGCCCAGTCCTCGTCGTCGATGGTGGACATGGTGACCGTCAGCTTGCCGAGCTCCACGCCCGGGGCCAGCTCAGAGAGCTTCGAGAGCTTCTCGCGCACATGCGCGGCGGTGTCGCTGGCGCGCTCGTCCAGCGGGTAGAAGCCCGTCACCTTCACGTCGTCGCCGATTCGGCGGGCGATTTCCTCGTCGATAATGTCCCAATGTCCCTCGGGGCGCTGGTTGAGCTTAACGTCGTTTTTATCCTCGATCACGGTACCGGCGCTTCCGGCGTCAATCAGCGTCTGCGACACGATGTCGGACGCGATGGTCGTCGTGAGCACGGTCAGCTTCATCCAATCCATGTGGCGTTCTTCCTCTCCGCTTTGATCAGCCGCCGAAGGCTTCCTTTACCCTGCTCAGGAAGGAGCGCTTCTGCTCGTATTCCTTGCCCGTGGTGCTTTCGTCGAAGATGCGCAGAATTTCCTTCTGCTTCTCGGTCAGCCTCTTGGGCACCTCCACGCGAATGGTGATGTAAAGATCGCCCTTATTGCTCGAGCGCACGTACGGAATGCCCATGCCCTTCACCTTGAACTGCGTTCCGGGCTGAGTTCCCTCCGGCACGGTATACTTGAGCGGCTTATCCAGCGTCGGCACGTCGATTTCCGCGCCCAGCGCCGCCTGCGTGAACGAAATCGGCACCTCGATATACAGGTCTGCGCCGTCCCGGGAGAACAGCTTGTGCGGCTTGATCGTCACAAACAGCTGCAGATCGCCCGCCGGGCCGCCGTTGTCGCCCGCGTTGCCCTGATTATAAATGGTGATAATCTGCCCTTCGTCGACGCCGGCGGGAATATTCACGCTGCGGCGGCGATTCGTGCGGATTTTGCCGCGGCCCTGACACTTCGGGCAGGGATCGGAGATCGTCACACCCCGGCCGTTACAGGCCGAGCAGGCGCGGCGGTTCTGCACGCGGCCGAACGCGGTGTTCGCAATCACGGTTTCCACACCGGTGCCGTGGCAGCGCGTACAGGTCTGCGGCTTGGTTCCGGGCTTTGCGCCGGTACCCTTGCATTCCTCGCAGGTTTCCGTGCGCGACAGGTTGATTTCCTTCGCGCAGCCCTTCGCGGCCTCCTCAAAGGTGAGCGTAATGTTCATGCGAATATCATCGCCCTGCACGGGACCGTTGCGGCGGGTGCTGCCGGTCGAGCCGCCGGTGAACATGTTGAACAGATCGTCGAAGCCGCCAAAGCCGCTGAAGCCCTCAAAGCCGCTGAAACCGCCGAAGCCCGCGCCGCCCTGTCCGCCGCCCGCGGCGGGATCCTCATGGCCGAACTGGTCGTAACGAGCGCGCTTCTGGGGATCGGACAAGACCGAGTAGGCCTCGTTTACGTCTTTGAATTTTTCCTCGGCTTCCTTGTCGCCGGGGTTTACATCGGGATGGTATTTCTTGGCCATCGCGCGATAGGCTTTTTTGATCGCTGCGTCGTCCGCGCCGCGGTCGATGCCAAGCACCTCATAATAATCCCGTTTTGCCAAGTTCTACACCTCTTCATATACGCCAGCAATCGCGAAAGCCGGGAGACCCGGCCTTCGCGTTGCGGCTGGTTACGCGATTCGCGTCGTTTATCAGTTGTCAGTGAAGTTGCTCTCGACGGTGCCGTCGTCATGCACGCCGCCCTGCGGGCCGGCTTCCGGGCCACCCTGCTCGCCGCCCTGCGGGCCAGCCTGCTGGTAGACCTTGCCGAAGATCTCGTAGGACTTCTGCGTGAACTTCTCCATCGCGGCCTTGATCTCATCCGCGTTGTTGCTCTCGCGAACCTTCTTGAACTCGGCCAGCTCGGTTTCGAGCGTGCTCTTGTCGGCGGGATCGAGCTTGCCTTCCATGTCCTTCATGGTCTTCTCCGTCTGATAGATCAGGTTGTCGGCCTGGTTGACGGTCTCGACTTCTTCCTTGCGCTTCTTGTCCTCGGCGGCGTAGCGCTCGGCCTCGTCCATGGCGCGCTTGATGTCTTCCTCGGACATGTTGCTGGAAGAGGTGATGGTGATCTTCTGCTCGTGGCCGGTGCCCAGATCCTTGGCGGATACGTGCACGATGCCGTTCGCGTCGATATCGAAGGTAACCTCAATCTGCGGTACGCCTCTGGGAGCGGGCGCAATGCCGTCCAGCTGGAAGCGACCCAGCGTCTTGTTGTACGCCGCCATCTCGCGCTCGCCCTGCAGCACGTGGACATCCACGCTGCGCTGGCCGTCGGAAGCGGTGGAGAACACCTGAGACTTCTTCGTCGGGATGGTGGAGTTGCGGTCGATCAGGCGGGTGAACACGCCGCCCAGCGTCTCAATGCCCAAGGACAGAGGCGTTACGTCGAGCAGCAGAACGTCCTTCACGTCGCCGCCCAGAACACCGCCCTGAATGGCGGCGCCCACGGCCACGCACTCATCGGGGTTGATGCCCTTGAAGGGCTCCTTGCCGGTCACGCGCTGCACAGCTTCCTGCACGGCGGGGATACGGGTGGAACCGCCGACCAGGATAACCTTGTCGATGTCGGAGGCCTTCAGACCCGCGTCGGACAGCGCCTGATTCAGAGGCGTGATGGTCTTCTCAACCAGATCGCTGGTCAGCTCGTTGAACTTCGCGCGGGTCAGGGTCATGTCCAGATGCTTGGGGCCCGTGGCGTCCGCGGTGATGAACGGCAGGTTGATGTTGGCGGTCAGGTTGCCGGAGAGCTCGATCTTCGCGCGCTCGGCGGCTTCCTTCAGACGCTGATGCGCCTGACGGTCGGCCAGCAGGTCGATGCCGTTCTCCTTCTTGAATTCGCCCGCGACGTAGTCGATAATGCGGTTATCGAAGTCGTCGCCGCCCAGACGGTTGTTGCCGGCGGTCGCCAGAACCTCGAACACGCCGTCGCCGACTTCCATCAGCGAAACGTCGAACGTGCCGCCGCCCAGGTCGTACACCAGAATCTTGTGAACCTCGCCCTTGTCAAGGCCATATGCCAGAGCCGCGGCGGTCGGCTCGTTGATGATGCGCTTGACGTCCAGACCGGCGATGCGGCCGGCGTCCTTGGTCGCCTGGCGCTGCGCGTCAGAGAAGTACGCGGGCACGGTGATGACCGCTTCGGTCACAGGCTGGCCCAGATAAGCCTCGGCGTCCGCCTTCAGCTTCTGAAGAATCATGGCGCTGATCTCCGGGGGCGTGTAGTCCTTGCCGTCGACGTGCACTTTGTAATCGGTGCCCATTTCACGCTTGATGGAAATCACGGTGCGCTCCGGGTTGGTGACAGCCTGGCGCTTGGCGACCTGGCCGACGAGACGCTCACCGTTCTTGGCAAAGGCCACGACGGACGGAGTGGTGCGGGAGCCTTCCGCGTTCGCGATAACCGTGGGTTCGCCGCCTTCCATAACAGCGACGCAGGAATTGGTAGTACCAAGGTCAATACCGATAATCTTAGACATAATATTCATCCTCCTGATAGTTGAGTGTGTGTGTTTGCGGTTTTATGCTTCTTCTCCGGATGATACCTTGACCATCGCGTAGCGAATCATCTTATCCTTTACTTTGTAGCCCTTCTGGAATACCTCGACGATCTTGTCCGCCTCGCCGCCATCCACGCGCATGACCGCGTTGTGAAGCTCCGGGTCGAACGTCTCGCCAAGGGCGGGAACCTCTTCCAGTCCCATCTTTCCCAGCGTGTCCAGCATGATCTTGAGCGTCATCTTCACGCCCTCGACCATCGCGCCTTCCTCGCCCTGCTGCTCGGCGTGGCGGATTGCCAGCTCCAGATTATCGATCACCGGCAGCATCGCGAAGATCGTTTCCCTCGCGCCCTCGTCGTACGCGTCGGTGCGCACGGTGGCGTTGCGCCGCTTGAAGTTCTGGAACTCGGCCTGCGACCGCATCCAGGAATCCTTGTAGGAATCCCTTTCCTTCACGGTCTTTTCCAGCGCCGCGACCCATTCCTCCTGCGTCGGCGTTTCCGTCTCCGCGGTCTGCGCTCCGGACGTTTCCTCCGCGGCCTGCGCCGCTTCCGGCGCCTGCTGCTCTTCGGAAACCGTCTGCCCGTTTTCCGTGTTGGGCTCGTGGTTGTTCATGACTTTCTTCCCCTTTTTCTTGATACGCTTCTTCATTTCTCGTCTATGTCTCCCGACAGAAGCCTGCTGATCACCTGTCCCATGTAGTCCATCACTGTGACCACGCGCTGATAATTCATTCGCGTCGGCCCGATGATGCCCAGCGTGCCCGTTCCGTGGTTGCCCACGCGGTACGTCGCCGTGACAAGCGAGCAGTCCTTCAGTTCCTCGATTTCATTTTCCGGACCGATCCGGATGGTCACCTCCATGCCGCCGGAATGCTTCATGATCTGCGCCAGCCGGTCCTTTGACTCGAAGATGGTAAGGAAGTTCTTTGCCTTCTCCACGTCGCTGTATTCCGGGTAGTTCAGCATCTTCGTCGGCCCGCCGACGACCACGTCCTCCGGCGCATCCTCAATGAGCTTATCCTCCATCGCCTTCATCACGCCGCCGAGCAGACGACGGTGCGTGGAAAGGTCGCGGAACAGCTGTGCGAAGATTTGCCGTACCTCGCTGAGCGTGTGATCCGCCAGCTGCCCGGTAAGCATTTCGGAGATGCGGTACAGGTGCTCGGAGGTGATGCCCTCCGGCACGCGGATCACCGCGTCCTTCACAATGCCCGCCGAAGTAACCACGATCATCAGCGCCGTCTGGTCGGTTACCGGCACAAGCTGCACGCGCCTGATCTTCAGCGTCTGGATCTGCGGGGCCACGATCACCGAGGTGTACTGCGTCGCGTCCGAAAGCACGTTCGCCGCGCCGCGGATCATCTCTTCGATCTGCCTGGAGCGATCCTGCATGTATTGGTTGATGCGCGTCTTCTCGTTTTCCGAGATGCCGTTCATCTGAACCAGATGGTCTACATACAGGCGGTACGCCTTATTGGAAGGAATTCGTCCGGCGGACGTATGCGGCTGCGCCAGATAGCCGAGCTCCTCCAAATCGGACATCTCATTGCGAATCGTCGCGGGGGAAAACCCCACTCCCGATTTGCGGGAGATGGTGCGCGAGCCGACGGGCATGGCGGTCATGATGTAGTCATCAACGATCGCCTGCAGGATCTTGAACTTTCGTTCATCCAACGTCATGCTCTCACCTCCTCCAGTCGTTAGCACTCAATGTGTTCGAGTGCTAATCACTGTGCGTAAGATTAGCACTCGGGAGGGTAGTTTGTCAATACCTCGCAAGTAAAATACATGTTAATTCTGGAAAAGCCGCAAAATTGCGCGATTTTCACCGTTCCAGCGCCGTCACAAGCCGCACGACCACTGCGTTTTGCACGTCCATTCCCTCCGCCGTCAGGGCAAATCGACCGTCCGCCAGGCGTGCGAGCCCACCGTCTGCCAATGGACGAATTTCCCTTCGCAGCGCATCCGCGCAGGCTTTTCCATATGCGCGTTCAAACGCTGCAAGCGAAATTCCCTTCGTCATGCGCAGGCCGAGCAGCAGCGTTTCTTCCATTTTCTCTGTGCCGCGCACTGGCTCCCGCTCGCTCTGCGGCGCGCCGGAGAGATACGCGCGGTAATCGGGGTTGAAGAACCGCTCGTCGTTCATCATCGAGTGCGCGGCGCAGCCGAAGCCGATGTAGTTTCCGCGCTCCCAGTACACGAGATTGTGCCGGCACTCAAGGCCCGGCCGCGCGTAATTGGAAATTTCGTAGCGCTCCATGCCGGCGGCGCGCGTCTTCTCAAGCGCAAGGCGCTGCATGCGCACGCTGTCCTCGTCGCGCGGCTCGGGCAGCGTCCCCGCCTCCACGCGTCGGGTCAGGGGCGTTCCTTCCTCTAAAATCAGGCTGTAGCAGGAAAGATGGCTGGCCGGCAGCGACAGCGCCGCGTCCAGCGTCTCCGCGAAATCCTCCGCCGTCTGGCCGGGCAGCGCGTACATGAGATCGAGGTTGATGTTCGAAATTCCGGCTTCAAACGCGTCGTCTACCGCCAGCACGGCCTCCGGCCACGTGTGCACGCGGCCAAGCAGCGCAAGAAGCCCCGTCTGGCTCGCCTGCGCGCCGAAGGAAATGCGATTCACGCCCGCGCTTCTGAACGCGCGCAGCTTCGCCGCGTCCACCGTGCCGGGGTTCGCTTCCATGCTGATTTCCGCGTTCGCGTCCAGCGAAAAAAAGCGCGCCGCGCCGTCCAGCAGCCGCGAAAGCTGATCGGGCGACAGCAAAGAAGGCGTCCCCCCGCCGATGTACAGCGTGGGTACGCCCAGATTTCCGTATTCCCCGCGCGCACGCTCCATCTCCTGAAGCACGCGCGCGACATATTCGTCCGCGTCCGCAAGCCTTCCGGCATACGATTCAAAATCGCAATACGCGCACTTGCGGACGCAGTACGGAATGTGGATATATACGGAAGCAATCATATCAGTCCATCTTGAGAACCGCCATAAACGCCTCGCTGGGCACCTCCACCGTGCCCACCTGACGCATGCGCTTCTTGCCTTCCTTCTGCTTCTCCAGAAGCTTTTTCTTGCGCGTGATGTCGCCGCCGTAGCACTTGGCGAGCACGTCCTTGCGCAGCGCCTTCACCGTTTCGCGGGCGATGATCTTTCCGCCGATGCACGCCTGAATCGGAATTTCAAACAGCTGACGCGGGATCGCGTCGCGCAGCTTCTCGGCGATGGAGCGGCCGCGGGCATAGGCGCGGTCGCGATGCACGATAATCGACAGCGCGTCGCAGGCTTCGCCGTTGAGCAGAATATCCAGCTTCACAAGGTCGCTCTCCACATAGCCCTTCAGCTCGTAATCGAACGACGCGTAGCCGCGCGTACGGGACTTCAGCGTGTCGAAGAAGTCGTAAATCACCTCGTTCAGCGGCAGGTCATACGAAAGCGACACGCGGCCGCCGTCGATATACTTCATGTCGCGGAACGTGCCGCGCTTTTCCTGGCACAGATCCATGATCGCGCCCACATAGTCCGCCGGGGAAATCACGTGCGCGTCCACGTACGGCTCCTCCATCGAGGCGATCTCGGTAATCGGCGGCAGGTTTGTGGGGTTGTCGATGAAAACCTGCGTGCCGTCGGTTTTGTTCACATGATACACGACGGACGGCGCGGTCGTCACGAGATCGAGATCGAACTCGCGTTCCAGGCGTTCCTGAATAATTTCCATATGAAGCAGTCCTAAGAAGCCGCAGCGGAAGCCGTAGCCCAGCGCGACGGAGGTCTCCGGGTCGAACGACAGCGACGCGTCGTTCAGGCGCAGGCGCTCCAGCGCGTCCTTCAGCGTTTCATACTCCGCGCCGTCGGCCGGGTAAATGCCGCAGAACACCATCGGCTGCACGGGCTTGTAGCCGGGCAGCGGCTTCTCCGCGGGATTCTGCGCCAGCGTGATCGTGTCGCCCACGTGAATATCGGCAATGTCCTTGATCGACGCAGCAATGTAGCCCACGTCGCCCGCAGACAGCTCGTCCGTGGGAAGATAGCCGGTCGGCGTGAACGCGCCCACCTCGGTTACGTCGAACTCGCACTTGCCCGCCATCATGCGGATGCGGTCGCCGACCTTCACGCGCCCCTGCTTCACGCGCACGCTGGAAATCGCGCCGCGGTAGTTGTCGTAATAGCTGTCAAAAATCAGCGCCTGCAGCGGCGCGTCCGGGTCGCCCTCCGGCGCGGGCACGCGCGCGACGATGTCCTTCAGCACGTCCTCAATGCCGATGCCCATCTTCGCGCTGATCAGCGGACAGTTTTCGGTGTCCAATCCGATTTCGTCCTCGATCTCCTTTTTCACAACCTCCGGCTGCGCGCTGGGCAGGTCGATCTTGTTGATGACCGGCAGGATCTCCAGGTCGTGATCCAGCGCCAGATACACGTTTGCCAGCGTCTGCGCCTCGATGCCCTGCGTCGCGTCCACAACCAGAATCGCGCCCTCGCAAGCCGCCAGCGCGCGGGATACCTCGTAGGTAAAGTCCACGTGGCCGGGCGTGTCGATCAGGTTCAGCTCGTATATCTGCCCGTCCTCTCCCTTATACGGAAGTCGGACGGCCTTCGACTTGATGGTAATGCCGCGCTCGCGCTCGAGCTCCATGCTGTCCAGCACCTGATCGGTCATATCGCGAAGCGCCATCACCCCGGTCTTTTCCAGCAGGCGATCCGCCAGCGTGGATTTGCCGTGGTCGATGTGCGCAATGATGCAGAAATTGCGGATTCTCTTTTCCGAAGTGATAGCCAACCGAATTCCTCCAAACCCTGAACGGTTACAATCCCACTTTGATTTTACACGATGAAATGTGAAAAATCAATGCGTCAGTATGCATTATAATGCAGCATCCAGATAATTTCATTGTTTTCGTCAAACAGCACGTTGTAAATGCCCTCGACGTCGTTCCTCTGATAATACCGGTCGATCAGCGATTTCATCGTCTGCGCGTCGACCGAAACCTGCTCGGCCTCATACACCGGGCGATCGGGGTCGGGCATCCACACAAGCGCGTCGGCGCTTACCGCGTATTCGCAGTCCTCCGGCACGTCGTTGGCGGTGTAAATCGTGTAGATCGACGGATCGTATTCCACCGAGCAGAAATCCAGCACGACATAGGTTCGCCCGTCGCGCTCATAGGCGTCCTTCAGATACGCCATGAACTGCGTGGAAATCTTCCTTTTCACAAGCTTCAGCCCCGGCAGCATCCGCGCTTCGAAATCCCGGACGGCGCCCTCCGCGTCGGCTCCCCAGCTGTTCAGCGTCACCTTGCAGTCGTACCGGTCGTTCAGCGGTGCAATGTATACATCCGTCATGTACTCGTCGTCGGTATTGGCGCCCTTCAGAAACATATAGCGATACCGGATGTGCGCGCCCGTGCCATCTCCCCATGGGCTGCCCGTCCATTCGTCCGGGCCGAAGGAAGCCGTCACGCGCCCATAGCGCGTAACGCCGTTCAGCTGCTCCTCCAGTATCGCGCGATAGGAGCCGCCTTCCCTGCGCTCGAGCAAATCGACCGTAATCTCCGCCGTCTCCGTGTACGCGCTCAGAAGCAGCCCCGAGGGCTCGATATAGCTGACCGCGCGCCAGCCCTCCATCGCGCTTTCGTCCATTACCGCCTGATATGCGTCATACACCGTTCCATCCGGCTTCGCCTCCGCGTCCTCCGCGTGCGCGGCCGCCATGCTCAGCGCCAGCAGAACCGCGAGGAACACCATAACCGTTCGCTTCATCCGTTTCTCCCCTTTCAAATCACAAATACCGCTTGCCAGCGGGTGCCTTTTCCGTTATAATATCACATAAGCGCGCCTTTTGCAAATCGCGTGCGTTAAAAGGAGGATTTTCATGAAAAACATACAGACCTACATCGACAATACGCTTCTGAAATCCGACGCCACGCCGGAGATGATCGAGAAGCTGTGCAAGGAGTCCATTGAATACGGCTTCGCCTCCGTATGCGTCAATCCCGGCTATGTGCCGCTGGCCGCGAAGCTGCTCGCCGGCTCTTCCGTCAAGGTTTGCACCGTAATCGGTTTCCCGCTCGGCCAGAATCAGACCGAGGTCAAGGCGTTTGAGGCTTCGATGGCCGCGAAATACGGCGCGGAAGAGCTGGACATGGTCATCAACGTCGGCCGTCTGAAGGCCGGCGACGATGAATACGTGAAAAACGACATTGCCGCCGTCGTGAAGGCGGGCGGTGGAAAGCTGGTCAAGGTCATCATCGAAACCTTCCTTCTGACGGATGAGGAGAAGGTTCGCGCGTGCCGTCTGGCGAAGGAAGCCGGCGCGGACTACGTGAAGACCTGCACGGGCTTCATGGGCGGCGGCGCGAACGTGCACGACATCGCCCTGATGCGCCAGACCGTCGGCCCGGAGATGGGCGTGAAGGCCTCCGGCGGCGTGCGCGACTACGAGAGCGCCAAGGCGCTGATCGACGCGGGCGCGACCCGCATCGGCGCTTCCAGCGGCAAAAAGATCGTCGAGGGCGCGCTGGCCGCGAACGACTGAACCATTTTTTGAATTGCAAGGAGGTTTCCCCTCATGATGTACCTGTCTGATTTCATCTTTCCGGACATCGAGCGCGAGACCTCCTTTTTCATGGCCGAAAAGCGAACCTGCTACGATTCCTTCTATCCTTTCAAGGTGCTGTCCGCCCGCGGCGTGAAATCGCTGCGCTTCGAACCGATTACGCTGCTTTACGGCGGCAACGGCTGCGGAAAGACCACCGCGCTCAACGTCATTGCCGAGAAGCTGCGGCTTCAGCGCGACACGCTGTATAACCGCTCGAATTTCTTTCAGGACTATGTGGACATGTGCCATTACGAAACGCGCCAGCCAATCACGCCCGACAGCCGCGTCATCACCAGCGACGATGTGTTCGACTACATGATGAACGTGCGCACGATCAACGAGGGCGTCGACCGGAAGCGCGAGGAGCTGTTCGTGGACTACCTCGACAACAAGTACGCCAAATTCCAGCTGCGCTCGATGGCTGACTACGAGAAGCTGAAGAAAATCACGATGGCGCGCAGCAATACACAGTCCAAATACGTGCGCAAAAACCTGATGGACAACGTGCGCGAGCTTTCAAACGGCGAAAGCGCCTACTTCTACTTCACCGACAAGATAAAGGAGCCGGGGCTGTACCTGCTCGACGAGCCAGAAAACAGCCTTTCTCCCGCCCGCCAGCAGGAGCTGACGAAGTTTCTGGAGGAATCCGTCCGCTTCTTCGACTGCCAGTTCATCATCTCCACGCATTCCCCCTTCCTGCTCGCCATGCGCGGCGCGCGCGTGTACGACCTTGACGCCGATCCCGCCCGCGTTCGCCGCTGGACGGAGCTGCCCGCCGTGCAGACCTACTACCGCTTCTTCAAAGAGCATACGTCGGACTTCGAAATTCCACAGGAGGGATGAACATGACGCCGAAGGAACGATTTCTCTGCGCGCTGAATCTGGGCATTCCCGATCGGGTTCCCACGTTTGAATTGGAATTTCAGCTTTCGGAAGAGCTCTGCGGCAAGCGCTTTCTGACCGAGGAGGACTTGAAAAACGCTTCCCCGAAGGAGGTCGAGCGCAAAATCGCCGAGAACGCCGAAACGCTGATTGAGGTCTACACCCGTCTTGAGCACGACGCGATCTGCGTGCAATACCTGAACGAAGCGCACCAGATCGAAACCGCGAAGCGCCTGCACGAGCTTTCCGGCGACCGGTTCGCCATTCTGGCGCACGGCGACGGAACCTTCGCGATTCCGGACGGAAACGGACTTGAGAAGCTGGCCGTCGCCATGTACGAAGACCCCGAAAGCCTGCATCAGGAAGCCGCGGATATGATGAATTCCGCCATCCGGCACGACCTCGCTCTGCTGGATGCGGGCTACGACGGCTTCATCCTCTGCAGCGACTACTGCTTCAACCAGGGGCCGTTCATGTCCCCGAAGATGTTCGCCGAGTTCGTCACGCCTTACCTCGCCGAAATCATCCGCCAGATTCGTACGCACGGCGGCTACGCCATCAAGCATACGGACGGCAACATCATGCCCATCATCGACCAGCTCGTCGCCGCCAACCCGCACGCCCTCCACTCCCTCGACCCCATGGCGGGCGTGGATATCGCCGAGGTCAAGCGCCTGTACGGCAATAAGGTCGCCCTCTGCGGTAACGTCCACTGCGCCGCCATGCAGACCGGTACCCCAGAGCAGGTCGTCGCCTCCGCCGAATACTGCCTGACCCACGCCAAGCCCGGCGGCGGCTATATCTTCGCCACCAGTAATATCCCCTTCAAAGGCCTCCCCCTCAACCGCTACCTCCTCGTTCTCGACGTCTGGAAACGCATGCGCGACTACTAACCTCCACCTAACCGCAGCCCCTCCGCGCAAACGGAGGGGCTGCGGTTAGGTTATGCAAGAATTGTCTTTTTCATTTTTTCGAATTCTTCCATGGATAGCAATCCCTTTTCAACAAGCTCCGATGCCCGCATCAGTTGTTTCACACCGTCACCACTGGAATTTCCGGTATCTTCTGCTCGCTGCATATATGGTGCAAGCGCCTCGCACATAACCGTCGCCATGGCTCTCGCTTTTCTGAATTCCTCCGAACTGCTTGTTGCGCTGTAACATCCAAATACAAGAAACAATACATTGAAGCTTGCCACCGTACCGTCTTTGTACGTAATTGCGAATCCACAATTTTTTATCACAGTTCGTTGGTCGTACTCCGCAGCCGATCTCCCCACCATTGCGCCAATGACCGCACCCGTAAGTCCAAACGATATACCGCCCCGAACCATTGTCTCTACTCCGCTCGACGCTTCCCGCGTCTTTACCTGAGTCGTATGCATATCATCGTAGTACTCTATGCTAAACACATTGTCCAAGCTTCCCGTCTGAAAGCCAAATAGCGGCGAATCAAATTG